>JBBRLB010000140.1:0-14846 GCA_038231575.1 Opitutales bacterium | reverse complement strand
GCCCATTCCGCATCGGTCAGATCACTCGGATAGGTTTTCGTTTCACTGGAGGTTGCCATCCCCAGTTTCGATCACAAACCGATCCCACGCACGATCCTAATCTTACCCGCACCGGGCTTTTTCGACGCCCTCTAAGAGAAAGAAGAAAGAAATTTATTTCTTTGCTGCGTATCGTGCGGCAGCTCTATCGCGAAGAACAGATCACAAAGTTCCTACGCATCCATCCCGACACCTTGTATTCTTGGCTTCGCTGTGAACACTGGCCGCGGAACCTCGATGCGTTGACGGGAGTTCTAATGTGGTTGGTTATGGGCAAGGACACGTGGGCTCGAGCGTTGTATTGCTTCACCAGCGAGTGCTGCGCAGAGAAAGATCCGCAGGCCTTCCAGCCGTCGGATGCGTTGCACCGTGCGTCTCGCGCAGGCCAAGCCTTCGCGCAACAGCAGCGCATGCACCCGACGATAGCCGTAGCGCGGATGACGCCGCGACAGCCGCGCAATACCGTCGGTGATCTGCTGCGCGCGTGGGGTTGGCGGCCGTCGGCGATACGCCCACGTCGAGCGCGCCAGCCCAAGGTAGCGGCACGCCTGACGCTGCGAACACTCGCCCGTCGCCACCACGCCTTGGGCGGCGTGGCGCTGGGGCGACGGGCGCACCATTTTTTTGCGTTCACGATTTTGAGCACGTGAATGTTCAGCGCCTGGTCGGCGACCACGCGCTTGAGTTGCGCGTTCTCCTCCCGCAGCGCCTTCAGTTCCTTGACCTCGTCCAGTTCGAGCGCCCCGTATTGCTGCTTCCAGCGATACAACGTCGCCTGACTGATGTTCACTTCGCGGCAGACCGCTTCCGCGGTCTCCCCGTGGTCGATCCGACGCAAGATTCCGACGATCTGCTCCGGTGTGTATTTCTTTCCTTTTGGCATGTCTGGGGCTCCTTCGTTGAGGCCCAGACTCTCATCGGCAATGGCTCAATTTCCGTGCGTCAGGTCAGATGTGCTTGCCTCCGTCGGCGCTGCGCAGAATGCGGATCTTTTCTTCAGTCGTATGACGGATGCCTTTCATATGTCTGGGTTCCTTTCAGGTTACCCAGACTAACACCAGCCTTGGCCCGGTTTCAGGCGGTCACGTCAGTTGCGATGAGGGAATGAAATCCCTCCGGCCTCCACCGCTGCTAATTTTATCTTGTCCGCTTCCGTCAATCTCTCAGCCGGGAAATCACCATCGAAGTGGCTGATTTTGAAGTGAGCGGTGACAACTGAAGACCATTCCCGGCGTAACGGGGACGCCGTTAATTGACGCTGTTACCGAACTGGCCGAGAGAGCCAGTCAGGTGGTCACGGACGTTCGACCTAGCGAAACATTGATTGGCAGGACGAGCGCTCATGCGGATTTTGCCGGCAATTGGGCCAGGAGTGACTCGGCACACGCGCGGGCGAAGGCGGGATCGTTGATCTCGAGGTCGAACTCGCGGACGGGGATGTCGGGGCGAAGGTGAGTGCGGAGCGAGTTGAAGAGAGCGATGTCGGCGGCGGGTTCGTGGAACGGTTGGCCGGCGGCGCTGATGACGCTGATCGCGCGGAGCGGGAGGAGGACCGTGACGGGGGCGGTGTAGCGGTTGATTTTTTCCGCGAGGATGCGGCCGAGTTGCTCGCACTCGGCGGGCGTGGTGCGCATGAGCGTCACCTGCGCGTTGTGCTGATAGAAGGTGCGGCCGGCGAATTTTTGGGGGACGCTGGCGCGCTCGCCGAAGTTCACCATGTCGAGGCAGCCGGGGCAGACGATGGCGGGGATTTTTGCCTTCGCGGTGGCATCGAGGCGGTCGGGGCCGGCGGTGAGGACGCCGCCGACGAGTTCGTCGGCCCACTCAGTGGTCGTGATGTCGAGCACGCCGGCGACCATGCCGCTGGCGATGAGCGACTCCATGGCGCGACCGCCGTTGCCAGTGGCGGCGAAGACGAGGACTTCGTAGCCGGCGGCTTCGACGAGGCGCTTGGCCTCGGTGACGCACGCGGTGGTGTTGCCGAACATGCTTGCGACAACGAGGGGTTTGTCGGCGGACGCAGAAGGCTGGGCGGACGTGGCGGCGGTGACCATGCCGGCGATGGCACCGGCGGCGTTGGCGAAGATGGCGCGCGAGACGCGGTTGAGACCCGAGACGTCGACGATGGCGGGCATCATCGTGAGGTCGGTCGCGCCGACGTAGGGCGCGACCTGGCCGCTCGCGAGCGTCGAGACCATGAGCTTCGGAAAACCGATCGGCAGCGCGCGCATCGCGGCGGTCGCGATGGCGGTGCCGCCGCCGCCGCCAAGGGAGATGATGCCGTGGATGCGGCCGGCGGCGTGGAGGGAGGTGACGAGCGCGGCGGCGGCGCGGCCCATGAGTGTGACGCATTCGCCGCGATCGCGGCGCGCGAGGATGGCGGCGGGAGCTTCGGCGGCTGCCGGTGACGAACCCACGGGCGGGAGGCCCGTGTCACTTCGGAGCGCGGCGAGGACTTCGGTGCGCGGGATGTCAGGCGTGATCGTCGGCAAGTCGAGGCTGCCGACGTCGATCAAGATCGGAGTGTGGCCGGCGGCGCGGAGAAGGGCGGCGACGAAGGCGTGCTCAGGGCCTTTCGTGTCGAGAGTGCCGAGGACCGCGATTGTAAACATGGGAATTTGCTGTTCGACACCGAGGTCGCGGAGAGAAGCTGAGGAAGAATCGCCTCCGGGTTCTCGCTGAGGGCGCGGTGCGCTCTGTGACTAATAGTCGGTTATTTTTCGCTCGCCCACTTCACTGCGTTGGTGAGCAGGGTTTGAAAGGCGGGCAGATCGTGCACGCGTTCGTCGTGGCCGAGGGTGAAGCCGACGACGCGGGCCGTGGGGTGCTTGGTGATCCAGATCACGGGGTGCGGTTTCTGAAATTTGATCGAGGGCGAGGTCTCGGCGAGGACATCGATCGAGGAGGTGCCGGCGGGAACTTTTTCGGGCTCGGCGTTGATATAGTAGAGTTCGTCGAACACACCGAAACTGGCGGGGACGCCCTTCATGATCGGGTGGTCGGGCTGGAGGGCGTGGACGGAGTAGGCGCCGAGTTTGTCGTGGCCGCGGGCGCCGCCGCCGACGATCTGGGCGTTGAGTTCGGGCCATTGCGGGAAACCATACCACGTGCCGGGGTGGAGCATGACGATGCCTTTGCCGGCGGCCGCGAAGGCGAACAAGGCTTTCCGATACGCGGGGGTATCGAAGAACATCCGGTTGACGCTGATGACGGCGACATCAGCGCCGGCGAGTTCGGCGGCGGCTTGGTCGCGGTCTTCGGTGTAATTCACCGAGTAACCGGCGGCGCGGAGCGTGGCGGAATCGGTGCCGCCGAAGAACGTGGTGAAATTGTGCGAGCTGCCGCCGCCAATGAGCAGGACCCGGGTCTTGCCCGGCTCCCAGGTAACGGGCGTGACGGGCGGGAGCGGGCGATCGTTTTTACCGCCGCCCTTGGGCATGGCGTCAACAACGGCGGGCGTAGGCGTGGCGGCGGTGGCGGCGGGCGCGGCGCTGGCGCTGGCGCGGAGGTAGGCGATGATGTCGCCGAGCGATTTGGCGCCGAGGCCGTCGAAGCCCTCGGGCATGAGGGAGCGGCGGGTATTGTCGCGCGTCGCGATGTCGGCGGTTTTGACTTCGGTATCGCCACCCTGATTGCGGATGGTAAGCGCGGCGTTGGTCTCGTTGGCGATAACGCCGGAGAGAGTTTCACCTTTTTTGGTGGTGATGTTCCACTGCCAGAAGTTGGGTTCGACCGAGCGATTCGGGTCAACGATGGCGGCGAGCAACTCGGCGGAGCTGTGGGCGCCGATGCCGGCGAGCGGCGGGCCGACTTCGCGGAGACCGATGTCGCCGAATTTGTGGCAAATGGCGCAGACGCCGGCGAAGAGCGTGCGGCCGTTGGCGATATCGCCGGACTTTTCGATTTCGGGGAGGAGCTTCGCGATGAGGTCGTCCTTCTCCTTTGAGGTGGTGCTGCTGGCGCCGAGCACGGCGCCGGCCTCACGGGCGACGCGGGCGGTGGGGTGCGTGCGAAGTCGAGCGATGTTGGCGGTGCCGAGGACGGCAGGCGTGATCCGGTTTTCCTGGATCGCGGCGATGAGGGCGAGGGCGGTTTCCTGGCGCTTGAGGATTTGCTCGAAGATCGCGGGGGACTTCGTTTGCACGTAGGCGTTGATGAGGACCGCCGACGGTTCCTTGCCGGCGAGTTCGCCGACGGTCGCGATGAGCGGGGCGCGGGTGGTGTCGGTCGCGGCGGGATCGGAAAGGAGCGCGCCGATTTTCGCGAGGGCTTCGGTGCGGTAGGCGGGAAGGGCGACGAGGCTGGCGGCGATCTCGGCGCGGAGGGCGTCGGAGGATTTGGCGTCGGCGATTTCGGCGAGGAGACGGCGGGCCGTGGTGCTGACGTTGGCGGCGAGGGCACCGGCTTGGTCCCACTTCGTGACGAGTTGAAGCGCGGCGGCGGCAGTGACGGGCGCGGCGAGGAGTTGCTTTAGCGCGGCGACGGTCGGGGCATCGAGCGCAGCGGCACCGCCTTGAGCGAGGCCGCGGAGGAGGCCGGCGGCGAGCGGACCGGGTGACGCGGCGGCGGCTTGCACGAGACGCGGAGCTTCGGCCGGGGCGATTGACGGCGTGAGCGCTAGGACGAAAGGCGCCAGGGCATCAGAGTTGAGCTGGCTGGCGAGTGCGTCGACGAGGAAGTCAAAGGCGTGCTCGCTGGCAGCGGCGATCAGGGCGGACTTCGTCCAATCATCGGTGGCGGCGACGAAGTCGCCGAGGACGGCGGCGCGTTGCGCGGGCGTGGAGGCGGGGCGCGCGGACTCGTAGCGGGCGAGCGCGGGGCTGCCCATCTTCGGAGTGGCGGCGGTGACGCGGGCGTCGCCCGGGAAATTTTCGCGGGCGAGGCGCAGCGCGATTTGTTTCACCGTCGCGTTCGGGCTCGTTTCAATGGCGCGGAGGAGGCCCGGGAGGTCTTTGCGGTCGAGGGCGAGAGCGGGGAGAATCTTGGCCTCCTTGTGCTGCACGCGCCAGATGCGGGAGAAGTAGTGATCGCGGTCGGGACGGACGGCGGCATTGGCGGTCGAGTGCTGCGGCCCGCGGGTGTCGTTGTGGATGACGGCCTGGTTGTAGAAATCGATCACGTAGAGCGCGCCGTCGGGGCCGATGCGGGTGTCGATGGGACGGAACCAGAGATCGGTGCTGCGCATGAACTCGGTTTCCTCGCGGCCGGCTTCTTTGGCCACGGTGACGCTAACGCCGGCGGGACGGACGAATTCGTGGTGGACGATGTTGAGGGTGGGCTCGCCGGTGAAGTAGCTGTAGTTCCACTTCGCGGGCCAGGCGCCGCCTTCGTAGATCGCGCAACCCGCGGCGGCGGTGAAGCGACCGACTTGGTCGATCTGCACGTAGGCCTGCTCGGGCCACGACATCGCGGGGTAGGTGAGCTGATTCGTGATCATGCCCTTCCAGGAGGTGGTGCCGGGGATTTTGCCTTTCGCGAGGACGCTCTCGGGGAGGACGGTGTGGAAGAATACGGTGCCGCTGGTGGGCTGGGTCCAGAAGACCTGGCCGTCCCACGTGACATCGAGGCCCCACGTGTTGCCGTTGCGGCTGGAGTATTGCTCGAAGGCGGAGCCGTCGGGCTTGAAGCGGACGACGCCGCTGCCGTCGGTGCCGAAGGATTTCGAACCGTCGCCGGAGGTGACGCTGCCGGCGCTGTAGCCGTGCGTGGCATAGATCCAGCCGTCCTGACCCCAGCGGAGATTGTTGATGACGGAGTGGGTGTCGCGGATGCCAAGGCCGGTGTAGAGCTTGGTGCGTTGGTCGCAGACGCCGTCGCCGTCGGTGTCTTCGAGATACCAGATATCGGGCGAGGTGGCGGCGATGACGCCGTTTTTGTAGAGGACGAAACTGGTGACGAGCTCGAGTTTGTCGGCGAAGACTTTCTTGGTGTCCATGAGGCCGTCGCCGTTGGTATCAGTGAGAATGGAAATGCAGTCCTCGGGTTCGCGGTCGCTGATGAACGGCTTCAGCGTGCCGGAATCTTTCCACGGCGTGGTGCGGGTGGCGCGGCGGCCGTTGGGATATTCAGGAGTTTCGCAGACCCACAGGCGGCCCTGAGCGTCCCAGTCGAGATTCATGACCTTGTTGATGAGCGGCTCGGAGGCGACGAGGGAGAGGTTGAACTCGGGGTGAACCTGGATTTTGGCGGCGGCTTTGGACGGCGCGGTGGGACCGCCCGCGGGGTAGCGGAGGGCCTCGCCGAGTTCGTCGGCGCGGCAGAGTTCGTCGGCGTTCTGACGGTGGCCGGCCCAGGCGATGCCGCGGAGGAGGATGGCGCGGTAGTTGGGCCGATCGAAATTAGCGTAAAGGTGGCCCGGAATGGAGACGAACGCGCGGTAGGGCGCGGTGCCGCCGGCGATGGTGCGCTCGTAAGTCCACATCTGCGGTTGATGGTCGTAGATGTTGACGGCTTTGTTTTTCGCGACGGCTTCGGCGGCGCGGGCCTGGGCTTCGCGGTTGCCCTTGCCGCCGGTGTCGATCGCTTTGGGGGTGTAGGCGGTGGCGAGGACGTGGGCGTCGGGCGAGAGGTCCATGTCGTAGTAAATCTCGTCGTCCATCTGCCAGTTGGACGCGTCGCGGGTGATGGGGTGGGCGCGGTCGATGAAATAGAGGTGCATGGGGGCCTCGAGGAACTTGGTGGTCCCCTGGCGCCACGAGCCGCCGACAATGGATTTATACCAGTCGGTGTCTTTCGAGACGGCCGCGGCGTGGAGCACGACGAGGCCGCCGCCGCGGGCGAGGTAAGCCTCGAGGTGGGTGCGTTCCTCGCCGGTGATGTCGCCGCCGTTTTGGGCGTGGATGACGAGAACGTCGGTGGCGGCGAGCTGCGCGGCGGTGGGAACCGTGTCGCCACCGGTGGCGACGGCACCACGGGAATTGAGGAGCGGAACCCACTCGGCGAGAAAGCGCGGGTGGTCGTGTTGGCCGGGGCCGTGGCTTTTAGGGCCGGAGCGGATGAAGACGCGGAGAGGCTCGGCGGCGGAGGCTACGATCGCGGAGAGGACAGCGAAGATCGCGAGCGCGGCTAGATTGAGGAGGCGTTTCATGGGGCGGAGATGGGAAGACGGGGAGAGGGAGGGAAGGCGAAAGGGGGAGACAAGAAAGCCGGGAGCGTGGGCTGAAGCTCCGCGCTACGTGCGGGTTTTGCAGGCGGGGAAACTTTGCCGGAGGCTGGCCCAGGGTTCTTGGGCGGAGACGTCGAAAGGATCTGGGGCGGCGGCGAGGTCGTCGGGCAGTTTCGCCGGGGACAGAATCCCAAGGAATACGAGGGGCTCGGGGAAGGAGTTGTAAGTTCCGTGGACCATCCCGGCGGGAACGTGCGCCGTGTCGCCCGGCTGCAGGATGCGCCATTCCTGGCCGACCCATTGTTCGGCGCGACCAGAAAGGACGTAGATGAGTTCCTCGCGGTGTGGGTGGCAGTGAAATGGGTGGGAGTAGAGCGAGTCCATGTTCACGCGCACCATCAGCAGCTTGTCGGCGGCGACGAGGTCGGGGCGGCAGAGCCACTCGTTGTTGGACCAAGCGCTAACCTCGTGCAGGACGTCGGCGGTTTGGACAAAACGGCGGTGTGAGGGGTTCATCCGAGGAAAGGAAATTTTTTGACCGGGGATGGCGTGGAAGGGCAAAGGGCAGATCGGAGGCCCTCCTCACTTCTTCACTTTCAGGGATTTGAATTTCCGCGTGAGACTGACGAGCGATTCCTCAACACCCATGCGCTCGAGGCTGCTCGCGCCGACGAAGCCGACGGCGCCGGTCTGCGCGATGACGCGCGCGGCGTCGTCGGGGGTGTTGATGGGGCCGCCGTGTGCGAGGAAGAAAATGTCGTTTCGCACCGCGCTCGCCGCGGCGATGATGTCGCGCGTGATCTGGAGCGTGCGCTCCCAACTCATTACGGCGCCGGTGACGCCGATGCTGCCGCCGACGGTGGTGCCGACGTGGGCAATGATGGCGTCGGCGCCGGCCTTGGCCATTTCGGCGGCTTCTTCGGGCGAGCCGACGTAGACGATCGAGAAGAGATCCATCTTTCGCGCGAGGGCGACCATCTCGTATTCCTTGTTCACGCTCATGCCGGTCTCTTCAAGCACCTGCCGGAAATGGCCGTCCACGATTGTGTGCGTGGGAAAATTGTTGACGCCGCTGAAGCCCATTTCCTTCACCTGGCCGAGCCAGTGCCACATGCGGCGACGCGGATCGGTGGCGTGGACGCCGCAGATGACGGGGACTTCCTCAACGACGGGGAGCACCTCGTATTCGCCGATTTCCATGGCGATGGCGTTGGCGTCGCCGTAGGCCATCAGCCCGGCGGTGGAGCCGTGGCCCATCATGCGGAAGCGGCCACTATTATAAATGATGATCAGATCGGCGCCGCCCTTTTCGATGAACTTTGCGCTGATGCCGGTGCCGGCGCCGGCGGCGATGATGGCGTCGCCCTTGGCGAGGGTGGCGCGCAGGCGGGCGCGCACTTCCTCGCGCGTGTAAGGGTTTCCTTTTCCAGTCCAGGGATTGGGCATAATAAAAAATGAGTCCGGCGCCACGCGAGGGCGCGGATGGGTAAGCGGCAAGATGGCCGAAAGCGGGTGGGGCGGGAAGCGTGGAGTTCACACATTCGGGTGATGTTTTTCCACCCGAGTCCATCGCGTAGTTCATCCGTGCCATCCGCGTGATCCGTCTTCACCTTCGGAGGCGGAATGAATCTGGCTTGGAAGGAAACAACGATCGATGGGGCGCGGACGCGGCGGTGGTCGCTGGACGCGACGCAGTGTTCGGAGTTGGCGGTGCACCGCATCGCTTGGCTGGGAATCGACACGGTCGCGGCTCCCTACCAGCGGGTCCGGCTCTCGCCTTCGGGGAGCTTTGTGCTGGCGACGCTGGGGGGCGAGGGACGAGTGTGGCTGGAGGGTCGCTGGCAACGCGTGGGCGCCGGCTCGGTGTGTCTCGCACCGCCGCGGGTGTTGAATGCCTTTCATGCCATGCCGGGGCGGTCGTGGACCTTTGCGTGGGTGCGCTACGAGGAGCCGGCGGGCATCCGTCCGCTGGTGGGCGCGAACTCACCGCTGCGGCTGGCGCAGGGCGCGGCGGAGTTGGGGCGCGTGCTGGCGGGGCTGCGCGTGGAGTGGGAAGGCGCGTGCGATGTCGCGCTCGCGCATCATTGGGTGAGCCTGGCGCACGGCTTCGTGGGGCGATTCGTGCGGCCTTGGCGCGGCGATTCGCGGATCAGCAAGCTCTGGTCGGCGGTGGCGGCCGAACTCGCGGCGGACTGGAAACTTTCGACGCTCGCGCAGCACTGCCGGCTGAGTCCGGAACACCTGCGGCGCGTGTGTCGGCGCGAACTTGGCCGCACGCCGATGGAGCACGTGACCTATATGCGGATGCAGCACGCGCAGGATCTGCTCGAGGAGCACGACGAAAAACTCGACGCCATCGCGCCGCGCGTGGGCTACCGGAGTGCGGTGGTGTTTTCGCGGGCGTTCATCCGCTGCGTGGGCATGACGCCCTCGCACTATCGGGAGCAACGGGCGAAAAAGTGAGACGCCGGGCGCTTCAGGGACGGCCGGTGACGACGGGATGGGGCGCGGGGTGGCGGTCGAGGATGGCGCGGAGCTGCGCGACGACTTCCGGTTGGGCGACGGCGAGGTTTTTGGTTTCGAGGGGATCAGTCTCGTAGTCGTAGAGTTCGAGGTCGGCGGTGTCGGCGGGGGCGCCGATTTTTTTCCATTCGACGAGGCGGTAGCGGGCCGTGCGGATGGCGCGGCCGAGGAGCTCGCCACGGCCGGGGGCGTTGCGGGGGAACGCGTGATAAATGTGGTCCTTGGTGCTCGTCGCCGGATCGCGGAGGACGGGGACGAGGCTCAGGCCGTCGAGTTTTTGTGGGACTCGTGGCGGGGGCAGGCCGGCGAGTTCGACGAGCGTCGGGTAGAGATCGACGGACTCAGTCATCGCGGCGGTCCGGGTGCCGGGGCGCGTGACACCGGGTGCGACAATTATGAGGGGGATGTGGTTGGCCTGCTCGTAATTCGTGTGCTTGGTCCACATGCCGTGGTCGCCGAGGTGCCAGCCGTGGTCGCTCCAGAGCACAATGATCGTGTTAGCTGCGAGGCCGAGGCGGTCGAGTTCGTCGAGGACGCGGCCGAGTTGGGCGTCCATGTAGGACACGCTGGCGTAGTAGCCGTGAATGGCGGTGCGCTCGAGTTCGTCGGTGAGCGGCGCGGCGTCAGGGAATGGCTTATACTGGTTGAGTTCGCCGAGAGTCTTGCCGGCGTAGGCGGGGGCGCCGTCGGGCATGGTGTGGCGCGTGGCGAGGGGAAGTTTAGCGGGTTCGTAGAGGTCCCAGTATTTCTTCGGCACGGAGAACGGGAGGTGCGGGCGCACGAAGCCGACGGCGAGGAAGAGCGGCTCGGTGGGGCGAGACGCGGCAGTGCGAAGACTCGCGATGGCGTGATCGGCGATGCGGCTGTCGGCGTAGGCGGTGTCGGGGAGCTCGGCGTTTTCCCACGCGGCACCGCGGGGAAGTTGGTTGAGCGGAACGCCGGCGGGCTTGGAGTTGCCGAAGAGGGCGGCTTCACGGGTGAGTTTCCCGCCGTCGGTGCTGGCGGGGAGCGCGTAGTCGACGACGTTGTCCTTTTGGAAGAGCACGCTCCACGAGGCGGGGTCGTCGTGGTTGCCGTGGCCGACGTGAAAGATTTTGCCCATGCCTTCGGTGCGGTAGCCGTGGCGCATGAAATATTGCGGGAGCGTGACGGCGTCGGGGACGGAGCGGCGAAAATTCGTGCTGAGATTGTAGATGCCGAGCGTAGTCGAGCGGGAACCAACGAGGAGGGTATTGCGCGAGGCGGCGCAGACGGCCTGGTTGCAGTAAGCGTTTTTGAAGAGAAGGCCGCGGGCGGCGAGGCGGTCGAGGTTGGGCGTGCGGGCGGTGCGGTCACCGTAGGCACCGATGGTGGGCTTCAGGTCGTCGACGGCGATGAAGAGAATGTGGGGGCGCGATGGAGTGTCGGCGACGGACGCGGAGAGGGTGGCGGATGCGACGAAGGTGCAGGCGAGGAGTGGGAGGCGGCGCATGGGGTGGAACGGAGGAGTTTTTACCGCTGATGAAATTCTCCAATGGGAGAATTTTTGGAGGTGGGCTTCGGCTGATCGCCGGAGCGGGGAGTGGTGGGGGCGGCTGATCGCCGCCGGGCGATTAGGGCGTGGTCTTCGGGAGGACGCGGTGGGGGTTGGCCCACGTGGTCCAGGCGGTGGTGAGTTCCGGTGAGGCGCGCGGGTTGGGTGGCGGCGCGAAGGCGGCAAAGGCCCGCGAGCCGACGACGGCGAGCGAGGCGGTGGCGGCGGAGGAGCGAAAGAATTCGCGGCGCTGCATGGCGTGAGTTACTCAGCGCGCGGCGGGGACGGGAAGGATGAAGTCGAGTCCGGAAGCCTCAGAAAAATATATTGCCAGGCTCACTGCCGCCCAACCATCAATTACCGCTCGATATCGAACGAGAGGACGAACTCGCGGCCGGCCTGTCGGCCGTAGTTGCGCGGGGCGCCGTTGGCGAAGGTGCGGGTGAGGAAGACGCGCTTGGTGTTGAAGACGTTGTTCGCGTTGAGCTGGACGCGGCACATGGTGCCGTAGCCGGCGCGGAAGCGGTAGTTGGCCATGAGGCCGGTAAGCACGTAGCCTTCGGAGTAGTAGGGGTTGTCGCGGTCGGTGCGGACTTTGCCCTTGGCGTCGGTCTTGTTGGGGAAGCCGACGACAGAGGCGCCGCGGTAGCGGAAGTTGGCGCTGACCGTCGCGCCCTTGAGGCGGCCTTCAGAGAAGCTCTGCGTGACGACCATGTTGGACCGCCACGTCTGGGAATTTCCGCCGGGATTGCCGAGGCTGGCGCGGATATCGTCAACCGGCGACTGGATGAGAGCGTTGTAGGCATCCTCGACGTTGCGGGTGGTGTCGTAGGCGGCGGTGGACCAGTTGCCTTTGAATTTCTGCCAGACGGGGAGCTTGGCATCGAGGTAGTCATACCACGGCCGGGTGGAGAGGTCGTCGATCTCGGTGTCGGTGCGGCCGAGGTTCCAGAAGAGGCGCAGATTGCGCGTGGGATTGTAGGTGAGCTCGACCTCGATGCCCTTGCTACTGCGATCGCCGGGGAGACGGAAATCGCCGGGGACCGGGTTGCGGGTCTCGACGAAGAGCGGATTGATCGGGTAGGAAGGATCGTTCTGGTAAAGCTGCTGCTCGAAGTTGATCAGGTTTTGCCGCAGGCCGCTGTCGGCGAGCGTGGTGTTCCGGTTGAGGGAGTTGAAATAGTTCACCTTGAGGTTAAGCCGCTCGTCGAGAAAGCGGAAACGCACGCTGTATTCGTGGGACTCGCCGTAGTTGGGCTCGACGACGTTGCCGGTGACATCGCGCACGACTGCAACTTCGTTAAGCGAGGCGTTGCGTGAGTAGTCGTAGCCGAGCGAAATCCACTTCTCGACCCACGGCGGGCGCACGATGAAGCCATAGTTCCAGCGGGTGGCGGAGCGGTAGGGGGTCCAAACGGACGGCGGCTCCTTGCCGCGGAATTCGTCGTAGGCCCGGAAGCCGGTGCCGAGGGGGTTCTGCACGGTGATCGGGCCGTCGGTGAGAATGGGCTGGAAGGAGCCGAAATTGGAATTCCGCACGCGGTCGTAGCGCACGCCGATATTCGCGACGAGGTGGTTTTGGAGAAAGCTGCTTGAGGTGCTGCCGGCGAGCGAGCCACGCTGGAGGTGATTCGCCGAGGGCGCGGTGCCGACGTCGCCCACGGGATTTTCAAAGGCCGTGACCCCGAAGCGCTCACCCGCGGCGGTCGTGAACCAGAGGGTCTCCATGAGATCGCCGTAGGCGGTCGGGGCGGCGAGGGCGTTTTGGCCCGGGTCCTTGGAGGCGCCGAGGACGGGCAGATACTGGCGCATCTGAAACGCGCGTTCGACGCTGAGCGGATTGGCGCGCGCCGCAGGGGACAGAAAGCTCGGCGTGCCGACGATGAGGTTGCGCAGCTGCGCGAGCGTGTAGGTGGCGGAATCCTCGTAGCTGGTGAAGAACCCCAGGCGATGCCGGCCGAGGTAGCGGGTCCAGCCGGCGTTGTGGCTGAAGTCCTGCTCGTGCGCGAGGACGGCGCGGTATTGATAGATGGTGTTGTCAGCCCAGTTGCCCTGGCCGGTGGAGTTGTTCGACTCGATGAACGGGTGGCCGTAGAGCGGGTTGGCGGTGGCGCCGTCGGGAAGGAATTTATTGATGTCGACCTGCACGTCGTAGGCATTGTTGGCGTAGAGCTGAATGGTCTGGTTGCGGTAATACTCGTAGGAGTAGCCGAGTTCGAGAAACGTGTTGCGCGCCAGGCGCTGCTCGATCGTGCCGGTGGCGTTGCGGCTGCGGCGGAAGTTGTAGCGCGACCAGCCGGCGGTGTTGGTATTCCACGGCAGACCCGGATCGATCAGCGTCTCGGTAGTGCCGGAGGAGGCCGCGCCATCGGCGATATTGACGACGACGGTGTTGCGGACGTCCTGAAAATTAACGAAGCCCGGCGTCCCGTTTTGCGGAAACACGAACAGCGCTGTCTTCGGGTTAAACGCATACGCGCGGGTCGAGCCGTCGCCCAGCGTCCAGGTCGGCGCGGCGGGGCGGCCGGCGGTGGCGGCGGTCGCAGCGCGATTGACGTAGGCCAGCGGATTGCCCGCACGTTGCCCCGCCAGCCACGCCATGTAGCCGTTGTCCCGCACCATCGTGGTCGCCGGGCGGCCGTCGCGACGATGGACGTATTCGCCCTCAAGACGGATGGTGGTGTTCTTGAACGGCTGGTAAGTCGTCGTGACGAAGGCGCGGCGGTTATCGTCATAGCCCGGCTGGATGAAATACTCCTTGTTCTCGCGCAGCCCAATGACGCGCACCGCAAGTTTTTTCGGGATGATGACCTGGCTCACGTCGAGCACCGTGCGCTCGGAACCGTAACTGTCGGCGCGCAGGGAAATCTTCTGGCGGTTGCGTGTGAGGTTGGCGCGGGCCGAGGTGCTCTCGGCTGTGCCGGCGGAGCCGCCCAGCCCGAACTGCACGGCGTTGGCTCCGCTCACGAGGCTGAAGCGCTCGGTATTGTAGGAGTCGGGCTCGATCGTGGTGCGGAAATAATTGCGCGTCTTGTCGACATTGCCGAGGCCCCGGGAATTGCCCGAGTCGTCGTTCCCGTTGCGCGAGCCGGGGCGCGAGTCGCCGTTGCCGTTGACGTTGTCATAGTAGGTTTGGGTTGTCGCGCAGAACAGGAAAGCCTCGTCCGTCGTGGTGGCCCCGATGTCGTCGAGAAACTCCTTGGTGAAGACCTGCACCTGGCCGGCCACATCGGCGAGGTCGATCTTACCGCGGCCGCCCTGAAGAATCGAGGTGGACACGTAGCCCTTCTCGGAGTCGGAGCCGACTTGGAAAGGCGAGAGGACGACGGGATCGTCTTTGCGCGAAGCCTCGGTGGAGGCCGCCGGCGTCGCAGGGATCGCCTGCGCGTGCAGGGCCGGGCCGGAGACGAGCAGCGCGAGCGAAGTGCAGAAGAGGAAGGATCGGACGGACACGATGGGGGATTTCATAAGTGGGGATCCAGAATGCAGCGATAGAGCCGGTGCTATCCGGTGAGTGATTGAGGTGCTAGTGTAGTGTCCCGTAAATAGGTCGGCATAAGCAGCGGGATAGAACCGGAATGGGTTCAGGTGTGAGCGCAGCGCTTGAGCGTGGCTGAGGACCGGCGTTTGGGTTGCGTGGAGCCCGGCTCGATTTGTTCGAGTCGT
>JBBRLB010000139.1:0-14934 GCA_038231575.1 Opitutales bacterium | reverse complement strand
CATGGCGAAAAAAAAGGGACGGACAAACCGTTCCGGGCGGAACGGCGGCGAGGACGCATATTTCCCGCGGCCCACGCAATCCAACAATACGCCGGCTGCCCCGTCAGGATGCGGAGGGGGAACGCTCCGTTCGCCCCAGCCCTTCGCAGCACGATGATCGCCGCCGCGATCACGACTCACATACTCGGATAATAGTTTCCGCCGACGAGGACGGCGTCGCCCTCCGCGGCGGCCACCACTGCAACCAGCCGCTGATGCGCAAACTCGGCCTCACCGGCACGACGCGCGCGAGTTTCTATGCCTACAATACCGAGGAGGAAATCGACCTCCTCGTCGCATCGCTCCGCCGCACGCTGAAATTTTTTGGCGGCGCCTAACTCTTCCGTTTTCGCGTTTCTTCGTTCGCCGAGCGATCCGGCGCGGAATTATTTTTCAACATGCGGCCGCAGGCCGGTCGCAAAAATGCACCGCCACGTTTCCGTCGCCGAGCCGCGGATGATCTCACGCGCGCCGCGCCGATCAAGTTTGCGAAATTCCATTGGCGTCCGTCCAAACCGCTGGCGAAACGCGCGCAGGAACGCCTCATGGCTCTCGAAGCCCGCATCGAGCGCGATGGCAAGCACCGACCGGCGCGTCGCCTGCAACTGCCGGCCCGCGCGCTCGAGCCGCCGGCGGCGCAGGCTGGCCTTGAAGCTTTCGCCGACGAGGCGCGTGAACACGCGTTGAAACTGCCGCGGCGAAAGCCCGCTCCGGCGCGCGCCGTCCGCCGACGCCAGCGGCTCGTCGAGACGGGATTCGAGGTGCTGCACGACGCGGGCGATCCGCGCCCGGTGGGCGTCCAAAGTCGTGCGGCGCATCGCGCGGCCTCAACGCTTGCGCCGTTTCACCGGCGGCTTATTCGCGGCGCTGACATACGAAGCGAAATTTTTTCCGAAAATCTCCCGCCAGCCCGTTTCGTTGTCGCACCCCGCGAGGTGACCAAAGCTGGCGTCCGTCACTTCGAGCAGCGTCTCGTTTTTGCCTTTGGCCGTCAGGGCGAGGCGCAGATACGACGTGCCCGGCCCACCATACGGCGGCCCGTAAAAGCCGGAACAGAGGATCCAGTTGGG
Organism: Opitutales bacterium; assembly: GCA_038231575.1. Taxonomy (GTDB): domain Bacteria; phylum Verrucomicrobiota; class Verrucomicrobiia; order Opitutales; family Opitutaceae; genus CAITWF01. Next base: position 13,825 of record JBBRLB010000139.1, on the reverse strand, counting down.
CCGCTCCACGCCGATCACCCAATACCACATCACGCCTTCTCCGCCGCCCCGATCGTCGAACACACGTCCGCCCACTTTCGGTTCGATCACCATGCCCTTCGTATCGGCCGACAGGAAACTGCGCGGCCACCACGCGGCGGATTCGCCGACCAGCGCTTGCCAGACGCGCGCAGGCGGCGCCGCGATCGGGATCTCCAGCTTCAGCTCAAACGCGGTGACGGGAAGTTGCTTCATGAGTTTCCGGGGAGATTGCGGCACAGGATAGCAGAAAGCCGGCGGGCGCGCTTGATTTTTTCGGCCATGTTTCGCCGCGACGCGCCGCCGACCCGCGCAAGGACTCGATCGCCGACGGGAAGACGCGGAAGTCAGGTGCGCCCAGAGCGTGCTTCGTCAGACCGGGCACTTTTTTGGGCGTCCGGTTGATCGCTTCCGGCTGGCGTTTCATCGCGCGGATGGGCACTTCTGCCTCCCTATGAAATTCCGCCCGGTTCTCCTCCCCCTGCTCGCGGCACTCCTCGGCGCCGCGGCCATCCACGCCGACGAGGGCATGTGGCTCTACTCCGCGCCGCCCCGCGAGCAGATCAAAAAGAAATACGGTTTTGACGTCACCGACGCGTGGCTCGAGCACCTCATGAAATCCTCCACCCGCTTCAACAGCGGGGGCTCGGGCTCGTTCGTCAGCGGCGATGGCCTCGTCATCACCAACCACCACGTTGGCCTCGACGCGTTGCAGAAGTTTTCCTCCACGGAAAAAAACTACGTCCGCGACGGCTTCTACGCGAAGACCGCCGCCGAGGAAATCAAGTGCGTCGATCTCGAGATCAATGTGCTCCAGTCGATCGAGGACGTCACCTCGCGCGTCAACGCCGCGATTCCCGTCGGCCTGACCGGGAACGATGCCGCCCTCGCCCGCCGCAAGATTTTCGCCGAGATCGAGAAGGAGTCGCTCGCCCAGTCCGGCTTCCGCAGCGACGTCGTGACGCTTTACCAAGGCGGCGCCTACCATCTCTACCGCTACAAGAAATACACCGACATCCGCCTCGTGTTCGCGCCCGAGCAGCAGGCGGCGTTCTTCGGCGGCGATCCGGATAATTTCGAATATCCCCGCTACGATTTGGATATCTGCCTGTTTCGGGTCTACGAAAACAACGCGGTGGTGAAGCCCGCCCATTTCTTGAAATGGTCCACGCAGGGCGCGGCGGAGGGCGAACTCACGTTTGTGTCCGGTCATCCGGGCAGCACGAGCCGCCTGCTCACGGTGCCGGAGCTCGCTTACACGCGCGACAAGCTCCTCCCCTACATCGACAGCGTGCTGAAGCGGAAAGAAGTGCTGCTGACGGCGTGGAGCGCGCGCCGCGAGGAAAACGCCCGCCGCGCGAAGGAGGATCTGTTTTCGATTCAGAATTCCCGCAAGGTTCGCGACGGCCAGCTCGCGGCGTTGCAGGACCCGGTGTTCTTCGGCGCCAAGGTTTCGGCCGAAGCCTCCTTCAAGAAACAGCTCGCCGACCGGCCGGACGGCAAGGAAGCGCTCGCGGCGTTCGATCGCATCGCCGAGGCGCAAAAGGTCATCAGTGGGATCGCGCTGCGGCTGCGGCTGTTCGAATCGTCGGCGATTTACATGGGCTTCCAAGCCGAGTCATTCGTGATCGCGCGCAAACTCCTGCGCGCGGGCGAGGAGCGCGTGAAGCCAAACGGCGAGCGCCTCCGCGAATACTCCGACGCCCCCCGCGAGTCGTTCGAGCAGGAACTGTTTTCCGACAAACCGATCCACACCGATCTGGAAATCCTCACGCTCAGCGACTCGCTCACGTTCCTCGTCGAGCAGCTCGGGCCGAACGATCCGCTCGTGCAAACGGCGCTCGCGGGCAAGTCGCCGCGCGCCCGCGCCGCGGAACTGATCACGGGCACGAAGGTGCGCGACGTCGCGTTCCGCAAGAAACTCTACGAGGGCGGCGCCGCCGCCGTTACCGCCGCGAAGGATCCGCTGATCGAGCTGGCCCGCGCGGTCGACACCGAGGCGCGCGCGCTGCGCAAGACCAACGAGGGCCAGACGGAAATCAAGCAGCAGGCGCAGGCCATCATCGGCAAGGCCCGCTTCGCCCTGGAGGGCACGAGCAATTTCCCCGACGCGACGTTCACGCTCCGCCTCAGCTACGGCCCCGTGCTCGGTTACGAGGAAAACGGCCAGAAGATTCCGGCCATCGCGACGATCGCCGGGCTCTACGAGCGCAGCGAAAAGCAGCACAACAAGGAGCCGTTCGATCTCCCGCCACGCTGGATCGCGAAGAAATCGGCGGTCAATCTCAGCACCCCGTATAATTTTGTGAGCACCGCCGACATCATCGGCGGCAACTCCGGCAGCCCAATCGTCAACAAGGCGGCGGAATTCGTGGGCATCATCTTCGACGGCAACCTCCAGTCCCTCTCCGGCGATTACGGCTACGAAGACGTGCAGGCGCGGGCGCTCAGCGTCCACAGCGCTGGCATCCTCGAGGCGTTGCGCAAGGTTTACGAAGTGCCCGCGCTCGCCAACGAGCTCGTCACCGGCCACCGCTAAACGTCGGTCCGCTCTCTCTTACCAGGCCGGTCGTCAGACCGGCCTTTTTTGTGGGCGGGTTTTTACGTCCGCCGTCACCTGCGGACCCCGAGGATGCCGACGACGTTGCACCGCTCTTGCCGGACGCTGCCGTCGAAAAGGGGTTCATTCGGGCTTCCCACGGCGGTGGCGTTCCCTACGCTGCGCCCGTCCCTTCGCTTCATGGAAATCGTCCAGCCCGAGAATTGTCTGCCCGACGCACCGCGCGCCGCGCGTTGATCCGATGAGTTCGTCGACTCCATTTCCGGGCGATGCGGCATCGGCGAAGAGCGGCGCGGCGACCGCGGTCCGCCACCACAATCGCCAGTTGCAGTTTCTCACGGAGACTTTTCCGGAAGGCGTCGTCTATCAATACACCGTCACCGCGGGTGGCGAGCGGATGCTGACTTATCTCGGGGTCGGTGCGGAAAGAATCTTCGGCGAGCGTCCGGCTTCGCTGCCCGTCGACGTCGAATGGCTGACGGCGCGCATCCTGCCCGAGGACGAGCCGGGCATCGCGGAGGCCGGCGAGCGTTCGCGCCGCGATCTCACGCGGTTGTTTCATGATGTGCGCATCCGCGCGGCCGACGGCACCAAGCGCTGGATCAGCATCCGCACCCAGCCGCGCGAACTGCCGGACGGCGATGTCGTTTGGGACGGTGTCATCGTGGATGTGACTGAGCACCACCGCGACAAGGAGGCAGTGCAGCGGCAGGTGGAGTTTCTCGCGGCGCTGAACCAGACCACGCTCGAGCTGCTCGGGCGGCGCAACATCACCGAGCTGCTGCAGGCGCTCGCCGAGCGGGCGGCGATTTTGCTCCATGCCCCGCACGTGGAAATCTCGCTGCTCGAGGGCGACGCGCTGGTCGTGCGCGCGTTTTCGAAGGGCCGCGATTATCTGCTCGGCGATCGCGTGCAACGCGGCGAGCCCGCGCTCTCGTGGCGTGCCGTCGAAACGCGCAGCCCCGTGGTCGCGGAGTGTTACAGCGCGCATCCCGACAGCCGGAAGGTTTACAGCGTGAGCGGCGTCGAGTCCGCGGCGGTCTTCCCGATTGTGCGCGGCGCGGAGTGTGTCGGCGTGCTCGGGCTCGCGCGCGATCAGCCCGGCCAGCCCTTCACGGCCGACGATCAGCGCGCCGGCAAACTGCTCGCCCAAATGGCCGCGCTGGTGCTCGAGAACGCGAGTCTGCACGAAGAGGCCGTGCGCGACGCGGCACTCCGCACCGCGGCGCTGCGCGAAAACGAGGAGCGCTTCCGTGGCGTGTTCGACAAGAGCCCGATCGTCATCGCTCTCCTGTCAGTGCCGGAAGGCCAGATTGTCGAGCTAAACGCGGCGGCGTTTGAAACGTTCGGCTACACGCGGGAGGAATCGATCGGCCGCACTTCCATCGAACTCGGCCTGTGGGTCGACCCCAGCGTCCGCGACCGCTACCTCCAGCAACTGCGGAGCGAAAAATCGGTAAGCGGGTTTGAGGCCGAGATGCGCCGCAAGAACGGCGAGGTTTTCACAGTGCTTTACAGTGGCTCGCTCGTCACCATCGGCGGCCGGCTTTACAGCCTGAATCTCCTGCAGGACATCACCGCCCGCAAGCAGTCCGAGGCCGCCCGCGATCGTTCGCTGGCGCTGACGCGGGCGACGCTCGAGTCGACGGCCGACGGTATTCTCGTCGTCAACGCCGCGGGCCGCATCGAGACGTTCAACAAGAATTTCGCCGAGATGTGGCAGCTCGAGGCCGACCACCTCGAGGCACTCGGCGAGGAAAAAATCCTGCGCGCCATCCTCGATCAGCTCGCCCGGCCGGAAAAATTTCTCGCAAGCGTGCGCGAGGTTTATGTCCGCTCGGAAGCGTCGGTCTTCGACGTGCTGCGCTGCAAGGATGGCCGCGTATTCGAGCGCTACTCGCGGCCGCAAATCCTCGCGAACCGCCCCGCCGGACGCGTCTGGAGTTTTCGCGACATCACGAAGCGCCGCAAGGCCGAGGCCGCGTTGCGCGAGAGCGAGGAGCGCTTCCGCGTGCTCGCGGAAGTTTCGCCCGTGGGCATTTTCAGCTCCGATCCGTCCGGCGGCTGCACGTTTGTGAATCGACGCTGGTGCGAAATCGCCGGCCTGGACGCCGAGCAGGCGCAGGGCGAGGGCTGGATCACCGCGCTGCACCCCGACGATCGCGCGCAGGTCGCCGCGGCGTGGACCGAGGCGGTGCGGGAGGGCGAATCGTCGGCCGCGGAATTTCGTTTTGTGAAACCCGACGGCACGGTGACGTGGCTCGTCGGCCAGTCGCGCGCGCATTTTCACGCCGATGGCAAACTCGCCGGCTACGTCGGCACGATCACCGATGTGTCGAATCTCAAACGCGCGGAGGAGGAGCGGAAAAAAATCGAGGAGCAGGCGCGCCAAGGCCGGAAAATGGAGTCGCTCGGCACGCTCGCCGGCGGCATTGCCCATGACTTCAATAATATTCTCAACGGCACGTTCGGGTTCGTTGATCTGGCGCGGCTCGAGCTGCCCGAGGGTCACTCGGTGCACGGCTGGCTCGATCGGATCGCCGCGTCGTCGCAGCGCGCGCGCGAACTCGTGCGGCAGATCCTCACGTTCAGCCGCAAGAAGGAGGGCGAACGCATTCCGCTGCGCCTCCACACCGTCGTCGCCGAGGCCATGCGCCTGCTGCGCGCCACCCTGCCGGCGAACGTCGAGCTCGATTCCCACATCTCCGCCGACACTCCGCCGGTGCTCGCCGACGCGACGCAGATTCACCAGACCGTCCTCAACCTCTGCACCAACGCGTGGCACGCAATGCCGGCGGAGACCGGCCGCATCGTCATCACGCTCGAGCCTTGGACCGTCACCGCCGCGCAAGCCGCCGCGCACCCGGATTTGCGCGCTGGCCCCTGCGCCCGCCTGAGCGTGAAGGACACCGGCAGTGGGATGGACGCCGCGACGCTCGAGCACATTTTCGAGCCGTTCTTCACCACAAAGGACACCGGCAAAGGCACGGGTCTCGGGCTCGCGGTGGTGCACGGCATCGTGAAGTCCCACGACGGCGCCGTCCTCGTGCAGAGCGTCGTGGGCCAGGGCTCGACCTTCGAGCTGTATTTCCCCGCCGTCGCCGACGAACCCGCGCCGCCGCCCACCGCGCCGCTGGAAATCCCGCGCGGCCATGGGGAACGCATCCTCGTAGTCGATGACGATGCGGTAAGCGGTTTCGCGCTGGAAAAAATCACCGAGAGCCTCGGCTACAGCGTCAGCCGCTGCGTGCGGCCCGAGGAGGCGCTGGCGCGTTTCGCCGCCGCACCGTCGAGCTACGATCTCGTCATCTCCGATCTCGCGATGCCCGGCATGAACGGCGAGGAGTTGATCGGGCACCTTGCGCAAATCCGGCCCGACCTGCCGATCATCGTCGCGAGCGGCTATCTCGAAAACGCGCGGCAGCGCATCCTCGATCGCGGCCTCGCGCGCGCCGTGCTGGCCAAGCCGGTCAAGCGCGACGAACTCGCCCGCGAAATCGCGAAGAGCCTGCAGGCCATGCGATGATTGAGAGGCGGCCCGGTCTCCGAACTGGCCATTCCACCTCAGAGTTCACGGCGGATCAGGTCAAAGACCTGACCTGCTTCAGACCACCGCTCGCGTCCGCTCCGCGCGCCGCTGTTCGATCCGCGCCAGCAACCGATCGAACCGCTGCCGGTGCTTCGCCGGGTCGAGCGTGAAGTAATGCGCGGGCACGATGAAGCGCGGGTCGAGCCGCCGCGCTTTGTCGACGGTCGCCGGCAGCAGCTCCGGGGCGCTATTAAAGATCGCCGGTGGCAATCCCGCCGACGGGCGATAGCACGCGATCAAGTCACCACAAAACAGCACGCTGTGCGGCGCGCTGAAAAATCCGCAGTGCCCGAGGGTGTGCCCCGGTAAATGCACGACACGCAGCCCGCCCCAAAACGGCAGCTCGTCGCCGTCTACGATCGCCACGTCGATGTTGGCCGGCGCACCGTTGCGCAGCACGAAGCGCCCCGCGCGCTCGAGCCAGCCGCACACGCGCGCCACGCCGGTGTAAGGATAATTTCCGTCGATGTGCGCCTGCTCCGCTGGGTGCGCGTAGATCGGAGCACCCGTCCACGCTTTTGCCCACGCGAGATTCCCCACGTGATCGAGATGTCCATGCGTCAGGAGAATCGCGCGGACATCGTGTGGCCCCAGCCCGAGTCGATGCAGCGCCCGGCGGATCTGCCCGCGCTCCCCGACGAATCCCGTATCGATCAAGATCGCGCCGCGCCGATCGGGTTCGACGAGCAAATGGCACAACCCGAACGCCCCACGGATCGGAATCACACGCTGCAGCCATTCAGGTTTGTCGTGCACGAGGCGAAAAGTGCTCGACGCCCACGATGCGTCAACGTGATGCGCGTTCGACTCGTTTGTTACACAGCGCAGGCGCTTTTCCCTTTGAATCCGCGCGGAAAGCCGCCATCAGTTTTCTTGCGCTCGCGCGCAACGGGTCCCCCCACCCGCGTTAGTTACCCAACAGTCCAAAAAGTCTCCGCCCCATGAGCATTCCCCCCGGTGCCGCAGCCCCCGCGTCGAAACCGTCAGCCGCTGCGCGCGCCAAGCCGAAATACCCCGGCATCCGCGTGACGTGCAACGGCAACTTCCTCGTCGCGCAATACGTCGAGGTGCGCGTCACGGAGGGCGGCGTGTTTTATCCGATCACGCCATCGACCGAGGGCGGTGAAATCTATCAGGCGTCGTTCGCCTCCGGCGAACTCAACGTCTGGGGTCAGCAGAAAGTCGCCGCGGAAACCGAGGGCGAACACGCCGCGCAGGGTGGCGCCACCGCCTACGCCGTCAGCGGCCGCCGCACGGTCAACTTCACCTCGGGCCAGGGCATCGTTTACGCGATGGAGCAGTATTATCACGCGCCGGGAAAACTTTCGACGATGGTCCTGCAGGTCGGCGCGCGCGCACTCACGAAGCACGCGCTGAATGTCCACTGCGGCCACGACGATTTCTACGCCGCGCTCGACACCGGCTGGATCATGATGATGGCGAAGGACGCCCAGCAGGCCGCCGATCAGGGGATCATCATGCGGAAGGTGAACGAACTCGCGCTGAACCCCGGGATGAACATCCAGGACGGCATGCTCACGACGCACTCGGAGCGCATGTATCTCGCGCCCGAAGCCGAGTTCCTCCGCGAATATCTCGGCGCCTGCGACGACCAGATCGACTGCCCCACCCCCGCCCAACGCGAGCTCTTCGGCCCGAAGCGCCGCCGCGTGCCGCAGATGATGGATTTGAAAAATCCGATTCTCCTCGGGCCCGTGCAAAATCAGGAGCATCACATGAACGGCGTCGTCGCGCGCCGGAATAATTTCAACGAACCCATCCTCGGTTTCATCGAGCAGTGCGCGGCGGAGTTTGGCCGGCTCACCGGCCGGCACTACGGGTTCATCACCGAATACAAAACCGAGGGGGCCGATACCGTGTTCGTCTCGCTCGGCTGCGCCGCCGACAACATCGAGGCCGCGTGCGACTATCTCCGCGAGCAGCGCAATGCGCAGGTCGGCTCGATCCACATTAATGTCATCCGCCCCTTTCCCGAGGCGGCCGTGATCAACGCGCTTCGCGGCAAGAAAAACGTCATCATCCTCGAGCGCACCGACGAGGGCCTCGCCGGCGACAATCCGCTCGCCCGCGACATCCGCGTCGCCCTCGGCAAGGCGAACGAGGTCACGAAATTTGGCTCCGCCTCCGGCCTGCCCGCGCTCACGCCGGCCGAAACGCCCCGTCTCTTCCGCGGCGCCTACGGCATCGGCTCGCGCGATTTCCGCCCCGAGCATACGATCGGCGCCTACGAGTTCGCGACGGGCGCGTCCGCGCGCAAAGACGGACGCCACGCTGCCGACGGCGAGACGTTCTTCGTCCTCGGCGTCGATCATCCCTACGCCGTCATCAGCAAAGACACGCCCTCGCTCCTCCCCGAAGGCGCGATCGCCGTGCGTTTCCATTCGATCGGCGGCTGGGGCATGATCACGACCGGGAAAAATCTGGGCTCCATCATCGGCGACTTCGGTCAGTTCATCTCCGAGCAAAGCCCGACCTACGACGACGACGGCTTCCTCGTCGACAAGCTCTTCGTGATGGCGAACCCGAAATACGGCTCGGAGAAAAAGGGCGCGCCCACCAACTACTATCTCACCGTCGCACCGTCGCAGATCAAAGTAAACTGCGAGCTGAACCACGTCGACGTCGTGCTCTGCTGCGATCCGAAAGCGTTCACGCACACGAATCCGCTTGAGGGCATCAAGAAGGGCGGCGCGCTCGTGTGGGAGTCGAGCGAGTCACCCGAGGTCGCCTGGCAGCGCGTGCCCGCGAAATACCGCGAGTGGATCATCGAAAACAATATCCGCATCTACATCCTCCCCGGTTTCGACATCGCCAAGAAAGCGACGAACCAAACCGAGCTCCAGCTCCGCATGCAGGGAAATTCGTTCCTCGGCGCGTTCTTCCGCGTCTCGCCCTTCCTGAAAACCTTCGGCATCACCGAGGAAAATTTCCAGAACGTCGTCCACAAGCAATACGTCAAAAAATTCGGCCGTTTCGGTGACGCCGTCGTGACGTCGAACATGACCGTGATGACCGAGGGCTTCTCGCGCGTGACCGAAATCAAAATCGGCCGCGGCGATGACGCCGATCGCTCGTCGATGCGCAACCCTCTCCTCGCACCCCTCGGCGAGCATCATTTTGAGCCTACCGCCGGCTGCGGCTCGTCCGGTTGCGGCAGCATTCCGATGCCCGCGGCGCAGCCCAAGCGCGCGCCGTTCCAGACGCTCGCGAAATTCGATTCCGAGTTTCGCGCCGGTCTCGGTTATCACCAACCCGCCGGCGCGCTCGCGTCGATCGGTGTCATTGGTTCCGGCTCGGGCGCCACGCAGTCCAAATACGTCGCCCGCCGCGAGACGCCCGTCTACATCGCCGAGAATTGCACGCAGTGCATGGAGTGCATCACCGCGTGCCCCGACACCGCCCTGCCCAACATGGCGCAGGACGTCAGCGTCGTCCTCAAGACCGCGATCAACAACTACGTCACCGACCGCGACGACCGCCAAAAACTCGGCGCCGAGATCACCGGTCTCGAACAGCGCGCCCGCGCGAAGATGAACGAGTCCGTCAAGGCGAAGACCAACGCACCGTTCAAGGACATCATCCGCTTCGAAGTCACCTCGCTTACCACGATCTCCGAGCAGTCGAAGGCCGAATTCACCGGCATCATTGACAAGCTCCCGCTCTCCTACAGCAACGTCCCCGCAATCTTCCGCTCGCTCGAGGCCAAGACGCCCGGCGCCGGCGGCTTGTTCTCCATCTTCGTCTCCGATCTCTGCAAGGGCTGCGGCGAGTGCGTGCAGGTCTGCGGCGATCACGATGCGCTGCGCATGACGCGCGAGACCGAGGAACTCAACGCCGAGCTCACCACCGCGCAGGTGTTTTCGCGCCTCCTCCCCGACACACCGCAGAAATTCCTCGGGCTCTACAATGACGGCGAGGCCGCCAACTCCCGCGAGGCCGCGCTCCGCAATCACCTCATGGTGCGCCGCAATTACGAGGCGCTCGTCTCCGGCGATGGCGCCTGCGCCGGCTGTGGGGAGAAGAGCATTCTCCGTTCCGTCGCGAGCGTGACCGAGGCCTACATGCGCCCGCTCTATCACAAGAAGGCCGACCGTCTCCGCGCCAAGGCCGCGCGCCTCGAAAAGGAAGGCCGGGAGAAACTCGCCGCGCTCAAGACCCGCAGCGAAACGGAATACGAACTCTTCCGGAAAACGTTCGCGCACGTGATCGTCGGACTCGGTGGCGAGAACGACGAGGACACCGCCGTCCGCATCGCCGCCTACGAGGCGAAGCACGGCGCGATTGACGATCAGCAACTCGTCGGCGGCCTCATCGCGGTGCTGCAGCAAAACGCGTTTAACCACAAAGAACTCCAGTCGATCGATGGCCGTCGCGCGAACGGCATGTCCGTGATGATGATGGGCGCGAGCACCGGTTGTAACACGGTCTACGGCTCCACGCCGCCCGGAAATCCGCATCCCTATCCGTGGATGAACTCGCTCTTCCAGGACGGCGCGACGATTTCGTGGCTCATGGCCGAGTCGGTCATCGTCAACCACGCGCGCAGTTCCGTCTCGCCCGAGCGCATGGTCGACGCACTCCTCGATCGCGCCGAAAACGTTTCAAGCGAAGCTGAGTATTTCACGCTCACCCGCCTCGACGATGCGCTGATGACCGAGCAGGAAATCCGCGAGCTGCCGAAAGTCTGGGTCATCGGCGGCGACGGCGCGCTCGGCGACATCGGCTTCCAAAATGTTTCGAAGGTGATTCTGCAGAATCGCCCGAATGTGAAGATGCTCATGCTCGACACGCAGGTTTACTCCAATACCGGCGGCCAGAACTCCGACTCGTCCACCATGCTCGGCGGCTACGACATGAACCAGTTCGGCGCCGCGTCGCAGGGCAAGTTGATCGAAAAGAAGAATGTCGCCGAAGCGTTCACCAGCGGACACGGCTCGCCCTTCGTCGCGCAGGTTTCGATGGCGAATGCCGCCAAACTCTACAAGGCGCTGCTCGACGGCCTTGAGTATCGCGGCACCGCGTTCTTCCAAAGCTACACGACCTGCCAGCCCGAGCACGGCGTCGGCGATAACATGAGCGCCGATCAGGCGAAGATGGTGCGCGACGCGCGCGGCATGCCGGAGTTTGTCTTCAACCCGCGCCGTGGCGAATCCTCCCAGGAGATGCTCGATCTCAAGGGCAACCCGAGCATCGATCGCGACTGGTGGCGCACGAAATACGCGAGCACCGGCGAGGAATATAATTTCGGCGTCGCCCACTGGGCGCTCACCGAAGGCCGCTTCCGCAAACACGTGAAGTCGATCAAGGAGGAAGACACCGCGAAACTCGTGCCGATGGATGATCTCCTGCACTTCATCACGCAGGACGACGTGATTCACCGCCGCGTTTTCGACCCGCAGCACCGCAGTTTCGTCCCGAATTTCGGCTGCTACATCAAGGTCGAGACCGGCGGAAAATTTAAGTTCTACGCCGTCACGCGCCAGATGGTGCTCTTCGCCGTCGAGCGCCGCAAAGCCTGGCGCATGCTGCAGAGCAAAGCCGGCGTCGTGAACAAGGACTACGCCGCGCAAAAAGCCCTTTTGGCGAAACTGGACAAAGGTGAAATACCCCTCGCCGATGCGAAGTCTCGCGTGAAAGACCTCATCGCGGCCGAACTGGCCGCGGTGAAGTAAGATTGGTCACACCAACCAAACGAAAGGGCGGGCCTAAAAAGCCCGCCCTTTTCTTTTTCGCCCGAAGGATCCACGTTCTCATCTTCCCATGCGCCTCCTTCTTCCATCGGTCCTATCCGCTCTATCCGTCCTCTTCGTCCCTTTTCTCCGCGCCCAGGATTTCGATTTGGTCATCCGGCACGCCCGCCTCATCGACGGCACCGGCACGCCCGCACTCGATGGCGACATTGCGGTGCGCGGCGATCGCATCGCCGCCCTTGGAAAATTTGAGGGCAAGGGCCGCACCGAGATCGATGCGGCCGGCCACGTGGTCGCGCCGGGGTTTATCGATGTGCACACGCACTCGGAAGAAATTCTCGATTTGCCCGTCGCGGAAAATTTTCTCCGGATGGGCGTCACGCTCATCGTCGCGGGGAATTGCGGATCGTCGAAGACGAACATCGGCGAGTTCTTCGCCGCCATCGAGCAGAAGAAGATCGCCCTCAACTTCGCCACGCTCATCGGCCAGGGCTCGGTGCGCTTTCAGGTCATGGGTGGCAGCTTCGCTCGTCCGCCCACCGCCGAGGAAATGACGAAGATGCGGGACCTGGTCGAACGCGGCATGAAGGACGGCGCGGTCGGGATGAGCACGGGACTGATTTACCTCCCCGGCACGTTCACGAAGACGGCGGAAATCGTCGAGCTCGCCAAGGTCGTGTCCGCGCACGGTGGCATCTACACGAGCCATATGCGCCATGAGGATTCGCGCATCCTCGAGGCGATCGACGAAGTCATCACGGTGGCGCGGGAAGCGCACCTGCCCGCCGAAATCTCCCATATCAAACTTTCCGGCCCGACCGCGTGGGGCCGCGCCGATGAAATCATCGCCTATCTCGACAAAGCGCGCGCCAGTGGCCTCAGCCTCACCGAGGACGAATACGCCTACACCGCGTCGAGCACCGGCATCGGCGACAATTTAATCGACGCGCAGTTTCTCGAGGGCGGAAAGGCCCGTTACCGCGAGCGCCTCGCCGATCCGGCGCAAAAGGCGCGCATGATCGCCGACATGAAATCCTTCATCGAGCGTGGCAAACGCGGCGACTATACCTACGCCGTGATCGCGAGCTTCAAGGCCGACCCGAAGCTCAACGGCAAAACCATCCCGCAGGCCGCAAAAATTCTCCGCGGCTCCGACTCCCTCGAAGACCAGATCCAAACCATTCTCGACATCGAGGCGCGCGGTGGCGCGGCCGGCGTCTTTCACGGCATCAACGAAAAAGATCTCCAAAAATTTATGATTCAGCCGCTGACGATGATCGCGTCCGACTCCGGCATTCGCGAATTTGGCAATGCGGTCCCTCACCCGCGCGGTTACGGCAACAACGCCCGCGTGCTCGGCCGCTACGTGCGCGAACTCAAGGTGCTCACCCTCGAGGACGCCGTTCGCAAAATGACCTCGTTGCCCGCGAAGACGTTCAAGCTCGGCGAGCGGGGCGAACTCAAGCCCGGCTACATCGCCGACCTCGTGGTCTTCGATCCCGCGACGGTCAACGATCCGTCGACCTACGACGACCCGCATCACTACGCGGTCGGCTTCAGCGACGTGATCGTCAACGGCGTGCCTGTGATTCGCGACCGCAAGCTCACCGACGCGCGCCCCGGCGGGACGGTGAAACTTCAAACGAAACTGTAGGTCGGGTTTTACGCCCGGCGTCCACCAAACCGGACGAGTGTCGGGGATAAACCCCGACTTACAAAAAACTCCCCGCAAGTCCGAGCGCCCCGCTCGCGAACACGATCGGAATTATTCCCACGCGGAAGAACTGCATCGCGCTAAACGCCGCCACGCTGACCGCGATCGCAAACCCATCGACCACCCCCGGTGCCGGCACAAACACGTGCAGTCCAAACCACACCGCGAGGTTCAACACCACCCCCACCACTGCGGCGGTGACCGCCGTGAGCGTGCGGCCGAGCCGCACATTG
>JBBRLB010000138.1:0-15275 GCA_038231575.1 Opitutales bacterium | reverse complement strand
GGCGCCGTCAACGTGCGGCAGGACAACCGCCCGCGTTTCGCGCAGGACAACCGCAGCCACCTCGACACCGCGACGAATTCCTTCCTCAGCACTTCGCAAACGACGACCGAACACACGCGTCCGCTGTCGCGCCTCGCGCAGCTCGGCGCCGACTACAACGTCGACGACGCCACGAAGGTCGGCGCCAGCCTCAGCTACAACTACCGCACCTTCTTCCGCACCTCGACCGTCGCCAACCTATCCCGCAGCGCCAGCGGCTCCGTCACCAGCGACTACGATCGCGATCGCACCGACTCGGAGTGGCAGAAGGCGACGGAGTTCAAGGCCACGTTGCAGCACAGCTTCGCCAAGGAGGGCGAGGACTTGGACATCGAGTTCAAGCACGACCGCCGCTCCGAGCAGGAGGACAACCACTACTCCAACCTCTACCGCACGCCCGTCACGCCGACGACCTTCGACTACACGACGATCCATCCGACCGAGACCGCCAGCGAGATCACCGCGGATTTCAGCTATCCCTTCGAGAACGACGGGAAATTCGACGCCGGTTATTCGCTCGAGCTGAATAAAATCGACGCCGATTTCCGGGGCGGCGCCCGCGACCCAGCGCGCGGCACCTCGACCGTCGATCGCGCGAAAACCAACCGCTTCATCTATCACGATCACCTCCACGCGCTCTACCTGACCTATGGCCAGCCGATCGGGAAATTCGGTTTCCTCGCCGGCCTGCGTTTCGAGGACACCTCGATCGACACGAATCAAGTCACGGCCAAACTCGTCGGCAAAAATAGTTACACCCGCTTCTACCCCAGCCTGCACCTCAGCTATAATCTCACGGAAGAGAGCCAACTCCAGTTGAACTACAGTCATCGCATTCACCGACCTGAGAGTGACGACCTCAATCCGTTTCCCGAATATCAGGACCCCTACAATCTCCGCGCCGGCAACCCAAACCTCGTGCCCGAGGACACGCACTCGGTGGAGACCGGTTACCAATACAAAAAAGACAACACCACCTACCTCGCCACCGTCTACTACCGGCAGACCTACCACGCGTTCACGACCATCACGCGCTACATCGACGCGGTCACGCTGCTGACCACGCACGAGAATCTTTCGACCAATCGTTCCGGCGGACTCGAACTCGCCGCGACGCGCGATGTCGGCCACGATGTGACACTGAATTTCAGCTCGAACACGTTCTACAGCGAAATCGACGCGAGCAATCTCGGCTACAGCGCCAAGCGCTCCGCCATCGCGTGGAACGCGAAGCTCAACGCCAGCTGGCACGCGACCAAGACCGATCTGGTCCAGTTCAACACCAACTACACCGCGAAGCGCCTCACCGCCCAAGGCAACCGCCTCCCGACCTTCATCGCGAACGTGGGACTGCGCCATGATTTCGCCGACAAGAAAACCGCGTTCGTGCTGACGGTGTCGGACATTTTCAATTCCTTGAAAGAGCGCTCGATCATCAACACGCCCACGCTGCACGACGAGATCACGCGCCGCCGCAGTTCGCGGATCATCTACGCCGGCTTCATCTACAATTTCGGCAAGGCCGGGAAAAAGAAAAAAGACGACGCACTGCAGTTCGACGACAAGCTCTGAAGCGCCGGCCTTACGCCTGCCACTTCCCTGTCGGGCCGCAGTCGCAGTGCGTCCGGCTGCGATTGCCGTGCTTTCCGTCGACTGCGTGAGCATAACCGAGCCTGCGAAACCGCGTGAGGGAGTAATTTTCACCGCGGCGGGTAAATTTAACTCCCAACCGCAGGGCCGCAAACCTGCGCAGCCGGCGCAAAAACCGGACTTCGCCCGCGAATCACGCGAATGGAAACGAATCCGATCCCGGTCAGTTGCTTCCAACTATTCGCGCCGATTCGCGTGATGCGCGACCACCCTCCCGCCTTTATCCTTCTTCGTTCTTAATTCTTCCTTTGATCAAAATGGCGCCGCCGGCAGATCTTGTCCGACGGCCCTCGTTATCCCGACCCCGCACGCAGCGGAGTGCCTTCCATGGTTACCGAGCGAGGTGGGCCGCTTTGGTTTCTCTTCGTTATTCGTTCGTCCTTCGTTCGTCGAAGACTGGTCGATCGCATATTCGGGGGGTGTGGTTGTGGGTCGCCGTTGCCGGCACCCCGTCAAGCTCGCACGCCCAGCCCGAGCTGCGTGCGCAGATAGGCGATGGACTTTTCGATTTCCTGTTTTTGGAAATTCTCGCGGAGCAGCTTGCCCTCGGCCCCGGCGGGAATTTTCGGCGGTGTCAGCGGTCGGCCGCGTTTCGCCAACGCTTCAAACTTGGCGAGTTTGTCAGGACGCCGGTCGTAGTATTTCCAAAAATCCGGCTGCTTGTAAGGAAAAGCCCGCTGCGCGCCCGAGATCGTTTCGATCATGATCGGGACCTTGGGGCAAAGCTGGGCCCAGCGGGCCGTGTAGGCTTTCCAGTCGATGAGGCCTTCGCCGACCGCGGTCCACTGCACGGTGGCGCCTTCGGGCGTCGCCCAAACCATGTTGTCGCGCAGGCTGGAACAGATCGTGACCGGGCCGAGGGTTTCCAGGACGTCGGCGGGATCTTCCAGCGTCCAGGCGGCATTGCCCGAGTCGATATTGGCGCCCACGAAGTCGGAGCCGGCCGCCTCGATGAGGCCGCGCAGTTCCCACGAATGCATGTCGCCCGCGTGGTTTTCGATGGCGATCGCGACCCCGGCGGCAAGCGCGTCGGCGCGGCACGCCTTCAGGACCGCGACCGTGTCGGCGATGCGCGCGTGGATGCCGCCCGCGGACTTGCGATCCTCCATGTCGCCGAGGACGGCGCGGAAAATCGGTGAACCCAGCGCCTGCGCGACGCGAATTCCCAGCCGGAGGTGCTCCTCCGCCGTGCCCCAGTTTTTCTTAAACGTGTGCGACGTGGGGCAAATGCTCCAACTGCCCACGTAGAGGGCCACACCGGCTTGCTCGGCCCGGCCACGCACGACCCGCAGCGCCGCAGCGTCGAGACTTTCGAACGCGTCGAGATCGGAGATAAACAGCGTGTCGCATTTAAGCGTGGCCGCATAATCGATTAGTTGCGGGGCCTTCCAGCCGAGCGAGCGGACCGAATAATTGTCGAGCCCGATGGCGAGCTTGCGCGCGGCCGTGGCGCCGCACAGTCGCGGGGGCGAAACGGTGGCAGCAGCGGCAGCGATCGTGGCGGTTTTGAGGAAGGTGCGGCGGAGCATAGAGCCGTGGGGCGGGCCAGAAGGTGGCGGGTTGAGGAAATTGATATTGAAATGCGGAGGCTGGAGGACGCAAGACAGGCGACGGATGACGGAGGGCGAGAGATGACGGTGGAAGGATGAGAGGGCGGAAGCATAGCTTGGCCGCAAAAAAAGCGCAAAAGGCACAAAAAGAAACCGGGCGCAGTTGGGTGGGGCCGACTCTCCAAGCCGGCCTGACTTCCAATTCCATCGCACGTTCCGTTTGCAAATTACTCTTCCACTCACGCCGCTTCGGAGAAGCGGCCCCACCCTCTGAAGTATTTTTTGCGCCTGCTCCGCCTTTTGCGCCCAACGGATCCTCTCCTTCTTCCCTGCGCCGCACCGTGGAGGAATAGGCGGAGGAGGTTTTCGCCGAGTGGGTCCGGCGGCGGCTGAGTCTCGTCGGCGGCATCAGGGCCGCTCCGGGGCCACCCGTGCGCGATGAACCAGACGTGTTTCGCTTTCCTCGGCCCCTCGAATTTCAGTTCTGCTCCGGATGCTCCGGCTCGTCGGCCAGCAGGCGCCACTCGGCCCCGGCCCGGCCCAACACCGTGCGCCAAAGCGTGTCGTCTGACGCCTGCATCAGCAGATCCTCCGGCACGTCGGCTACGACCCACGTGTTGTGCTTCATTTCGTTTTCGAGCTGGCCGGCCGACCAACCGGAGTAACCGAGAAACGCGCGCACGTGCGTGCCCTCATCCGTGAGCAACTGCACCGCCTTGTCCGGCTCGATGCCGAAGTGCAGCCGGAATCCATCCGACCGCGACTGCCAGGCCGCGAGGACCAACTGCTCCGTCTGCACCGGCCCGCCTTGAAACAGCGCCACACCCGCGAGCGGTCCGAGCGCAAACTCACCGTTGAGCTCGCCGAGCCGTTTGCCCATCGGGCGGTTGAGCACCACGCCCATCGCGCCGTCCGCATTGTGCGCCGACATCAGCACGACGCTCCGGCGAAAATTCGGATCGCGCATCGCGGGATGCGCCAGCAACAGCGAACCCGCGAGTGTTTCCTTCGTGCTGGTGCGGCGTTCGCGCATGATAATAAAACCAGATCAAAGGGGATGACCGTCGGGCGGCGTCACAGTTTCAGAACTTTCACCCCGGCCTCGGCGAGCAGCGGTGCGACCAGCGGATCGTTTTGGTAGTCGACGTGGTAATTAATGGCGGCGATGCCCGCCGCGGCGAGAATCTTGGCGCAATTGATGCACGGATAATGCGTCACGTAGGCGACGCAGCCCTCGACCGAGCTGCCGCGGCGGGCGGCATCGGCCACGGCGTTTTGCTCCGCGTGCACGGTCGCCTGTTCATGGCCTTCGCGCTGCCGCGAAATGTGCGGCGTGCCCGGCAGGAAACCGTTGTAGCCGGCGGCGACGAGGCGGTTCTTACGCGTCACCCCGCCCGTTACAATCACGCAGCCCACATGCAGCCGCTCGCAGTTGGAACGCGTCGACATCAGCACGGCCGTCGCCATGAAATATTCGTCCCACGACGGCCGGTGCGAAAACTCCGCCGCGGCCTGCGCGATCAAATCGATGGGGGACGTGGAGGTGGGCGTGGAAGTCAGCATGGCAAATCTTCGCGCGACTCTGGACAGCCGCGCGCGCGCGGGCAATCTTCGTCTCGCGTGATGACTCGCTCCCTTTCTCCCGAGTTGCTCGATTCGCTCCCGCCGCAACACCCCGACGCGCTCCGTTCCCGGCGCGATTTGCGCAAGATTAACTGGGCGATGGGCAATCATCGGTGGTTCGCACGCACGCTGCCGCCGCTGCTGCGCCCCGGTGAACGCTCCCTCGAACTCGGCGCCGGCACCGGCGAACTCGCCGCCCGGCTCGCCACGCACGGCGCCGCGGTGGACGGCCTCGATTTCTGCCCGCCGCCGGAAAACTGGCCCACCACCCGCGGGTGGCACACCGGCGATCTGCGCAGCTTCACGGGCTACGACGCTTACGCGGCGATCTATGGCAACTTGGTCTTACATCACTGCAGCGACGGGGAACTCGCGGCGCTCGGCGCCACTCTGCGCCGTTCGGCGCGCTTGATTCTCGCCAGTGAACCGTTCCGCCGCCTGAAATCGCAACGGCTGTTTGCCGTCGTCGGCCGCGCGTTGGGGGCGAGTCCGGTCACGCTGCACGACGCGCATGTCAGCATCGCGGCCGGTTTTTTGGGTGACGAACTTCCCCGGCTGCTGGGCCTCGATTCGTCCGATTGGGAGATTCAGTGTGGAACCACCCTGCTGGGCGCGTATCGAATGGTCGCTCGCCGCCGCGCATGACTCCACCCCATCAGCCCGTCGAGATCATCGGCGGAGGACTTGCCGGTCTCGCGCTCGGACTCGCGCTGCGCCGCCAGGGTGTCGCCGTCACGTTGTTCGAAGCCGGCCGTTATCCGCGCCATCGGGTATGCGGTGAGTTCATCACGGGGCTGGATCAAACCACGATCACGCGGCTCGAACTCGCGCCCTTTCTCCGCGACGCGCTGCACCACCACGCCGTCGCGTGGTTTCTCGACGACAGCGATCAACCCGCGCGGATTCAGACCCTCCCCTCGCCCGCGCTCGGCCTGAGCCGCCACGCGCTCGATGCGCGGCTCGCCGACGCGTTTGTCGCCGCCGGCGGCGATCTGCGCACCGGCGAGCGCGTGACGGACCTGACGCCACGGGCCGGCCGAGTTTTCGCGCTGGGCCGCCGGCGCGGACGCTCCCCGTGGCTCGGACTGAAAATCCACGCCGCCGGCCTCACCCTCTCGCGCGATCTCGAATTACATCTCGGAGAGGATGCTTATGTCGGTCTCGCGCGCATTGAAACCGGCGAGGTCAACGTCTGCGGCCTTTTTCGCCGCCGGGCGCTCTGCGCCAAGGGTGCCAATCTGTTGCTCGGTTATCTGCAAGCGGCGGGTCTCGGCGCGCTCGCGTCGCGGCTCGGCGGGGCCACGCTCGACATGGCGTCGTTCTGCGCCGTCGCCGCCGTGTGCTTCGACGACCGGGTGCCCGACACCGCTGGCGTTTCCCTCGGCGATGCGTGCGCGATGATCCCACCGTTTACCGGCAACGGCATGGCGATGGCGTTTCAAAGCGCGGAGATCGCCCGCGATCCGTTGCTGGAGTATGCGCGGGGCGCGGCGCCGTGGGCGGACGTTTGCCAGACGATCAACCTCGCGCTGCGCCGCCAATTTCGCGTGCGGCTCGCGACGGCCGACGCGCTCCATCCGTTTCTCCTCCGGCCGCCGCGCCAGCGCTGGCTGCGCACGCTCAATCGCGCGCACCTGCTCCCCCTTCGCCCTCTTTACGCCGCCCTCCACTAATGTATCTCCACGCCCTCGCCACTGCTGTCCCACCCGCCCGCTACACGCAGGCGGAATGCTGGGACATCGTGCAACGCTCGCCCGCCCGCGCGCGGCTGTCCAAACGCTCGCGCCTCATCCTGCACAGCATTCTCACGCACGACCACGGCATCGCCACGCGTAATTTCGCCATGCCCGAGATCGACCGTGTCTTTGATCGCACTTCGGACGAACTCAACGCGGTCTTTCGCACCGAGGGTCCGGCGCTGGCTGGCCGCGCGCTCGCTGCCGCGCTCTCGCAATCCGGCCTGCGCGCCACCGATCTCGATGCCCTGATTATCTGCACCTGCACCGGCTACCTCTGCCCCGGACTCACCAGCTATGTCGCCGAACAACTCGGCCTGCGCACCGATGCCTTCCTGCAAGACCTGGTTGGGCTCGGCTGCGGCGCGGCGATTCCGTCCTTGCGGGCTGCGAGCCACGTGCTCGCGGCGCACCCGGCGGCCACGGTCGCGTGCGTGGCGGTCGAAGTGTGTTCCGCCGCCTTCTATCTCGACGACGATCCCGGCGTGCTCATCAGCGCGTGTCTCTTCAGCGATGGCGCGGCCGCCACGATCTGGCGCGCGAAGCCCGCGGCCACCGGCCTCCGCGCGTTCGATTTCGACACGCTGCATGTGCCGTTGGATCGCGACAAACTCCGCTTCGAGCAGCGGGAGGGCAAACTCCGCAACCTCCTGGATCCGGCCGTGCCGTCGCTCGCCGCCGGCGCCGTGGAAAAACTTTGGGCGGCGCGCGGCCCGCGGCCGGTTGCCCGGGTCGTCGCGCACACCGGCGGGCGCGATGTGCTCCAAGCGCTGGCCCCGGTCGTTGGGCCCCACTCGCTCGACGCCAGCGTGCGCGTGCTGCGCGACCACGGCAACATGAGCAGCCCATCGGTGCTGTTTGCGCTCGAGGAAACCCTGAAGGAAGGCGCGCCCAACGCCACCGCCGGCGATTTTTGGCTCGTGAGTTTTGGGGCAGGCTTTAGCGCACATAGCTGCAGGCTCGGCCTGTAGCCCCATGCCCAAGCTCTCCGACCTCGTCACCTATTGCGATCGCCGCACGCGCCGCGCCGCGTTCAAGGATGCGCCCGGCGCCGTCAACGGCCTCCAGCTCTCCAACGATGGTCGCGTCACGAAAATTGGCGCTGCCGTCGATGCGGGCGTCGTGCCCTTCCAAAAAGCCGTCGCCGCCGGAGTCGATTTTCTCATCGTGCACCACGGCATGTATTGGGACATGCCACGTCCGCTCACCGGCCCGGCTTACCAACGCGTCGCCACGCTCATGGCCGGCAACTGCGCGCTCTACTCGAACCATCTCCCGCTCGACGGCCATCCCGAGATTGGCAACAACGCGCTGCTCGCCCGCCAGCTCGGCCTGAAGCGCTCGCGCCCGTTTCTCGTCCGCGACGGCGAGGCGATCGGCTGCATCGCCCACTCGCGGCTCACCCGCACCACGATCCGCCAAAAACTCGAGTCGCTCTACCCGCGCGTGATCGCCATTGAGTATGGCGCCGCCGCCCCGCGCGCGATCGCGTTTTGCAGCGGAAGCGGCTACAGCGCTATGCCGGAGTTGCGGGCGTCCGGCGTCGACACCCTCGTCACTGGCGAACTGCGCGAGGACTGCTTCAACCGCGCGCAGGAGGAAAAACTCAACCTCTACCTCTGCGGCCACTATGCAACGGAAGTCCACGCTGTGCAGGCGCTCGCCGCCGAGCTTGCGAAGAAATTCCACCTGCCGTGGGAGTTCATCGCGACGGAAAACCCCT
Source organism: Opitutales bacterium (assembly GCA_038231575.1). GTDB lineage: Bacteria > Verrucomicrobiota > Verrucomicrobiia > Opitutales > Opitutaceae > CAITWF01. The sequence continues at coordinate 6,954 of JBBRLB010000138.1, read as the reverse complement.
TCTGATCGCGCCCGAAGCTCCCTCCACCACTCGCCACCCATGTCTTGTCATTCTGCGCGCAGCCAAGTGCAACTGAAGCCGGGCTCGTCCGCCAGTCCTGCGCACGCAACGATAAAAGCAGGAAGATCGGGAAGGACGGGAAGAATCTTCCCGATTTTCCCGGCCTTCCTGTTCAAAGAATCGATGGCTTTCGCCGCGGTTGTATTCGCATGCATCACGAAGGCCGCCACGCCTGACTTCGCGGTCGCGCATGCCGAGACGATCGACATGCTGAAGAATTTCGTGCGCGTCGATACGACGAATCCGCCCGGCAACGAAACCCGCGGCGCGGAGTTTCTCAAAGCCATCCTCGAGAAAAACGGGATCCCCGCGGAAATCGTCGGCCGCGAACCGACGCGCGGTAACGTGATCGCCCGACTGAAAGGCTCCGGCAAAAAGAAGCCGCTGCTGCTCATGGGGCACATCGACACGGTCACGATCGACCGCGCCAACTGGACCGTCGATCCGCTCGCCGCGATCGAGAAGGACGGATTTATTTTCGGCCGCGGCGCCGCCGACGACAAGTGCATGACCACCGTGTGCCTCGAGGTGATGTTGCTGCTCAAGCGGCTCCATCTCCCGCTCGACCGCGATGTAATCTTTTCCGGTATGGCCGACGAAGAAAGCAGCGGCTACCACGGCATCCGCTACCTCATCGAAAAACATTGGGACAAAATCGCGTGCGAGTTCGCGCTCAACGAAGGCGGCACGATCTTCGAGGAAGATGGCGCGGTGAAATACGTCGCGGTGGCGACGACAGAGAAAGTCCCGCGCACGCTCTATCTCACTGCGAAAGGCGTGAGCGCCCACGCTTCCCGTCCGCGCCTCGACAATCCCGTCACGCATCTCGCGTCCGCCGTCGGCAAGCTCGGCGAGTGGCAGCCGCCGTTGAAACTCAACGCGACGACGCGCGCGTTTTTCTCCGGCATCGCCACCGTGAGTCCGCCGGAGGAGGCGTGGCTCTTCACGCACCTCGAGGATCCCACTTTCGGTCCGCAGGTGCAGGAAATCGTCCGCCGCACCAATCCGGTCTACAACTCCACGCTGCGCACCACGATTTCGCCGACGATTTTGAAAGCGGGCTTTCGTGTGAACGTCGTGCCCGCCGACGCCACGGCGACGCTCGACGTGCGCGCGGTGCCCGACGAAGACTGGCCGGCGTTTCTCGCGCAGCTCCACCAGCTCATCAACGATCCATCGGTCGAGATCAACGAGGCCGAGGGCGATGGCCGAAAATTTGCGGCACCATCCGGACTCGAAACCGAGATGTATCGCGCGCTCGTCAAGGCCCAGGCGACCGTGTTTCCCGGGCGTGCGACAATTCCCACGATGTCCACCGGCGCGACCGACTCCGCTTATCTGCGTCCGCTTGGCGTTCATGCTTACGGCCTCGGCTCCGTGGCGGATCCGAAAGACGGTGGCGTGCGGGCGCATGGCAACGACGAACGCATTTCGATCGCGGGCATCCGGCCGTTTCTCGAATTGATTTACCGCGCGGTCGTCGACGTGGCCGCCGCGCCGCCGTCGCCCGCGCCCTGAGCGCCGCCTACGGGGCGCGATAAATTATTTTCCCGCCGAGGATCGTGTAAGTGATCTTGGTCGCGAGAATTTCTTCGGGGTGGATCGTGAGAATGTCGCGCGTGAGCACGACGAGATCGGCGAGTTTGCCGGCGGTGATCGTGCCCTTGCGCTCTTCTTCGCGCGAGACGTAGGCCGGATTGAGCGTGTAGGCTTGGATGGCTTCCGCGACCGTCAGCGCCTGTTCAGGATGCCACGACGACATCTCCGGGTGGTCGGAATCCTTGCGCGTCACGGCGGAGAAAATATTTTTCAGCGGATCGAACGGCGAGATGGAGGTCTTGTTGAAGAGACCGGGAAAGTCGGAGACGATGTTCACCCGCACGCCGCGCTCAATCATCGTGCGCCAGGCAAACGCGGTCTTCACGCGTTCGGGACCGAGGTCGTGCTCGAGCGCGCTGAGATCCTGTTCGAGCAACTGCTTCGGCGTCACATCGGCGGTGAGGCCGAGGCGGCCGGCGCGCGCGAGATCGTCGGGCGTCGCATACCACGCGTGAATGATGCGGAAGCGACGATCGCGCGGGCCGTTCGCGGTCATCGCGTTCTCATACCAGTTGAGCAGCAAGTGCAGGGCCTTGTCGCCGATCACGTGGACGCCAAGGTCGAAGCCGGTGCGATCGGCCGCGATTATGTTGCGCTGCATCGCCTCCTCGCCCTTGAAACGAAACGTGAAGTTGCCGCTCTTGCCGTCGAGCGGGGCATACATCAGCGAACCGTCGACGAAATCCTTGAGCGTCGTGAAACGGAGAAACTCATCGCCGGTGCCGGGCCGAATATTGAAGTCGGCGAGGTCCGTCCACGTCTCCAGCGGCGTGAGCGCGTTGACGCGCACGGTAAGTTCGCCGCGTTTCTGCAGATCGCGATAAATCCCGACATCGGAATAACTGCGCTCGACGAACGTCTGAAACGTGTGGCGCTGCGAAATCTCATCGAGGCGCGCGATGTCCTGAATGGACGTGAGGCCGACTTCGTTCAATTGGCGCAACACGCCGCGCGCGCCGATGAGTTTTTGCGCCCGCGTCGCCGGCGGCAGAAGTTTTTCGACCTGCTCGCCGACGGTGGCGCTCAACATGCCGGTGGGCTCGCTGACGTTGGCGAGCTTCATCGCGGCGGAGTTGACGAAATAGCGGCGGTCGAAGCGCCGCAGCAGCACCGGATGGTCGGGCGTGACCGCGTCGATGGCGGCGAGGTCGGGCGTGAGTCCCTGCCAGCCGGCAAGATTTTTCTTCTGCGCCACCTGCCACGCAAACGTGCCCCAGTCGCCGCCGGTGATCCACATGCCCTTCGGCACGCGCGCGGCAGCGGCGCGCAACTGCTGCACGAGCTCCGCCTGATCGTTCACCGCCATCACCATGACTTGGAAGAACCAGCCGACGGCGTTTTCGAAGTGCGTATGTGCGTCGTTGAAGCCGGGCACCACGAGGCGACCGTGCAAGTCGATCAGCTCCGTCGCGGCGCCTTTCAACGCGAGCACGTCGGCATCGCCGCCCACCTTCACGATTTTTGTGCTGCTCACAGCGACGGCTTGCGCGACGGGTTGGCGCGCATCAACGGTCCAAATCTTTCCGTTGAACAAAATCAGGTCGGCCGGTTCCGCCGCGCGGGCGCCAACGACTGTCGTTAGAAAAAAGCTGGCAAACGCAACGCACGCCGTGTGCCGGAAGTGCGGGTGTTTTTCAGCCATGACCCGAGCATTACCGCGCCACCGCGCACAAACGAAGCGGAAATTCAGTTCTGAGACTGAAATATTATTCAGATTAAAAGGCTCGAAATTGTCACGCATCCGGCACGGATTTTAGCGGCTACCTTTCCCCTGACCCAAACCCCACCATGAAAAAAGCACCTCGATTTCATGCCGCCGCTGGCCGCGCCCTTGTCCTTGCTTCCGCTTTCACTTGTTCCGCGCTCGCTCAAACGCCCGCGCCCGCCGAACCGCCCGCCGTGCAGCTTGAGCAATACAATGTCTCGAGTTCGCGCGTCTCCAGCTACGAGACGGATCGCGTGCAGGTTGGCTCCTTTCGCGATGTCAATCCCGTCGACGTCCCGCTTACGGTCAACGTCATGACGCGCGAGGTCATCGACGCGCAGGGTGCGCGCACGATTTTTGAGGCGATCAAGAATGCCGCTGGCGTCACGCGCGCGCAAACCGGCGGCGGCTCGATCGCCGACAATATCGCGATCCGCGGCATCACCGTCGAGAATCGCGGCAATTATCGCCTCAACGGTTCACTACCCATCGTGAATCTCGCCGATCTCTCGCTCGAAAACAAAGAGCGCGTCGAAGTGCTCAAGGGCGCGACCTCGCTCTACTATGGCTTCGTGCCGCCGAGCGGAGTCGTCAATCTCGTCACCAAGCGCCCGACCAAGGATCCGCTGACCTCGATTAAAATTCTCGCGAATAATTTCGGCGCGGTGACAGGCCAAGTCGACGTGTCGCGGCGCTTCGCCAAGGACGATCAAGTCGGCATTCGCCTCAACGCCTCGAAGGGCACCGAAGACATCGGGGTCGACAATTTCTCCGGCAAGCGATCGTTCGTCTCCCTTGCGGCCGACTGGAAAGCCAGCGACCGCGTGCTTTTCCGCTACGACGTCGAAGACCTTCACAAAAACGCCACCGAGCAAACGCTCTACACGCTGCTCGCGCCCGTCGCAGGCGTCGTGCCGCTGCCGCCGATGCCGGTCAACACCCGCAATGTCGGTGGCGAGTGGCTGAAGTTCGACGCGCACGTGCTCAATAATCTCCTCCGCACCGACGTGCTGCTCTCGCGTTCATGGACGATTGTGGCCGAGGCGGGCCACGCGCTCACCTACCGGACGCGCCTCTCCTCGCAGTTTCAAAATTACAATATCGCGACCGGCAACGGCACGTTGAGCGTGACGTTCAACCCCAGCATGCGCTACACGAACGACAATTATCGCGTCGAGCTCTACGGCCGGTTCAAGACGCTCAGCGTGCAGCACAATCTCTCGATCGGCGAAACCTCCAACGAGCGCGACCAAGACGTTTACCTTCGGGGCAACGCCACCTTCGCGCAGAATCTCTACAATCCCGTGCTGGTTCCGGTGCTCACCCAGCCCACCGCCACGACCACGCGCACCGTCAATCAACTGCGCGATTCCGGCGCCTACGTCTACGATCGCATGACCGCCTTCGAAGACCACGTGCAGCTCATCGGCGGCGTGCGGGTCGGGGATTTCCGCAGCAACACTTACGTCTTCACGACTAATAACACCACCACCGTAACGACCGTCGCGCCGACCTACTATTCGTCGAAAAATAAAGTCAGCCCGATGGCCTCCGCGACCTACAAACCGACCTCGAATTCCTCGATCTATTTCAGCTACGTCAAGGCCCTCGAGGCGGGCCAGGCCGCCGGCAACGCCCAGGCCAACGCCGGCTTCGTGCTGCCACCGCTCGAATCGCGCCAGTATGAAATCGGCGCCAAGGCCGACTTCCACGGCGTCCTCTACCAGCTTGGTTACTTCGACATCGAGCGCCCGAGCACCTTCATCAACGCCGCAAATTTTCTCACGGCCAACGGCAAGGCCCGTTACAAGGGCGCGGAGTTCTTCGCGTCGGGCGAAATCGTGAAGAGTGTCTCGATGATCGTGTCCGGCACCGTGCTCGACGCCAAGCAACTCAACGCTGCCACGCCCGCCACCTACCAGAAAACCCCCGAGGGCACCGCGAAATACGCCGGCTCGCTCTTCGCCGAGTGGCGCGTGCCGCAGGCCAAGGGGCTTTCGCTGTCGGGTGGACTTTTCTACGTCGGCAGCCGGCCGCTCAACAACAGCGGCCAGGGCAATGTCGGCGGCTTCACCACGTATTCGGGCGGTGTCTCCTACGCCTTCAAGCTTTCGGGTGCGAACTGCTTGGCGCGCATCAACGGCGACAACCTCGCCAACAAGCGGGCTTGGGCGGGCGTCGGCTCGAATCTCTTCTCGGTCAATTTGCCCCGCACGATCAAATTCTCGCTCGTGACGAAGTTCTGACCGCGTCGAATCGCGCGCGCCGGCGGACGCGCGCAGAAGATTTTCGCAACCTCCGCCAGCGGTTGCGCAGGCATGATGCGCGTTCATGGGAAAGGCCGGCCGGGCTCTGCCTGAAAGAATTTTCAGGTTAAAAGGCTCGAAATTGTGACTGAATCGTCACCGATTTCGTCGGCTACTTTTACCGCTTACTCCTCGCACCATGACCATGAAATTGCCTCCGTCGTCCGTCGCCCTGTGTCGCCCACTTGTTCTACTCGCTGTCTCTGCCGGCTCTGTCCTCGCGCAGACCGCCGCAACCACCAGTTCGCTGCCGCCCGTGAAACTCGAAGAGTTCAACGTGTCCGGCACCAAAATCGAGAGCTACCAGGCCGACCGCGTGCAGATGGGCGCGTTTCGCGATCTCGATCCGGTGGACGTGCCGCTCACCGTCAACGTCGTCACCCGCGAGGCGCTCGATGCGCAAGCGGCCCGCTCGCTCTTTGACGCGTTGAAAAACACCGCCGGCGCCACGCGCTCGCAGCTTAGCGGCTCGGTTTACGACAACATCGCGGTTCGCGGCATCCTCGTCGAGAATCGCGGCAACTACCGCCTCAACGGCTCGCTGCCTATCGTCAATCTCATCGACCTCTCGCTCGAAAACAAGGAGCGCGTCGAAGTGCTCAAAGGCGCCAGCTCGCTCTACTACGGCTTTGTGCCGCCGAGCGGTCTCGTGAACCTGATGACCAAGCGCCCGACGCAGCAGTCGCTCACCGCGGTCACGCTCAGCACGAATAGTTTCGGCGCGGTCAACGGGCACGTCGACCTCTCGCGCCGGTTCGGCGACAACAACAAGGGCGGCATCCGCGTTAATCTCGCCGCCGGCAACGAGGATCTCGGCATCGATAATTTTCGCGCGAGCCGCACGTTCGTCGCGGTCGCCGCCGATTGGAAGTTTACCGATCGCGTCATCTTCCGCTTCGATCTCGAGAATCTCCGCAAGAATGTGACCGAGCAGGCCACCATCGCGTTGCTCCCCGCGGTTGGCGCGGTCGGCGGTGTCGGTGGCACGATCACGTTGCCGCCCCTCCCTCCGCTCAGCCGCAATTTCGGCGGCGAGTGGCAGCGCTACGACGCCAACATGGCGAACATCCTCGGTCGCGTTGACATCCTGCTCTCGCCGCACTGGACCATTCTCATCGAAGGCGGCCACGCGCGCACCTACCGCGACCGCCTGTTCTCGCAGATCCAAAATTACAATCTCACAACCGGCGCTGCAGTGCTCAACATCAGCTTCACGCCAAGCCAGCTCTACCTCAACACCAACTGGCGCTCCGAACTTTTCGGCCGTTTCCTCACTGCCGGCAT
>JBBRLB010000137.1:0-15289 GCA_038231575.1 Opitutales bacterium | reverse complement strand
GAATCTCTACGGTAGTAGCAGCAACGCCGACATGGTCGTCGGCCGCGACAACGCGCCGCCACTCTCCACCGCCCTCTACAAAAAAGTTCTCCAAGATCCCGCCTACCGCGATGCCCGCGGCTACATCATCACTGCGGATCAGGACGATTTCCCGACCGCCGTTAAGTTCATCAACGTCCTCCTCAAGCAGGGCGTCGCGGTGCAAAAAGCCACCGCTTCCTTCGCCGTCGCCGGCAAGACCTATCCCGCCGGTTCCTACGTCGTGAAAGCCGCGCAGGCCTTCCGTGCCGAGGTCATGGACATGTTTGAGCCGCAGGATCACCCGATGGATCTCGCCTATCCGGGCGGTCCGCCGAAGCGGCCTTACGACATCACCGGCTGGACGATCGTGAAACAGATGGGCGTGAAGTATGATCGCTTGGTCGAGGGATTCGACGGCCCGTTTGAGAAACTCGGCTTCGATGTGCTGCCGCCGCCGGTCGCGAAAATCGCCGGTGTCGCCAAGCCGGTGGGCTACGTCGTGAGCCACAAGCAAAACGATTCGTTCATCGTCATCAACCGGCTGCTCAAGGCCAATGCCGACGTTTATTGGCTGAAGGACGAAGTCACGGTCGACGGCAAAGGCTATGGCACCGGTTCGATTTACGTGCCGGCCTCGACCGCCGCGCAACCCGTGCTCGCGCAGGCGGCGAAGAGTTTGGGCGTGACGATTTCCGGCGTCGCTGTGGCGCCGAAGGGCGAGGCGACCAAGCTAAAGCCGATCCATATCGGGCTCGTTGATCTTTATGGCGGCTCAATGCCCTCGGGGTGGCTGCGCTGGATGTTCGAGCGCTACGAATTTCCCTTCGAGCTCGTGTTTCCGCAGGTGCTCGAGGCGGGCAATCTCAAGTCGAGCTACGATGTGATTGTGTTCCCCAGCGACACCTACACCGAAGGCCGCGGCGGCCGCGGTGGTTTCGGCGGCCGCCGGTTTGAACCGGCCCCCGAGTCGATCCCGGAGGAATTCCGCTCCATGATGGGCGCGGTCACCGCGGCGAAAGCGGTTCCGCCCGTGCGCAAATTCGTCGAAGAAGGCGGCACGATCATCGCGCTCGGTGCAGCGGCCACGATCGGCGAGGCGATGGGCCTGCCGGTCGAGAATTATCTCACCGAGGCCGGCCCGGACGGCAAACCGCGTTCGCTGCCGAGTGACAAGTTCTACATCCCGGGCTCCGTGCTCGAGGTCCGGTTGAACAACAAGAACCCGATCGCGTATGGCATGCCGGAACGCGGTTACGCCTTCTTCGACAGCAGCCCGGTGTTCCGGCTGAAAGCAGACGCCACGCCGAAGCTGAACCGCACGATTTGGTTCGAAGGCAAACACCCGCTCTACTCCGGCTGGGCCGTCGGTCAGGAATATCTCGATGGCGGCGACCTGGCGACGGACGCGAGCGTCGGCGCGGGCAAAGTCGTGCTGATCGGGCTTGAGGCGACGTTTCGCGGCACCCCGCACGCGAACTTCAAGCTCCTCTTCAACAGCCTCTATTACGGCTCGGCGAAGCCGGCGTCGCTCGAGAAGTCGCCGGCGGCCGGCACGAACTAACGCGAAATCTCGGAGCAGTTCCGCTCCGAAGGTCTTTTTACGCGGCCCGGGTTTCGACCCGGGCCGCTTTTTCGTGGCCGCTAGTAGAACACCGTGCGATCGAGCGAGCGGTATTGGATCGCCTCGAGGAGATGCGGCGACTCGATCCGGTCGGTGCCGGCGAGGTCGGCGATCGTGCGCGAGACCTTGAGGATGCGATCGTAGGCGCGGGCGGAGAGGTGGAGTTGCTCCATCGCCTGCTGCAGCAGATCGCCGAGGGTCGAATCGATGGCGCAGTGCTTGCGGATTTGGGCAGTGGTCATCCGGGCGTTGGTCGTGATCGCGGTGCCGCTGAAACGCGCGTGTTGGCGCGAGCGGGCGGCTTGGACGCGTTCGCGTAATGGGGCGGAGGACTCCCCGGGTTTTTCCGAGCGCAGCTCACTGAGCGACAGCGCCGGAGCCTCGATGTGTAGATCGATGCGATCGAGCAACGGGCCGCTGATGCGGGCGCGGTAGCGCTGGATTTCCCCGGGGGAGCAGCGGCACTCGTGTTTCGGATCGCCGAGGTAGCCGCATTTGCAGGGGTTCATGGCCGCGACCAGCATCACGGAGCAGGGCAGGGTGATTTTTCCGGCACTCCGTGAGATCGAGACCAGGCCGTCTTCGAGCGGCTGGCGGAGCGTTTCAAGCGCGGAGCGTTTGAACTCGGGCAGTTCGTCGAGAAATAGCACGCCGTGATGCGCGAGGGAGATTTCACCGGGGCCGGGGATCGCGCCGCCGCCGAGCAGCGCCACGTCCGACACCGTGTGATGCGGCGTGCGAAACGGCCGCGCGCCCCACGACATCTCGCCGCTGATCGTGCGGCCGGCGGCGGAGTGGATACTCAGGATTTCCAAATGCTCTTCGAGCGTGGGGGCGGGCATCACGGTCGGGATGCGTTTCGCGACCATCGACTTTCCCGAGCCGGGAGGACCAATCATCAGCAGATTGTGCGATCCGGCGACCGCGACTTCCACGGCGCGCCGCAGCGCATGCTGGCCCTTGATCTCCGAGAAATCCGCGGCGTCGATCGCGACGGGGGTTTGCGCCCGGGCGCGCGCGGCGACGGGATCGAGCGGCGGGATTTGAATTTCCCCGGCGAGAAACCGCGCGGCGCGATCCAGCGAGTCCACCCGCCGGACTTCGATGCCGTCGACGAGCGAGGCTTCCTCCGCCGAAAGCGCGGGGAGCAACACCCCCCGTTTCCCGAGCGTGCGGGCGAGCCGCGCCATCGCGAGCGCACCGCGGACGGGGCGCGTCGCGCCCGAGAGCGAGAGTTCACCGGCGATGAGCCAGTCGCCGAGGGCGGTCGCCTTGAGCTGTCCGGTCGCCGCGAGAATCCCGAGCGCGATGGGTAGATCGTAGCACGGGCCCTCCTTGCGCAGCGTGCCCGGTGCGAGATTGATCGTGGTCCGCGTGCGCGGCGGACTAAAGCCGGTGTTGTTTAACGCGGCCCAGACGCGATCGCCGGATTCCTTGACGGCAGTGTCCGGCAGGCCGACTAAAAAGAGTTTGGGATCGCCCGTTTCGCCGGCGTTGACCTCGACATGGACGACTTCGGCATCGATGCCTTGGAGGGCGGCGGAGGCAATCGTCGCGAGCATGGCGCGGGACTTTGCCCCGCGAGCCCCCCGCGGCGAGTCACTTTTTGGCCGATTTCTTGGGTGATTTCGCTCTGGGCTTTTCGAGCCGGCGCTTGATGATGGCGATGTTTTTCTCGACCGCTTGGATATAGGCATTCGGCCCGTGCGGGTAAGGGCGCGCGAGGAAACGGTAGACCGCCTGAAAGTCGCTCTCGAGTTTGGCGCGCACGAATTTCTGCCAGAAAATGGGCGTGCGCTCGGCGAGTTCGGCGGCGCTCTTGAACACGCGTCGCGAAGGCGCGAGGTGGATAAAGTCATCCGATTCCTCGAACTCGTGGAAGAGGATTTCGAGTTCGTCCGGATAATCCGTGGCCGCCATCTGCCCCAGATAGTCGGCGGTCGCCAGCGCGCAGCCGATGACGCGCTCCACCGGATCGCGGAAGCGCAGCCGGCTGATTTCCTTCGTGGGCCCGGTGCAGTTGATCGCACCGAGGACGGCTTCGACTTCGTAGTCGCTGGCGCCCAAGGTCGGCAGGTAAGAGGCGGTAAAGGAGCAACTGCGCAACACGTGGCAATAGGTGTATTTCGCGCCGGTGCCCGCATTGTCGGAGCGGGTTCTCAGATAGCCGGAGTCGTGCAAGAGCACGGAGGACACCGCGAGTTCGAATTGACGCGAGTTGACGCGCGGTTCGACCCCAGCGGCGTGGCGGCCCTCGAGCAGGAGGGTGATGCACAACGTCGCCTGCAACGTATGCTCGAAATCGTGATAACGGATGTCGCAGGCCGCATAGTCAGGATGGCGGCCCTCGAACAGCCGCTGCATGTCGTTCATGATCGTCTCGATCCACTGTAGCCCGGCGCCGGGATACATCTGGGTGAACTTATCCTCGACAAATGCCGCGACGGCGCGGGGGTTTTTGGTGTCGACAGGAGGAAACATGGACATGGAGCGGGACGGGCGGAAGTCACCAATGCTGGTTGGGGCGACTGGCGGTGATTAAGAATTTGCCGAATAGCGCAGCAAGCCCAATCCTGAGGTGAAACTACTATTCATGATTGCGGGAATCACCGGGGGAATGGGCTGCGGGAAGTCGGCGGTCGCGCGCCTGCTGGAAACGCGCGGGTTTCGGCGGCTCGACTCCGACACGTTAATTCGGGAACGCGTGTTCCTCACGTCGGAAGTGCGCGCGGCGCTGCGTTCGCGCCATGGTGACCGTGCATTTCGACCGGATGGCAGCGTGGACCGCGCGGCGCTGGCCGAGCGGATTTTTGCCGAGGGAGCCGAGGCCGAACTGCGCTGGCTGGAGGAGTTGACGCATCCGGTGTTGTTCCGGATTTGGCGGGAAGAGTTCGCCGCGCATCCCACAGCCCGGTGGGCGGTGGAGACCCCGCTGCTCTTTGAGAAGGAGTTGGAGAATTGGTTTGATTTCACCGTGTGCGTCGCGTGTGCTCCCGAACAGCAACTCGCCCGTCTGGAGCAACGCGGAATTCCGCGCGTGCTCGCCGGGCGGCGAATCTCCAAGCAACTGCCGCTCGCGCGCAAAATTGAGCTGTCCGACTTTGTCCTCTGGAATGAGGGCTCCCCCGAGTTTCTCGCGGCCGAGGTCGACCGTTTGATGATCGCGCTGACCGGCCCGAGCTGAAACTTCGCTTCCAGCCGCGCGTCTGACGCTGCACGCACGCCGTATTTTTCTCGCAACCCTACATGGCCCTCCCTCCCAAATCCGACGACGATTCCTCGTCCTCCGGCGCCGACTCCGCCGCCAAGAAAAAAGCGCGCCCCCGCGCTATCACGTCGCGCTCGCGCAAACCCAAGGCAGCTCCGGCCGCCGAGCCCGCCGCGCCGCCGAAAGCCGAAGCGGCACCCGCGCTCCGCGAATCTCGCGAGCCCCGTGAAACGCGAGAAGCGAAGGAGGCATCGCCGCCGCCGGCTGCACCTGCACCGGCCTCCGCGCCGCGCGCCGAGCCGCCTCAATGGCGCGAGCCGCCGCCGCCATTGCCGCCGGATGCGTCATCTTCCTCAGATTCTCCTTCAGCGGAACAGCAATCGCCCACGCCGGCCCCCGGTTCGCCGGGCAACGGCGGTCAGCAACACCAGCCCGGTAACAGCAACCAAGGTAATCAAGGTGGCCAGGGCGGTGGTCGCGGCGAATGGCAGGATCGCGGCGGAGGGGGAGGCGATCGCGGTGATCGCGGATTTTGGAAGCACGGCAAACGCAAACGCGGCCGCCACGGAGGTGGTGGCGGCGGTGGCGGTCACTGGCAGCCAGGCGGAGGCGGTGGTGGTGGTGGCCGCGAACAGCACCCACCGCAACCCGCGCCGCCGAGCAATGCGCCCGTCTTCGGCGATCTGCCGAATCCCTCGCGCTTTAACGATCTCGCGGCGCTCGACACGCTCGCGAAGGAACTTTCCTCGAGCAATGCCGATGCGCTCTGGCTGAACGAACTCTACGCGCTGCCGCTCGCCGAACTCACGGCGTTCGCGAAAAAATTTGGCGCAGCCTTCGAAGGCGCGCCCAACAAGCGACAGTTGCTCAACGCGGTGTTCAGGACCGCCGTCGACGACCAACGCACCATCCGCGACCGCGGCCACATCGACGTGACCGATCGCGGCGCGTTCGTGGTCCACGAGCATGTCAACTACCGGCTCTATCCCGACGACGCCTATCTGCCCGAAAGTTTGATCGCCCGTTACGGCCTCAAGCGCGGCCACCGCGTGGAAGTCACCATTCAAGCTCCGCAAACCGGCGAACGCTGCCCGTCCGTCGTGCGCGTCGACTCTGTTATGGGCGCCGATCCCGAGGCAATCTCGAAGGTCACACCCTTCGAGGAACTCGTCCCTTATTATCCGCTGAAGCGCATCCTGCTCGAAGCACCGGACATCCATCCGAAGGACGTCTCAATGCGGGCCGTCGACATCCTCACGCCGATCGGTTTCGGACAGCGCGGACTGATTGTCGCACCGCCCCGCACCGGCAAAACGGTCCTCCTCCAGAATATCGCCAACTCGATCTCGGAGAATTCCCCCGAGGTGAAACTTATTCTTCTCCTCATCGATGAGCGCCCGGAGGAAGTCACCGACTTCAGGCGCCACACGAAGGGCGAAGTCGTGTCGTCGACGTTCGACGAGACGCCCGAAAGCCATATCCACTGCGCCGAGATGGTCATCGAGATCTGCCGGCGCCGTGTGGAACAGGGCGAGCATGTGGTCGTCCTGCTCGACTCGATCACGCGTCTTGCCCGCGCTTACAACGCCCTCTCGGGCAACCAGGGTAAGACGATGTCCGGCGGCCTCGAGTCCAACGCGCTGCAGAAACCGAAGCGCTTCTTCGGTTCCGCGCGCAACATCGAGGGCGGCGGCAGCCTCACGATTATCGCGAGCGCGCTGATCGACACCGGCTCGCGCATGGATGAAATCATCTTCGAGGAATTCAAGGGCACGGGTAACTCCGAGCTCCACCTCGACCGCGGTCTCGTCGAGCGCCGCATTTTCCCCGCGATCAACATCGATCGGTCGGGCACGCGCAAAGAGGAACTCATCTACCATCCCGAGGAATTGCAGCGCATCTACGGCCTGCGCCGCGCGATGCAGGGCCTCGGCCCGATCGAATCGATGGAGATGCTCATCACCCGGCTGAAGAAGACCAAGTCCAACGCCGAATTCCTGATGAGCCTCGCGCGCTAAGCCGTCTCCCATGTCCAACCCATCGTCCGCTTCCACGCCGCCCGCCGCGTCGGCCGCCGACGATTTCGTCATTCAACTCGCCCTCGACCGCGGGTTGCTCACCACCGCCCAAGTCGGCGCGGCGCGCACGATCGTCGCGGGCCACACCGATCTCACGGTGCCGACGCCCCGGCTGCACGAGGTGCTGGTGCAGCAGGGCGCGCTGAATGCGCGCAACATTGCGGAACTGCTCGCGGCGGAGTTCGGCATGCAGATGGCGCCCGATCTCGCTAACCTCCGCGTGACGGGCGACACGCTCGAGGTGGTCCCTCGTGCCGTCGCCGCGCGCTATGGTTTGCTGCCGCTTTCGCGTGATGGGCATACCTTGCGCGTCGCCATCGCCGACCCGCTCGACACCGACGGCATCGACGCGCTCGGTTACATTACCAAGCTCGCGATCGAGCCGGTCGTCGCCACCGCCGCCGAAATCACCGACGCGATCGATCGTTTCTACGGCAAGGACGCCAATTCGATCGACGACCTCCTGAACGATCTTTCGGTCACCGGCAACGATGCCAACGCCGCCGTCACCACCGAGGCGAACGTCGCGGCGGCGGCCACCGATAGCGATGCCGACGCGCCCATCATCAAGCTCGTCCACCAGATCATTTTGGAGGCGATTCACCGGCGCGCCTCCGACATTCACATCGAGCCGCTCGAAAAACGTTTCCGCGTCCGCTACCGCATCGACGGCGTGCTGCTCGAAGTCGAGAACCCGCCGAAGCGCCTCCAACTCTCGATCATTTCGCGCCTGAAAATCATGGCGAACATCTCGATCGCCGAGAAGCGCATCCCGCAGGACGGTCGCATTCAAATCGGCGTCGGCGGCAAGCAGCTGGATCTGCGCGTCTCGTCGCTGCCGACCGCGCATGGCGAAAGCATCGTGATGCGTATTCTCGACAAGGAAGGCCTCACCCTCGGGTTGCCCGAACTCGGCTTTTTGAGCGACGACGCGGCGACTTTCGAAAGACTGATCTCGCTGCCCGATGGCATCCTGCTCGTCACCGGCCCTACCGGTTCCGGCAAGACGACCACGCTTTATGGCTGCCTCCACTTCATCAACAAGCCCGACCGCAAGATCATCACCGTCGAGGATCCGGTCGAGTATCAGCTCAACGGCATCAATCAGGTGCCGGTGCGGCACGATGTGGGGATGACGTTTGCCCGGGCGTTGCGCGCGATGCTCCGCCAGGCGCCGAACATTGTGATGGTCGGCGAAATTCGCGATCTCGAGACCGCCGAGATCGCGATCAATGCCTCCCTCACCGGCCACATGGTTTTCTCGACGCTGCATACCAACGATGCGCCGAGCGCCGTCACGCGCCTCATCGATATCGGCGTGAAGCCGTTTCTCGTCTCCACCTCGCTCCGCGCGACGATGGCGCAGCGCCTCGTCCGAAAAATCTGCGCGAAGTGCAAGCGCCCTTATACGCCCGACGCGAAGGAACTCCGGGCGCTCAACATCACGGCCGGGCAGGCGGCGACCGCGACCTTTGCGAAAGGCGACGGCTGTGCCGATTGCAACGCGACCGGCTATCGGGGCCGCAACGGCATCTTTGAGATCTTTGTCGTGAACGAAGAAATCCAGAAAATGATTTACGAACACGTCGGCTCGGCGCGGTTGCGCGAACGCGCCCGCGCGCTCGGCATGCGGACGATGCGCGAGGACGGTTTGCGCAAGGTCATGGCGGGTTTGACCACCATCGACGAAGTCGTTTCCATCACCGTCGGCGACATCAACTGACAAATTCCTCGATGTATCTTCAACCTTTCATGTGTCACCCTGAGCAAAGCGAGGGATCCCTTGCGACTTTCGGCCGCGGACATTCTGTTGGAATCTTCGCCTCGCTCCGCATGACCGAAACAAGGACCACCCCATGAGCTACGACATGAACGATCTGCTCGACTTGATGGTCGATCAAAACGCCTCGGATCTCCACCTGCAGGTGGGCCAGCCGCCGACGCTCCGCCTCAGTGGCAGCATGACGCCGATCGACGGTCCGGCGCTCACGCCGGGCGACACCGAGAAGTTGATGCAGTCGATTACGCCCGATTCCCAGGTCAGCAACGTGAAGCTCAACGGGGGCGCCGACTTCGGTTTCGCGTTCGGCGAAAAGGCGCGCTTCCGCGTCTCGGTGATGAAGGCGAAGACGAACTACGGCATGGTGCTGCGCCAGATCCCTTACAAAATGTTTGGTCTGCGTGACATTGGCATGCCCGATAAGATCCGCGAGCTGCTCTATCGCCCGCGCGGGCTCATTCTCGTCACCGGCCCGACTGGCTCCGGTAAATCCACCACGCTCGCTTCGATGATCAACTACATCAACGAATCGCGCGATGGCCACATCATCACCATCGAGGACCCGATCGAATATTATCACGGCCACAAGAAATGTGTCGTGACGCAGCGCGAGGTGCACGTCGACGTGCCGAGTTTCTCCGAGGCGATCCGCCGTGCCCTCCGGCAAGACCCCGACGTCATCATGGTCGGTGAAATGCGCGACCTCGAGACCATCGAGGCGGCCATCAGCGCGGCCGAAACCGGTCACTTGGTGTTCGGCACGCTGCACACCAACAGCGCCGCGAAGACGGTCGATCGGATCGTTGACGCGTTTCCCGCCAACATGAAGGACATGATCCGCACGCAACTCTCGTCGTCGCTCGTGGCGGTCATTTCCCAGGTGCTCTGCAAAAAAATCGGCGGCGGGCGCATTGCCGCCTACGAAATCATGGTCAACACCACCTCGATCGGTTCGTTGATTCGTGAGAACAAAACCTTCCGCATTACCTCGGACATCCAGACGGGCGCGCAGCTCGGCATGATCACGATGGACACGCATTTGATGAGTCTCGTGAACCGCGAACTCGTCTCGCCCGATGAAGCCCTGGAAAAAGCGCAGGATTCAAATCTGATGCGCGAGAAGTTTTTACAGGCCGGCATGAAACTTCGCGACGTCTGAGCCCGTCCCACCCGGCGCAATGTTTCAAAGCCACAGCCCCGCGATCTACGAGTTCCTGCGTGAGCAACGGCTCGTGGGTCAGGCACAGCTCGACGAACTCAACGAAGAACACAAGGCCACCGGCAAGCCGCTGGCCGATGTCGTCGTCGATCTTGGCATCATCGAGAAGTCGGACCTCCTGCGCCGGATTGCGGAAGAGTTGGGCTACGAGTACCTCGGCGAGCTGCCGGCCCAGTTTCCCGGCGAGGCGATCGCCGCGGTCACCGGCAAACTGGCGCGCGACTACGGGGTGATGCCGTTGCGCGCCGACGATCAGAATATTGATCTGCTCGTCACCGATCCGTTCAACGCGCAGGCGGTTGACGATCTGACCTTCGCGCTGGGCCGGAACATCCGGCTTTGTTTTGCCGACCCCGACAAGGTCGACATCCAGATCAAGCAGCATTACGGCGAAGACGAGGAGAGCATCGACGACCTGCTACAGGAAATCAGCAGCGGCGGGCTCGTGACTGAGGGGCGGGAATTGTCGGAGCATGACATCGAATCGATGGCGGAGCAGACGCCGATTATCCGTTTCGTGAATCTCGTCGTCGGCCAGGCGATTCGGGACAAGGCGAGCGACATCCACTTCGAACCGTTCGAGCACGAATTTAAGATCCGCTATCGCATCGACGGCGCGCTCTATGAAATGGCGCCGCCGCCCAAGCAACTTGCGCTGCCGATCATTTCGCGCATCAAGGTGCTCGCCTCGCTGAACATCGCGGAGCGCCGTCTCCCGCAGGACGGCCGGATCAAAATTACGCTGGGGGGCCGGCAGGTGGACTTGCGCGTGTCGACACTGCCGACGCAGTTCGGCGAGAGCGTCGTGCTGCGCGTGCTCGATCAATCGGCGGTGCAACTCGACATCTCGCAACTCGGGATGCCGCAAGACGTCTTCGATGGCATTCAAGAAATCGTTCGACGACCGAATGGCATCTTCATTGTCACAGGACCGACCGGTTCCGGTAAGACGACGACGCTTTACAGCGGTCTGCGCATCGTCAACACGGTCGACCTCAAAATCCTCACGGCCGAAGACCCGGTGGAATACGAAATCGAGGGCATCATGCAGGTGCCGGTGAATCCGCTGGTGGGGCTGACGTTCGCGTCGGCCCTGCGGTCGTTTCTCCGTCAGGACCCCGACATCATCATGGTCGGCGAAATTCGCGATCTTGAGACGGCGCAGATTTCGATTCAGGCGTCGCTCACGGGCCACTTGGTGCTTTCGACGTTGCATACGAACGATTCTGCCGGCGCCGTCACGCGACTGATCGACATGGGCGTCGAGCCGTTCCTCATCGCGTCGAGTCTCGAAGCGGTGCTGGCCCAGCGCTTGGTGCGCCGCGTGTGCACGCAGTGCAAAACGTCCTATGAACCGGCGCCGGAATTGCTGGCTCAGCTCAGCGTGAAGCGCGAAAGCGTGGGCGATCGGCAGTTTTATTATGGCAAAGGCTGCCCGGTTTGCACCCAGACGGGTTATCGCGGCCGGCTTGGCATCTACGAGTGGCTGCGCATGACCGAGGCGGTGCGCGATCTGATTGTGCAGCGGTCGCCGACGCTGGTGATTCGCCAAAAGGCATTGGAGCAGGGGATGCGGACCTTGCGCGATGATGGCTTGCGCTCGATTTTCGACGGCCACACCACGATCGAGGAAATCATTAAATATACCTGACGATGGCCAAGCTCGCGACCCGTCCCAATCCCGCAGCGCCGGCGCCCTCGACCATCCCGGCTGTGCCGGCAAAGGCGGCGAGCCGCGGCGCCGTGGCGTTTTCGGGAGCGGGCGGCGTGATGAAAAAACGGAAACGGTCGATGACGATTGGCCGGGCAATCAATGGCAAGGGACTCGCGGTGTTTACGCGGCAACTGGCGACGCTCGTGAAGGCCGGCATGCCGATTATGCGAAGCCTCGAGGTGCTCGCGCGGCAGGAAAAACGGCCGGCCTTCAAGGAAGTGATCGAGAGCACGGCGGATGCGATTCGGTCGGGCGGCAATTTCTCCGACGGACTCGCGGCGAATGAAAAAGTTTTCGATCGGCTTTACATCAACATGGTCAAGGCGGGCGAAGCGGGTGGCGTGCTCGACACGGTGCTGGAGCGCCTCGCGGTGTTTCAGGAAAAGGCGCAGCGCATCCAGGGAAAAGTAAAGGCGGCGATGATCTATCCCGTGATCATTTCACTCGTGGCCGGGGCGATTGTCGCGGTGCTGATGATTTTCGTGGTGCCGACGTTTAAGAATATTTTCCGCGACATGTTGAAGGGGCAGCCGCTGCCCGCACTGACGGAGGGTCTGCTCGCGGTCAGCAATTTCCTCAAAGATCATTACGTCACGGCCTTGGTGGGAATCTTTGTGGCGGTCGTGGCCGGGCGACTGTTGCGCAAAACGCGGATGGGCGCGCGGCTGTTCGACTGGCTGCTGATTCACACGCCGGTGGTGGGTGATCTCTTTTTGCGGGCGGCGATTGCGCGATTCACGCGCACGTTTGGCACCTTGCTCGCGAGCGGTGTGCCGATCCTGCAAGCGCTCATCATCACGCGCGACACGAGTGGCAATATCCATATCGCCGACGCGATCAACGTGGTGCATGACCGCGTGAAGGAGGGCGACAACGTGGCGAAGCCGCTCGAGTCCACGCATATTTTTCCGGGCATGGTCACGAGCATGATCGAGGTGGGCGAGGAGACGGGAGCGTTGCCCGATATGCTCACGCGCATCGCTGATACCTACGACGAGGAAGTCGATACGGCGGTGGCCGGCCTGACCTCAATCATCGAGCCGATCATGATCGTGTTCATGGCGGTGATGGTGGGCACAATCGTCATCGCGCTGTTCCTGCCGATGGTGAGCATCATTCAGCATCTGCCGACGTAAGGTAGGGCGCGTCTGGGCGTGACCTGAGGTCGGGACGTGGCGGGCCAGTCCCACCCGGTCGGTGAGCGGATGTTTCCCGCCGGAGTGGCGGAGAGTGAAACGCCTGCGACTCGTCTGATCGGATGTTACTTAATTGGCACAATGCACTCGCCAGCGCCTGCGAGTGGGATGATTTTCCGCTCGCCCCATTCCGACTCCACTTGAGCTTTGCTTACTCTCCCTGAAATGCCCGCACCTGCGAACAAAGCGGTTTTCTTGAGCTACGCGTCGCAAGATGCCGAAGCAGCTCGGCGCATCTGTGACGCTTTGCGCGCGACGGGGATTGAGGTGTGGTTTGATCAGAACGAACTGCGTGGCGGCGACGCGTGGGACGCCAATATCCGCCGACAAATCAAGGAATGCGCGCTGTTTGCGCCGGTGATTTCGGCCAATACGGATGCGCGCCCCGAAGGTTATTTTCGGCTCGAATGGCATCTCGCCGAACAGCGCACTTATCTCATGGCGCACGACCAACCGTTTCTCGTGCCGATCGTCGTCGACCACACCGTCGATGCACAGGCGCGGGTGCCGGAACGGTTTCGCGAACGGCAGTGGATGCGTCTAGCTGGTGGCGAAGCGCCCCCCGAGTTTTGTGAGCGGGTAAAACTCCTTTTATCGCATCCGGTGGAATCGAGCCGCTCGCGCTCCGCCTTCGTCGCGACGCAGCCGGAGTCGATCCCGGCGGCGGTTCCCCTCAAGCCGCGCAACGTTCGGCGGCGGATCGCACTCGGGGCGGTGGCGATCCTTGCACTTAGCATCGGCGTATTTTTGCTCGGGCGGGCGCGTCGCAACGCGGAGGAACCCCCAAAACTTCTGGCGAATACTCAAGCGATTGCCGCCAAAGCTGCGGCGAAGGCGACTCCCGCTGTCGGACCCTCGACACCTCAAGTTGTCGTCCGCGTGACTCCGCCCGATGTCGGCGCACGCGTCTGGGTCGGCAAGATTTCCGACCAACCCGTGTCGTCCGATGGCCGCCTGATCCTCGCCACGTTGGCAGATGGTGAATATGAAATGACGGTCCAGGCGCCGGGCTATCAGCCCTACACTGGCCGCGTTCGCGTGACCGCCGGCAGCGGCGACGTGGATGTAAAGTTGGTGCCGGTGTTTGGCACCGTCGTAATCGTCGCACGTCCCGGCACGGCAGTCACAGTGGTCGATGTTCGCGGCCGGCAAAAAGCCGTCGGCACGTTGCCGGCCACAGGGCCGCTCCGATTGGAGAATGCTCTGACAGTCGGCACCTACGCGTTCAAATTTTCCCATCCCGAGTGGGCGGACGTTCAGGTGGCGAATGTTACCGTGGTCGCGGGTCGGCCCGCGCGCGTCGCACCCGTGCAATCCGCTTTTCCCGGAGAGCTGAGGATTTTTTCGGTGCCCGATGGTGCGGAGGTTTTGATCAACGGCGCAAAGGCCGGCGTCACCCCTGCGACGGTGCCCAATTTGCCCAGCGGCAGGACCTTGGCCGTGGAAATTTTTCTCGCTGGCTACATCCGCGAGAAACGCGCGGTGACGCTTAAGCCGAACGAAACCCAGACACTCAACGCAGGCACGCTGGTGGCGGAAACCGGGGGAATCGATCTCCGCGTGGGCACGAAGGAATTTAGTTTACTCCGGGCCACCGTGCGGGTCGACGGTCAAGGCGCCTTCGTCAAAAACGGGCACATTGAAAATCTCGAAGCCGGGGTGAGAGTGGTGGAAATTTTCCATCCCGATTACGAGCCATGGAAACAGTCCGTGATCGTGCGAGATCGGCAGCAAGTATCGGTCGACGTCAAACTCCGGGCGAAGCCCGCCGACCTGGCTCTGACGGTGACCGGGCCAACCGCCTACACCTTGGTGGCCAACGGCAAGCCGGTCGTCGTGAAAAACAATCACGCGGCTCTGCCGATCGAGGAAGAGCTCATGCTTGAGATCGCTGCGAATGGTTTCAAGACCGCCCGTCGCACCGTTTCCTTTTCGCCCAAAGAAAAACCGACCCTGACCCTCACGTTGGAGAAAATTTCTGCCGCGGAAGTCGGGCAGCCATGGACGCTCCCGGAACTCGGACTCACGCTGTTGCCGGTCGCGGCGGGGACATTCACCATGGGCGGCGACGCTGATGACCTCACTACCTTGCCGGCGACGGAGGTGACGATCACCAAGTCTTTCTGGCTCGGAAAGACTGAAGTGACGCAAAAAACTTGGAGCGCGATGATGGGCTCCAACCCGTCTCATTTCAAAGGCGATGACTTACCGGTGGAAAACATAACCTGGGCCGCCGCCATGGATTTTTGCCAGAAGTTAACCGAGCGCGAGAAAGCTGCGGAGCGTTTACCCGCTAGTTACGTCTATGGGCTGCCCACCGAGGCGCAGTGGGAATATGCCTGTCGGGCAGGAGCCACCGGCGACATCTTCGGCACCGTCGTTGATCACGCTTGGCAGGAGAAAAATAGTGCGGGCACGACGCACGCCGTCGGCATGCTTCCGCCTAACGCTT
>JBBRLB010000136.1:0-15766 GCA_038231575.1 Opitutales bacterium | reverse complement strand
CGAAGAAACTCGTCGTGGTCGGCGGCGGCGTCATCGGCGTCGAGCTCGGCTCCGTCTGGGCGCGCCTCGGCAGCGACGTGACCGTCGTCGAGTTTCTCCCGAGCATCATCGCAACCTACGATTCAGACATCGTCCGCAATTTCACGCGCCTCATGCAAAAACAGGGCCTCAAGATCGAGGTCGGCGCGAAGGTCACCGGCTACACCAACGGCATTCTCACCGCCGAGCGTGGCACCGAAAAAATTTCCTTTCCCGCGGATAAAGTGCTCGTCGCCGTCGGCCGCCGTCCGTTCACCGACGGTCTCGGCCTCGACCAGGCCGGCGTGCAGCTCGACGAAAAGAAACGCATCAAGGTCGACGCCCACCTCAAGACCACCGCCGCCGGCGTGTGGGCGATCGGTGATGTCGTCGCCGGCCCCATGCTCGCGCACAAGGCCGAGGAAGACGGCGTCGCCGTCGCCGAATGGATCGCGGGCAAGGCGGGTCACGTGAATTGGGATCTCGTTCCCGGCGTCGTCTACACCGATCCGGAGGTCGCGAGCGTTGGTCTCGGCGAAGATCAGGCAAAGGCGGCCGGCATCGCGGTCAACATCGGCAAGTTCAACTTCGCCGCCAACGGCCGCGCGATCGCCGCCGACGCCACCGACGGCTACGTGAAGATCATCGCCGACGCGAAAACCGACAAGATCCTCGGCGCCCAGATTCTCGGCCGCAACGCCGGCGAACTCATCAGCGAAATCGTGACGCACATGGAATACGGCGGCAGCGCCGAGGACCTCGCCCGCACGATCCACGCGCATCCGACCATGAGCGAAGCCGTGAAAGAAGCCGCGCTCGCCGTGAGCAAGAGCGCACTTCACGCCCTGTGAATCAGCGGCGCTGTGCCTGATCCCGGCATCGGGAAACTTGCGGGACCGGCCGCCTCGCCGCACTACATCGCTGATGTCCACCACCGCGCCCACTCACCACGCGCGCGCGGTCGGATTGATGGTCCTCTCGACGGTTTGCTTCACCGCGACCATCCTGACGGTGCGTCTGCTCAGCGAGCGTGGTTTCACCAACGTCTGGCTCGTGTCTTGCGCGCGTTTTGTCGTCGGGCTCGCGGTGGTGGCCACCGTTTACCGACGCGAGTGGCGCCCCGTTCATCTGTTCAACAACCGCAAACTGATCGAGCGCGGCCTCAGCGGCGGCTTCGGGGTCTATCTGACCTACCTCGCGGTCGTGAAGGGCGGCGCAGGGCGGGCCACGTTTATCAACAACACTTACGTCGTCTGGGGCGCATTGCTCGCGGCGTGGGTGCTGCGCGAACGTCTCCGGCCAGCGGTCGTGATCGGCAGCGTCGTGACGCTCGCCGGCCTCGCCTTGCTGACGAACATTTTTTCCGCCACCAGCCACGCGAGTTTTTACGACGCGGTCGCCGTGGGTTCCGCCCTGCTCTCCGCCTACGTCGTCGTCATGATCCGCCAGCTTCACGCCACCGAGCACTCGGCCACGATCTTTGCGGCGCAATGCCTCTACGGCCTCGCGGTCTGCTGCATCCCGGCGGTGCTGCATCCCTCGCCGTTGCCCGCCGCGGTGCTCGGGCTGCTGCTCGTCGCGGGCGTGACGGCGGCCGCCGGCCAGCTCGCCATGACGCGGGCGTTTCGCGAATTGCCCGTCGCGGAGGGCTCGCTGCTCCAGATGCTCGTTCCTCTGGGGGTCGCGTTGGGGAGCGTCCTCTTTTTCCGCGAGCATTTCGCGCCGCACGAACTGGCCGGCGCGGCCTTGATTCTGGCGGGGTGCGCCTTCACTGCGTTGCGCCGTTGACCCACGCCCGCGCGACTGAAAGCGTCGTTCTGGCAAGGCTCCTGCTATTCGCGGTTCGTCCGCCCAAAACCCACCCGTGTCGATCCTCAATTCCCACTACGACTCCGGCAATTTCTTCGACGAAATGTTTATCGACGGCACGGCCGTCCGCCCGCACTACCGCCGGCTCGGCGAGCGGCTCGGCACCCTGCCGCTCAAGGATTTTGATCACCGCCGCGCCGCAGTGGACCTCGCGTTCCTGCGGCGGGGCGTGACGTTCACCGTTTACCACGACAACGCCGGCACGGAGCGGATCTTCCCCTTCGATCTCATCCCCCGGATCATCCCGAATACGGAGTGGCAGCGCATCGAGGCCGGGCTCGTGCAGCGCATCACGGCCCTCAACCTTTTCCTCGACGACGTCTATCACGGGCAAAAATGCCTGAAGGATAAAATTATCCCGCCCGCGCTCGTGCTCGGCGCCAAACATTTCCGGCGCGAGTTCATGAATTTCACGGTGCCCCGCGGCATCTACGTCCACATCTGCGGCACCGACCTCATCCGCGATCACGCGGGTAATTACCTCGTGCTGGAGGACAACCTGCGCTGCCCGTCCGGGGCGAGCTACATGATCGAGAACCGTTCCGCCATGCGGCGCGCGTTCCCCAATCTCTTCCACAGCTACGGCGTCCGTCCCGTCGAAAGTTACGGCGACGATCTCGTGAAGGCGCTGCTGCACCTTGCGCCCGCCGACCGCGACAAGCCCAGCGTCGTCCTCCTCACGCCCGGCGTATTTAACAGCGCGTATTTCGAGCACTGCTTCCTCGCGCGCCAGATGGGCATCCCGATCGTCGAGGGCCGCGACCTCGTGGTCCGCGACGCGCGCGTCTACATGCGCACGACGGCCGGCCTCGTGCCCGTCGACGTCATCTACCGCCGCATCGACGACGATTTTCTCGACCCGACCGTTTTTCGCAAAGACTCGATGCTGGGTGTGCCCGGCCTCGTGAGCGCCTATCGCGCCGGCAACGTCGCCCTCGCCAACTCCATCGGCACCGGCGTCGCCGACGACAAGGTGATCTACGCCTACGTCCCGCAGCTGATCAAATACTACCTCGATCAGGATCCGATCCTGCCGAACGTGAACACTTACCTCGCGTCCGAGCCGCTCGACAGGAAATTCATCCTCGAAAACATCGAGAAGCTCGTCGTGAAGTCCGCCAACGAGGCCGGCGGCTACGGCATGTTGATCGGTCCGGCGTCGACGAAGGAGGAGTGCGAAAAATTCCGCGACCAGGTCGCCGCCAACCCGCGCAACTTCATCGCGCAGGATCCGATCATGCTCTCGCGCTCGCCGACGTGGTGCGACGGCGCCCTCGAGGGCCGCCACATCGACCTGCGGCCCTACATTCTTTACGGTGACAAAATCACCGTCACGCCCGGCGGGCTCACGCGGGTCGCGCTCCGCAAGGGCTCGCTCGTCGTCAACTCCTCCCAAGGCGGCGGCTCGAAGGACACGTGGGTGCTGCAAGGAGACGAGTAACCATGGCCGCGCCCAAAAATTCCGCCCCGCCCCTCCTCCGCCCGCAGGCCTCGGTGATGCTCTCGCGCGTCGCCCACTCGCTCTACTGGATGAGCCGTTACATCGAGCGCGCCGAAAATCTCGCGCGCCTGCTCGACGTGAACCTCCAGCTCATGCTCGATTTCCAGGGCTTCACCACGACCGCCGTCGAGGAGCACTGGGGTTCGATTCTGCTCAGTTCGGGCGACGAAAAATTATTCGCGGAGCACTACCCGCACGCGGACAGCCGGAGCGTGACGGAATTTTTCGCGTTCGATCCGCGCAATCCCAACTCGATCCTCTCGAGCGTCTACAGCGCGCGCGAAAACGCCCGCATGATCCGCGACCAGATCTCCCTCGAGATGTGGGAGACGATCAACGAGCTCTACCTCTACCTCCACGATCGCACCTCGGATGAAGTCTGGGCGACCGGCGCCGCGGAGTTTTTCAACAACATCAAGCGGAGCGCGCACCTCTTCCAAGGCCTCACGGCTGCGACCTACTCGCGCAACGAGGGCTGGGAGTTTTTGCAGTTCGGCCGCTTCCTGGAGCGGGCCGACAAGACGACGCGCATCCTCGACGTAAAATACCACATCCTGCTGCCCAACGCGACCGACGTGGGCGGCGCGGTCGATACCGCCCAGTGGCAGGCCGTGCTGCGCAGCGCGAGCGCGCTCGAGGCCTACCGCCGCTTTTATGTCCGCGAAATTCTCGCGTGGAAAGCGGCCGAGTTCCTCATCTTCTCCGACTCTTTTCCGCGCTCGCTGCATTTCTGCATGGCGGAAATCGATGACTATCTCCGCCGCATCCTCGGCGACACCGGCACCCGCCCACGCACCGAAGCCGGACGCCTCTCGCGCCGCCTGCTCGCGGATCTGCAGTCGCTCACGATCGACGACGTGCTCCAAAAACACGGCCTGCATGAATTCCTCGTCGAGGCGCAGAAGGTCCTCGACCGCATTGGCGAAGAGGTCGTGCAGACGACGATGTTTTACCCCGCCGAATCGGAGCTGGGTGAACAGCAGCAACAGCAAATCCAGCAATGACGCCAGCGGCCGGCGCGGCCGGCTCCGTTCATGATTCTTCATCTTCTCCATCGCACGACGTTTGCCTACGCCGGCACGGCGCGGGACAGCTTCAACGAAGCGCGCCTCCGGCCGATCGACGACAACCTGCAAACGTGCCGCGCGTTCACCCTGCGCATCTCACCGGCGATCACGCCGCGCGAATACCGCGATTTCTACGGCAACGCCGTGCACTACTTCGATATCACGGCCCCGCACCGGAAACTCGTGCTCGAGGCCGAGTCGGAAATTGAAACCGTGCCCAATGCCGCCCGCCTCCGCGTGCCCGCCGTGCCGTATGCCGAACTGGCCACATTTCCCGAGCGCGACTTCTATTTGGAGTTCCTCGCCCCGTCCCACTACGTGCCCGAAGACGTCGCCTTGTGGCGGGAGGCCCTCGTCGCGCTCGAGGATACGCGCACGGACGTGTTCGCGGACACGATCAAGATCGCGCGCCACATTTTCACGAAGTTCACCTACAAGCCCCATTCCACGGGGGTGAACACCCGGGCGCCCGACGCGCTCAAGCTGAAGACCGGCGTCTGCCAGGATTACGCGCACGTCATGCTCGGCCTCTGCCGGCAGTCGGGCATTCCCGCGCGCTACGTCAGCGGATATTTTTTTAACACCCGCCGCCGCCCCAACGAAAACGAGGCGTCCCACGCGTGGGTCGAGGTCATGATCCCCGGCTACGGTTGGGCCGCCTACGATCCCACGCACGACCGCCCCGCCGACGAGCGCTACGTCAAGATCGCCACGGGCCGCGACTACGCCGACATCCGTCCGGTCAGCGGCACTTACAAGGGCGCGCCCACGCGCTCGCTCAAAGTCGAAGTCGCCGTCCGCGAGTCGGGCGCCGCGGTGCCCGCCGGCCTATGATTTTTATTCTTCTGCGGCACGCCGGCGGCTAGCGGCTGACCAAGCCTCCCCTGCATGTTCCTCCGCGTCACCCACGTCACCCGCTATGATTATTCGCAGCCGGTGTCCTTCGCCCCCCACGCGCTCTACCTCCGCCCGCGGGAAACCTCCCGCCAGCGTCTGCACAGTTTCGATCTCACGATCACGCCCCCGGCCCGCCGGGTTGCGACCAACGATGCCGAGGACAACGCGCTCGACTGGGCTTATTTCGACGCCACCACGCAGTCGACCACGCTCGAGCTTCGCTCGGAGTTTCTCGTCGAGACGCTCGACACCAACCCGTTCGATTTTTTCCTGAAACCGACCGCGTTCACGTTCCCGTTCGCCTATGATGCCGCCGAGACCTTCGGGCTCGGCCCGTGTTTCACCGCCCCCGCCGGCACCGATCGGGAACAGCTTCGCGCGTGGCTTGCCGCCCACCTGCCCTCGCCGCCAACCGACACGATTGCGTTTCTCTCCGCGCTCAACTCCGCCGTCCGCGCCTCGTTGCTCTACACGCGGCGCGACGAGCCCGGCATCCAGACGCCCGCCGATACCCTCGCGCGCGGTAGCGGCTCCTGCCGCGACTACGCCGTTTTCTTCGTGGCCCTCTGCCGGCAACTCGGTCTCGCCGCGCGCTTCGTCAGCGGTTATCTGCACGAAGCCCCCGACCCCACGATGCGGAATCCCCTGCCGCCGACCATGCATGCGTGGGCCGAAGTTTATCTCCCCGGCGCCGGCTGGCGCGGCCTCGATGCGACGCGCGGGATTTTTTGCGACGACGCCTTCGTCCCGGTCGCCCGCACCGCCCTCGCCGAAATCGTGAATCCGATTCAGGGCGGTTTCTACAGCGCCGGTCCCACGACCTCGACCCTGACGACCCACCTCACGATTGAGAAACTTTGAACCCCGCATGAGCTCTCCCTTCTCCGCCCCGGTTTGGAAAGAAGTCCTCGCCTGCGGCAAAGCCGTCGAGACCTCGCTCGCCCGATCGACGGTGCTGCTCACGATGGGCGGCGAGCCGACGTTCGTGCCGACTTCACCCGACGGCGCCGAATGGCAGACCGCCGCCCTCGGCCCGACCAAGCTCGCCTACGCGCGCCAGCTCGCCCGCGAACTTATCCGCACCGCGTTTCCCGGCGCCGTGGTCCTCGAAACGTCCGCCAAACACTACCCGGGTGAACCGCTCCCGCGCTGGGCGCTGCTGATTCAGCGTCGCCTCGACGGCGCCCCACTCTGGCGCGACATCAAACGCCTCCGCGCTGATACCGATCCCGGCAAACACTCGCCCGCCGACGCGAAAAAATTCGTCATCGCCCTCGCGAAATCGCTCTCCGTCGATTCTACGCACTGCCTCCCGCTCGCCGAAACGGCCGCGCCCACCGCCGTCACCGGTTACGTCCTCCCGCTCGATCACGACGGAAAAAATTGGCTGACTGACGACTGGACGCCAGCGCTCGGCCCCGGTCCGCTGGCGCTGTTTGTCGGCGATGGTCCCGCCGGCCTCCGTCTCCCGCTGGGAAAGCTGTCGGAAAAAAATCTGCGGCGCGCGCTCACGGCCGACATCCGCGCCGGCACCCTCACGCTTTTCATTCCGCCGCTCCTGTTGCCCGCTTACTGCACCCTGCTCGCGAAAATCGAAGACACTCTCGTCGCGGCCAAACTCACCAACGTCATTCTCGCCGGCTATGCGCCCCCGCCCGATGCCTCCCTCCCCACGGTCGGCCTCGCCAGCGATCCAGGGGTGCTCGAGATCAACGTTTCCCCCTGCGCCACCTGGGCGGACTACCACGCGCAGCTCGCCCAACTTTATGCCGCCGCCGACGCGTGCGGCCTCTGCGCACGCAAGCTGCACTACAACGGCCGCGAAGTCGGCACCGGCGGTGGCGCGCATCTCGTGTTCGGCGGACCCGACGGACTGCTCTCGCCCTTCTTCGCGTTTCCCGCGCTGCTCCCCTCGATCATCCGCTACTGGCAGCACCACCCGGCGCTCAGCTATGCCTTCACTGGCGCCTACATGGGCCCGAGTTCACAGGCGCCGCGCATCGACGAGTCCACCTTCGAGGCCCTCTACGAACTCGAACTCGCCTGCGCCGGCGCCGAAAATCTCGGCTCCCCGCAAAATCTCGCGCTCTTCGATCTCCTCTTCCGCGACCTCCTGATGGACCGGTCGGGCAACACGCACCGCGCCGAAATCAGCGTCGACAAACTTTGGAATCCCTGGGCGCCCAACGGCCGCCTCGGGCTCGTCGAATTCCGCGCGTTCGAAACGCATCCCGTCGCCGCCGTCCATTCCGTTACCGCGCTCTTCGTCCGTGCCATCCTCGCGCGCCTCGCCGCCGCACCGTTCAAGTTGCCGTTCGTCCGATGGGCCGGCGAACTCCACGATCGATTCTTTCTCCCCGCCTTCGTCTGGGAAGATCTCGCCGCCATCTGCGCCGACCTCAAAAAGCACGGCATCACCTTCAACGTCGAATGGCTGCGCGCGCCGTGGGAATTTCGTTTTCCGAAACTCGGCGAGTTCGCACTCGGCGACAAGAAAGCCGGCGAGTTCAAAATCGAATTCCGCCAGGCACTCGAAGCCTGGCCGCTCCTCGGCGAATCGCCCAACGCCGGCACCGTCGCGCGCACCGTCGACTCCAGCGTTGATCGGATCGAGGCGCGCATCTCGGACAAAAGATTTCTCGCCGGCGGCCTGCTCCTCGTCAACGGACTCCCGTGCGAGTTCCGACCGCTCGAACTCTCAGCGCTCAACACTCCCCCTTCCCCGGCAGCGCCCGCCGGCGCCGCCTGCGGCATCCGCTACCGCGCGTTCTACCTGACGCCGTCGTTGCAACCACACGTGCCCGTCCACGCGCCGCTGCTCCTCGAGTGGGTCGACCGCGCGACGCTCACGGTCATCGCTGCCGCGCGCTGGCACGTGTGGAATCCCACCAACACGCAATATCCCGCCGCGCCCGCCAACGACACGGAAGCCACCGCCCGCCGCGCCGAGCGCTGGCAGCCCTGGACTGCGACGATCGGTCAGGCCCGCTTCGTCCCAAAAATCGATTTTCCGCCCGAGGGCCAACACACGCTCGATCTCCGCCGCTACCCCGCGCAGGCAAGGTGACGGCCGCTCTTTTGCTGTTCCGAAAACCTCCCACGCTAGGGAGCCGCACCGACTTCACTGCGCCGTAGCTCGATTCATCGTTCTAACAACGGTGAGTTCTGAAACACCACTGACCCAAGATCGAAGCCAGCGGTAATCAGGTTCTGCCACTGGAAGGTGGTTAATTGCGTTCGGGCGCCCAGCCGGCGACGGCGTCTTCCCATTTGTTGTCGGTGAGTTGGCGGACATCCGATCCATCGGCACGCATCGCGAAGATTTCACCGTAGGGTTGCGGAACGCCTTCACTCATTGCCATCTCGTCCTTGAAGCCTCTGCGGCCGCTGCTGAACAGGATCCATTTGCCGTCGGGTGACCAGGAAGAGTGGGCGCTGCTGCCCGGCGCGCGGGTGAGGCGCTGCACGTCGGTGCCGTCAGGGCGGACGGTGTAGAGATCGAAGCCGCCATCGCGATCGCTGGTAAAGAGGATGCGGTCGCCGTGGGGCTGCCATTTCGGGAAGTTATCGTAGTGGGCCCCGGTGTTAATCGCGGTGACCTTGCCATCGGCGAGCGTGCGCACGACGAGATGCTTGCCGTGCTTGTAGACGATCTGCTTGCCGTCGGGGGACCACGTGGGGAAGCCGTTGGTCACCCCGTCATCGACGATGGGCGTGAAGCCGCTCCCGTCAGGCTTGATCGTGGCGATCTGCGCGGGCGGTAAACCTGGCGCCCGGAAATAATGCCCGATGCTGAAGAGAATCGTGGAGCCGTCGGGCGACCAGTTGGGGTCGAAGGACGCCGCGCCTTTCTCGTGATAAAGGGTGTGCTTGTTGCTGCCGTCGGCATTCATGATCTCGATGCTCGTGTCGCTGGTGCTCATCCCGTTGTTAGCGTATTGGCTGTAAAGGAGACGCTTTCCGTCGGGCGAAACGGTTGCGAAGGGTTCGCTGAGGTAGAGCTCGAATTCGGGATCGATGCTGCCGGTAGGGACGAAGTGCTCGGTGAACGCGCGCTGGAGAACGCGCACGAAAACGAGATGCGCGCCATCGGGGGACCAACTGGGTTCATGAACTCGGCCGGTGACGATTGAGTCGATGTGGCGGTCGGGGTGCCAGACGAAGACCCCGTCCTTGTCGTCGGCGGAGCGCACCACGTAGCCAATGTTGCCGCCGGCCAAAAATTTCGGCGACAGCTTGGTCTCGTTGGAGGCGGTGTATTGAATGCGCTTGCCGGTGGTGATGTCGATCGCGACGAATTCGGTGCGGGAGCGCGCCGACTTCGCCAAGTAGGCGCCCGTCTCATCGGTCTCATAAAACAGGATGCGCTTGCCATCGGCCGACCACGCGGGGCTGCCGGCGACACCGCCGGCTTTTGTAATGCGGCGCAGCCCGGAGCCATCGGGATGGACGATAAAGATCCCGGTGGACTGCATAATTTCCCACTGGCCGGGAAAGACGCCACCGTCGGCGTCGCGATCCGAACTGAAGGCGATCCACGTGCCATCGGGAGACCATGCGGGACGAAAATTACCCCCATGGTTATTCGAGAGATTGGTGGATTGCTTGGTGGCGAGATTGAGCAGCCAGAGGTTGGCGGTGCCGGAGCCGCGCGTTGAAACGAAGGCCAATGTTTTACCATCCGGAGAGAGTGCGCCCTGATCATCAAAGGCCGGATCGTCGGTGAGGCGTTCGAGGCCGGTGCCATCCGGGCGGACGCGATAGATGTCCGACAGACCGGCGGTTTCCTTGGTGAAGACAACCCATTGGCCGTCCGCGGAAAATGTCGGCGAATACTCGAGCGTGCCGTGCGGCACGAGGGTGCGCTCGTTTTTGCCGTCGGCGTCGGCGATCACGATCGAAAGTTCCTGCAGGCGAAACCGATTGAAGAGAACTTTGTGTTTAGCCGGCGCGGCTTGCGCGAAAGCCGTTGCGACCGTGAGGAGGAAGGTAAGGCGGAGTTGAAGCATAGTGGGATGAGACCGGAAAGTTTTGCTCCGCCGGCGAATTGGCGAGCGTGCGCAGCAGTTGAGTTGGGGGTTGGCTTCAACCTGCGGTGGCGGAAGGGCGGCGGCCAGCAGGGTGAGACGCGGCGGGATCGCGATCTCTGCAAACACAGCGGTGCTTGGAGTTCCGGAAGCAAGTAGGCAAGGGCATATTCCCGAGCCAGCTCCCAATGACGTCGGGGTATCGAGGGCCTCAGGTTCTCCCCGTTTTCCAACTCCAGCGATTTAGCACCCATGCCCGTCCTCAGAGGGGCGACGTCTTTTGATTCGCCAGCCGAACCTCCGCCGTCGAGCGTCGGCGTTTTCGTGAAGACCATTCTCCTCC
The DNA here is from genome assembly GCA_038231575.1 of Opitutales bacterium. GTDB lineage: Bacteria > Verrucomicrobiota > Verrucomicrobiia > Opitutales > Opitutaceae > CAITWF01. The sequence goes on along the minus strand of JBBRLB010000136.1, from coordinate 5,044 downwards.
TTTGGGACATCGACGGCACTCTCATCGCCTCCGGCGGCGCGGGCATGCTTGCGCTGGAGCGCGGACTCCGCGACGGCCTCGGCATCGACGGTTCACTCGCCGACATCGATTTCGCCGGCCGCACCGATCGCTGGATCGCGCGGCGCATTTTTGAAAAATTCTCGCTGCCCCACACGGAGGAAAACTTCACCCGCCTGATCGACGGCTACGTCGCCCACCTGCCACCCACGCTCGCGAATCCCCGCGCCCGCGTGTTGCCCGGCGTGCGCGAAATCCTCGCCGCCGCCGCCGCCCGCAACGATGTCGCGCAAGGTCTGCTCACGGGAAATCTCCAACGCGGCGCCAAAACCAAACTCGGCCACCACGGCCTGTGGGACTTTTTTCCGTTCGGCGGTTTTGCCGACGACGCCGAGCTGCGGAACGACATCGCCCCGCACGCGCTCCGCCGCGCCCAGGAGCACGTCCGAGCCACCTTCGCGCCCGATCGCGTCTGGGTGATCGGCGATACGCCGCATGATATCGCGTGTGGCAAAGCCATCGGCGCCCGCACCCTCGCGGTCGCGACCGGCAGCCACACGACCGATCAACTCGCCGCCCATGCGCCCGACGCCGTGATGGCTGATCTCGCCGACACCGCGGCATTCTGGAAGCTGATCGGCTAAATCCACCCTCTCCTCCCGTGGCGACGGAATCCCAAACGGATTAGCCACAAAAAGCGCAAAAAATCACAAAAAAAACGCGCTCGATCTCCGCGCGCCTATGGGCGCAATGGTGATATTCGTATCGCCCTGTGAATTTTGTGCTTTTTGTGGCAAAACTCCGTCGCCCGCCACCCAACTACTAATTTCTGATTCTACAGCGGCCCCACCTTTCACCGTCCCATGTCCTCACCCACGCCCAAACGCTTCTCCATCGCCATCGGTTCCGATCACGCCGGCTTCGCTTACAAAGAAGCCCTCAAGGCCGCGCTCCTCGCCGCGGGCCACACCGTCCGCGATTTCGGCACCTACTCGGACGCGAGCTGCGATTATCCTGATTTCATCCGCCCGACCGCCGAAGCCGTCGCGCGCGGCGAGTTTCAGCGCGGGATCGTGCTCGGCGGCTCCGGCAACGGCGAGGCCATCGTCGCGAATCGCGTGAAGGGCGTCCGTTGCGGCGTCATCTGGAACGAGCAGGTCGCGATCTGGAACCGCTCGCACAACGACGCCAACGTGATCTCGCTCGGCCAGCGCACCATCACCGAGGCCGAGGCGATTCATCTCGTGCAGGTGTGGCTCGCCACCGAATTCGAAGGCGGCCGCCATCTCACCCGCATCAACAAGATCGACGCGGTGTAATCCCGCCCGGGAGCACGCGTCATCGATCCCACATGGGCTCTCATCATCATGGTCCGCGGCGCGAGGTCACCGCGCTCGACACCTACATCAAGTTGATGCGCGCGGCAGAGAGCGTCACGGCCCGCGCCCATGTCGTGCTGCCGCGCCGCATCACGTTCTCGCAGTTCTCCGCGCTCGAGGCGCTCTACCACCTCGGTCCGCTCTACCAAACCGAGCTCGCCACCAAGCTGCTCAAGACCGGCGGCAACCTCACCCTCGTCGTCGACAACCTCGAACGCTGCGGCTTCGTCGCCCGCTCGCGCAACGCCGCCGACCGCCGTTACGTGCGCGTCACCCTCACCACGAAGGGCCGGAAGTTCATCGCCGCGCTGTTCCCGAAGCACGCCGCGCGTTTGACGCGGGAGTTCGCCGCGCTCACCGCCGCCGAGCAGGTGACTCTGGGCCGGCTGTGCAAAAAGCTCGGCGTGGGGAAAAAGACTCCGGCTTAGGTCGGGACGGCGCTCCGAGCCGTCCTGGGTTCCGGGGTGATTCGCGCATCGAACGCAGGCCGGATTGGAGAACCCGCCCCGCCTCTCCGATCCGTGCCGGCCGCGGAAAAATCGTCGCCCGCTTGCAAATTACTTCAACATTGAAATACTTTCCGCCATGCCCGCTCCCACCACGTCCATGACCCTCGGCGGTCTCCACCACATCACCGCGATGGCCGCCGATCCGAAGCGCAATGTCGCGTTCTACACGCAGGTGCTCGGTCTGCGGTTCGTGAAAAAATCCGTCAACCAGGACGACCCCGGCACCTACCACCTCTACTACGGCGACCACACCGGCTCCCCGGGCAGCGCCCTCACCTTCTTCCCCTGGCCGAATCTTCGCCGCGGCCGGCCCGGCCAGGGCCAGGCCTACGCCACTGCGTTCTCCGTGCCGGCCGGCGCGTCGGCGTTTTGGATCGATCGGCTGAAAAAATTCGCCGTGGCCGCCTCGCCACTCGAAACGCGCTTCGCCGATTCCGTCCTCTCCTTCACCGATCCGGACGGGCTGAAACTCGAACTCGTCTTCACCGCCGAGCCCGATGCGCGGCCGCCCGCGCCGGCCGCTGCCATCCCGACCGCGCATGCCATCCGGGGTTTCCACAGCACGACGCTCGCGCTCGCCACGCCGGCCGCGACGGTCGCGTTGCTCACCGACATCATGGGCTATCGCGCGGCCGGCACCGCCGGCGACCGCACGCGTTACACCGTCGGCCCGGGCGGACCCGGGAGCTACGTCGACATCTTGACCGACGGCAGCGTTCCGCGCGGCCTCAATGGCGCCGGCACGGTCCATCATATCGCCTTTCGCGTCGCGGACGATGCTGCCCACGTGGCCGCGCACGAACTGCTCCGCGCCCGCGGTGTCCCGGTCTCACCCATCATCGATCGTGCCTATTTCAAATCCATTTACTACCGCGAGCCGAACGGCGTGTTGTTCGAAATCGCCACCGACGTGCCGGGTTTCACCATCGACGAACCCGTCGAGACGCTCGGCACCGTCCTCGGCCTGCCGCCTCACCTCGAGCCTCACCGCGCCGAAATCGAAGCGGCGCTGCCGTCCCTCACTTGACCATGCCCGCTCACCGCTATGTTCACGTCTTCGAATCCGGCACTGACGTCGCCGCGCCGCCGCTGCTGCTCCTTCATGGCACCGGCGGCAACGAGCGCGACCTGCTCCGCTTGGGCCGCGCGCTGTCCCCGGGCTCGGCGATGCTCAGCCCGCGGGGCGACGTCAACGAGGGCGGCGCGTTGCGGTTTTTCCCGCGCCTCGCCGAGGGCGTGTTCGATCCCGTCGAGGTGGCGAAGCGCACGCACGCGCTCGCCGACTGGGTGGAAGCCGCCGCGAAAAAATACGGCATCGCACCCGCGCGCCTGCTCGCCGTCGGATTCTCCAACGGCGCCAACATCGCGGCGACCATGCTCCAACTTCGCCCCGCGACGCTCGGCGGCGGCGTGCTCATCCGCCCGATGGTCGTCCTCGATCAACCGGCGGCGCCCGCGTCTCTCACCGGCAAACGCGTGCTGCTCCTCAACGGCAACGTCGACCCCATCGTCCCGCTCGATCATCCGCCGCGCCTCGCGAAATTGCTCGAAGCCGGTGGCGCCCACGTCACGCAGCAGTTCCTCACCGCGAGCCACAACCTTACGCCCGGCGACGTCGCCGCCGCGCAGGGCTGGTTGGCGGCACGGTAGGGCAGTGCTTTCGCCCGCATTTCCCAACGGGCAGGCACCGTTGAAATCGCGCGCGGCCTCCAGCCTCTGCAACGGCAGGTCGTTCTCGCCTCGCCCTGAGTGCTTGTTTCGCCACCGTTGAAAGTCCAAAGTCAAAAATCGAAAACAGAAATGCGTCTCACCTCTTTCGGCCACTCGTGTTTCCTCCTCGAAGTCGAGGGCGCGCGCATCGTCTTCGATCCTTACCTAAAGGACAATCCGCACGGTCGCGTCGCGCTCAGCCGCGTCCCGTGTGATTGGATTCTCTGCTCGCACGCACACGAGGATCATATTTGCGACGCCGTCGAGCTGGCGAAACTCCACCAAGCCACGATCGTCGCGCCCTACGAACTCGCCGAGCACTTCGACTCCCTCAACGCCAAGGCCCTCGACCTGATGCCGGGCGGTGGCGTCACCCTGCCGTGGGGTCGCCTCGACATGACGCCCGCCGTCCACAGCTCCGGACTCGAACTCCCCGCCGGCAAGAATCGCTACATGGGTTCGCCGTGCGGCTACATCGTCCGCGCCGAGGGAAAATCCGTTTACCACGCCGGCGACACCGCGCTCTTCGGCGACATGAAACTCATCGGCCGCGGCGGACTCGACCTCGCGCTCGTTCCCATCGGCGATCGCTACACGATGGGTCCAGCCGACGCCGTCGAGGCGCTCAACTTTCTCCGCCCGAAACTCGCCGTGCCGATGCACTACGACACCACGGATAAAATCCGCCAGAACCCGCACGCGTTCGCCAAGTCCGCCCTCGCCGCCGGCCACCAAGTCCGCGTGATGGGCGCCGGCGAGATGATCGAGCTATGACTAATGCGGACTTGCCCCTCGCGCTAATCCGCTTTCTCTTTTCCCGCCATGAACGCGTCCGCCGACGAGATCACCGCCGCTGCGCTGGCGTTACCGACCGATGCCAAGGCTGAGTTGATTGACCGCGTAGCCGCGAGCATCGCCGCCACGGTCGAGCCTCGGATCAAACGACTCCAACTCGAAGAAGTGCGCCGCCGCCGGGCCGAGTTGCTTTCCGGCCGCGTGCCAGGTGTAAGCTCACAGCAGGTGCGCGACGAAGTCGCCGCTTTGCTGCGATGAGAGATTTCACGTTTCATCCGGAGGCCCTGATCGAGTTCAAGGCTGAGGTAGCCTACGACGAAGCGATCACCCGGGGATTGGGCGCGGATTTTTCTGAACGCGTTTTTACGATCATTGATCTCGCCTGCCAGTTCCCGGCATTGGGTGCGTCCGAGGGCGACGGCGTGCGGAGTCTGCTCACGCCGCGGTTCCCTTTTGTGATTTACTACGAGGAGCTGCGGGAAGCGGTTTTCGTCTAGGGCGTGTTTGCAAAATCAATGAGTGAGCCAATCGAAGATTGCGGCGAGTTGGACGAAACCGAGGAAGTTGGCAGCAAGTTTGTCGTAGCGGGTGCTAATGCGGCGATAGCGTTTGATCCGGCAGAAGAAATTTTCG
>JBBRLB010000135.1:0-15777 GCA_038231575.1 Opitutales bacterium | reverse complement strand
GGCTGACTTCGCCAGGGATTAATCCTTATACCAACGTCCCGTGTGATTTGGACTTTGCCGTTGTAGGCCCGCCCGCTGGGCGGGTCGCCCGGCCACCGGCCGGGCCTACAGTCCAGAAATCAAGGGACGCTGGTATTACTTCTTCCACCCAGAGCACCCAGAGCGGGCCAAGGCCCTCCTTTCGACCGCATCCGGCTGGGTCCATGATCAAGCCTGTAGCAGCTTGCACGGAGCCTGCATCTCCCTTGCACCACCCTTGGACGACCCGTGCACGACCCGTGTAGACCCCTTGTTTGAGGCGTGTAGAGGCTCGCCCGAGTCCCTATGACTTCGTTCGACTCTCGTTTCACGTCGTTTGAGGGATGTTTCCTCATTCAGATACCTGCGCACCCTGGCCGCCGATGGTGACCGATTTCAGGCGTCACAGGGCAACATTTACGCCGATGGCATGCCGGGCCCTCATCCCTCGTCTCCCACCTTCGGCCAGTCAGGTGGCATAGCGTGGCGCTGAAAGCTTATCGCCTCCCGCGGGCGGCCTTCGCCGCCCTCCGCGTCACCTTCACGACTTTCCGTTTCCCGGTAACGCGTCGTCCCTTCGAGGCACGGCTCATCGTCAGCGCCATCCTTGACGTGTGCTATCAATGCTAACAGAGTGCGCCATGCCGCAATTACTCGTCCGCGATATTGAGTTCGCCGTGGTAAAAAAGCTGCGCCGGCATGCCGCGGCGCAAGGTATTTCCATGGAGGAAGCCCACCGGCAGTTGTTGCGCCGCGCTCTGGCCGGCGATCATCCGGGACCCCAGGAGGACTTTCTCGCCTACCTGCGCGAAATCCCGGCCGCCGGCGGCGCTGATTTTCCCCGGGCCAGGGACCAGCCGCGACGCCACGCTTTTTGATGAGCTACCTGCTCGATACGTGCGTGCTCTCGGAGTTGCGCAAGCCCAAGGCCAATCCGGGCGTGGTCGCGTGGCTGGCGGGCATCCAACCCGACGAAGCGTTCCTGAGCGTGCTCACGCTCGGTGAAATCCGTCGCGGCATCGAACTCCGCCGGGCCAAGGATCAAGCGGCGGCCCGATCGCTGGAGCGCTGGCTGATCGGTTTGGAAACCCACTACGCCGATCGCATCCTCGCGATCACGCCCGCCATCGCCGACCGCTGGGGCCGGCTCTCGCTCACCCAACCGCTGCCCGTCACCGATGGCCTCATCGCCGCCACGGCGCTGGAACACAACCTCACCGTGGTCACGCGAAACACGGAGGATTTTGCCCGTGCCGGCGTCGGCCTCCTCGATCCCTTCGCCGCCTGAGCGACGCGGCCACCCACCGCAGCATGGCATCCGGCCTGCGCGCAGCCGGCGAACGCATCGGGCGCGAGATCAATCCCCACTTTTTTCCGGTAGCGGAATTTCGTCGCCGGATCGCCGCCCGCGATCATTTTCTGAGTGACGTGATGGCGAAGCCGAAACTCTTCATCGTGGGAGGCGAACGTGAGCTTGGCGAACTGGGCCCCGAGTAACGCATGAAGCTTCCAGCCGACAGCCTCATCGCCCGCGAGAAGCTCGCCGATTACCTGCTCCGCTCGCGCGAGGACCACGACAAGGCCGGCTTTCTAGCGCTGGCCGGTTACAAGGCCGCTGACGTAGAAAAATTGGAGTCCGATCTGAGAACGCAGATATTGCCGCTAGAAGCGACGGCGGCCGGGGCAACGCCCTACGGGGAAAAGTTCGTCATCCTCGGGCCATTGCGTGGCCCCAACGGCAGGGTGCTGAACGTTTTTTCCGTCTGGATGCTGGAAAAAGCGACTGGCCTCACCAAGTTCATCACTCTATACCCGAACCGCACATGAAATTCCCGCTCTACAGTCGCGTGGCCCTGGCCGTCGATCTTCCTGCGGAAGGGATCCGCCGTGGCGACGTGGCGACGGTCGTGGAACACCACGGCGCGCCCTCGATCGGCGCGGAGCCGGGCTATTCGGTCGAGGTTTTCAACGCCATCGGCGAAACGCTGGCCGTGCTGACGCTACCGGAATCACATCTGGAGCCGCTGCGTCGGGATGAAGTTTTGAGTGTCCGCCCACTGGCCACGCACGCGGCGTGACGTGACGCGGCCAGCAACTGCGCCCGCCACTTGTCACTCGTTACCTCGTGGTTTTCCCCGAGAAATCATCCCGTGCCGCCGCAGCTTCGCCAGCAATCGCGCCTCACGCTTCCGCGCCAGCTCATGCTCCCAAATCCGCACGACGTTCCACCCCGCCGCCCGCAACTCGCGATTCACGCGCCGATCCCGCGCCTGTTCACGATAATTTTCTTCCGAGAATGTAAAATCTACCGCGATTTGCGTCTGGCTAGAGGGAGATCGCATTGGGCGGCATTGGGCTTGTGGCGCTAACGCGTTTGCCGTCAGCTAAGTTGTCCTATGAGCGGCAATCTCCAGGCCTACAGCGGCGAGCAGGCAGGTTGGGCGAGTAACTTTCCCGTCTTCCAATCTACTTCATTGGACGAGGTAGTGTCTTCGCTCGCAGCTTTTGTCCGGGATGCCACACCCGAACAAATTCAAGCATGGAAGACTTCGGTGCCGTTGCTTCAGACTGAGTGCGGGAAGGCCGCCAAGTGCATCGAAGGTGCGATTTATTATGGAGCTGTGCTCGAATATCAGATGCCCGACGGGCCGCATCGAGTCGATGCCGTGCTGTTGATTTCCGGGGCGGTGCTGGTGCTGGAACTCAAAGGCGACGGAAACTGGCAGCCAGCCCACATTGAACAGGCTGCTGACTACGCACGCCGGCTCTATTGGTTTCATTCTCTTTGCGGGCAAGAAAATGTCCGCGTGCACTCCGTTATCGTCTCCTACGGACAAAAAGGAGACGAACTTGCGGCGGAGTGGCATACTCGGACAAACGTCGAGAACCTCTTGGATGTTGTGCGCCGGTTTGATCAGCCCGGTCGATTCCGCCCCATACCTATTGAGAAATTTGTCGAAGCGGGCGTATGCCAGCCGTCGTTATCGCTGGTGCAGGCCGCGAGGCGTTTCTTCGCCGATCATGCGTTACCCCACATTAAGCGCATAGATGAAATTACTAGCGCAGCGGTGCAGCGATTGGTCACCGAAATATCCTCGGCACACGCAACCTCCTCAAGAAAGTTGGTTTTGCTAAGCGGCGTTCCTGGTGCCGGGAAAACGTATGTCGGTCTCAAAATCGCCCATGACGCTTTTCTCGATGAGCTCGCGGAGCAGCGAGAAACCGGTGAAAAACCAACCGCGCCCGCTGTTTTCCTTTCGGGCAACGGTCCTCTCGTTGAGGTGCTGCAGTATGAACTCAAACGCGCAGGTGGCGGCGGTAAAGTCTTCGTTCGAGGCGTGAAGGATTTCGTCTCTCGTTACTCGAAACCAAAGTCTCCAGCGCCACCACATCACGTATTGATCTTCGACGAAGCTCAGCGCGCATGGGACAAGCAAAAAGTCCGCACGTCACACGGCGACGAACATGCAACCTCCGAACCGGAAGCTTTCGTGGCCTTTTCAGAGAAAATTCCTCAGTGGAGCGTTGTGGTGGGACTAATTGGCGAGGGACAAGAAATCCACACCGGCGAGGAAGGCGGAATCGGATTGTGGGCGGAAGCGGTAAAGATCAAGGGACCGATGTGGGAAGTTATCGGTCCCGACCGTTATCGTGAGACGTTTGAAGCCGCCGGCGTGCGGTATCGTTCATGTCCCGATCTGCATTTATCGCGTTCTGTCCGATTCAACTTTGCGGCTGGTTTGAGTGACTGGGCAGCAGGCTTAGTAACTGACGATGTAGACGTAGCCAACTTAGCAAAGATCGCGAGCGAACTGAGGCGACAAGGCTATCAGTTGCGCGTCACGCGAAACTTGGCTCAGGCGCAGGAGTTTCTTTGGACCAAGTATCGCGATCTGCCGGACTCCAGATTTGGGTTGCTCGTCTCGAGCCGCGACAAAGACCTTGGGAGTTTTGGCGTCAAACCATCAGACGGCCGCTTTTTTCGACCCGGTCCATGGTATGCCGATCCCGATAATTCGCCGAGTTCATGCCGGCGACTACAAGATGCCATCACAGAGTTCTCTGCGCAGGGATTGGAACTAGATCATTCCTTAGTCGTGTGGGGCGGTGATTTCGCCCGCGTTGGCGCTAAATGGGACAATTCGTCGGCCAAGAAATATTTGTCTAAGTCAGCCGTAAAGGATCCTGTGCAACTCAGGCGCAATGCCTACCGAGTTCTTCTCACTCGCGGTCGCGAAGGCATCCTGATCTGCCTCCCGCAGGGGTTGCAGAAGCTGGACGCAACTTACGATTTGTTGGTCGCAGCTGGTTGCGAGGTGTTGTGAGAAGCTGAGCCGTTAACCGCGCCGGCCAAATACGGACCCATCTTCGATTGAGATAGTGCCGTCGTGCCACACATCGACCGGGAGAATGAAATCTTCGACCGCTATTGCGTCTTCGAAGTCGCGCTCGTTGGCAATAAACTGCCGGAGGCGCTCCCGGAGATCATCGACTATCTCAAGCTGCGCCTCGCGTTCTGTCGCATAGGTGACCGGAAGCCCATCTTCGTCATACCATGCGGGAATCGTCCCTTCGCAGAGCGTCGTGATGAAGATCGAAAAGGCGGGACGACTCGAACGGTTGGCGCGCATACCTCAAACAATACCAAAACTCATATCGAGGGGCCACGGACTATAAGTATCATTTCGCGTGAATTTCCGTCACGGCTGCTCAGACGTTGGAGCAACAAAGCCTGCGAAACGGTTTGCTGACGGCCGCGGAACATCGCGACAGTGCCGGCACCCCGCCATGAACATTTCCTTCCCCACCTTCTGCCGCGCGATCGCCCTGTGCTGTGGAACGTTTGCGGTCGCGGCCCAAGCCGCCGACGCTCCCGCGCGGAACCGGCTCGCACTGGTGATTGATGATGGTCCCGATCCGAAGCAGAATGCGGCGATGCTGGCGTTGCTCGCAAAGGAGCACGTGCGCGTCACGTTTTCGCATGTCGGGAAAAACGTCGTGGCGCATCCGGAGCTGGCCAAGGCGGCGGCGGGGCACGAAATCATCAACCACACCTTCACCCACCCTCATCTGAAGACGCTAACGGATGCCGAAATCGAGAAGGAGGTCGCCGACACGCAGGCGGCCATCAAGCAGGCGATCGGGCACGCACCGGTCTGGTTCTGGTCGCCGTTTCTCGAACATGATGCGCGCGTGGATGCCGCCGTGCGCGGTGCGGCCGGGATCGAGCACTTCCCGTTCAACAAGTATCACTTCATCGGTTCGCTCGACTGGGAGGCGTCCACCACGGCGGAGAAATATTTCCAGCTCAGCACGACCGGCATCGTCGATGGGACGGTGATCTTAAGGCACGAGTGGCCGAAGGTAACTTTGGATAACGTGCAGAGGGTTATCCAGGAATTGAAACGCCAAGGCGTTGAATTCCTGACTTTCAGTGAATTCGCGAAAAGCGAATCGGCCACTCACTGATCTCATGCATGACGGAGCGCGGCAGCGCGGAGAGGGTCAAGCCGGAGGCTTGGCCCCGGAGCCCGCAGCGGGCGCAGGGGTGAACGCGCGGGTGCCCTCTGGGCAGCAAGGTCACAATGGCCTAATACCAGCGTCCCTTGATTTCTGGACTGTAGGCCCGGCCGGGGGCCGGGCGACCCGCCCAGCGGGCGGGCCTACAACGGCAAAGTCCAAATCACACGGGACGTTGGTATAAGGTGACGCTCGAGAATCTGCCGCGGGTGATCGCGGAGTTGAAGAAGCAGGGCGTGGAATTTGTGACGTTCAGCGAGTTGATGAAACAACTGCCGCGCAAATCGGGTTAGCCGCAAAGCACGCGGTGGACGAGTTCATCAAGCCAAGGCAGGTTGGCCACAAAAAGTCACAGGAGGCGCAAAAAGAGCCGGGGCCTCCTGACTTGTCATTCTACCGCGTGGATTCTCCGCTGCGCTGAGAACGACCTACGGTCAATCAGGATGGCGATGGGCCTGTTTTTTTTGCGCCTTCTGTGCCTTTTTGTGGCCAATTCCTTCGCCTTCGGTTTTACGCCTTTGGAGCGTGGCAGGCGTAAAGCCTGCCCTACATTTCATTCACGCGCACTTTTTTCACCGCCCACTTCGTGACCGCAGGACCCTTGGAGGTGCGCGTGCTCACAGAGCGCGGGGCGCGATCAAGGAGCCACGTTTACGCAGCGACGGGGTTCAGCCCCTTGAGTTGGAAATGCGGTGCCGCGGCCAGCAGGTGGCCGTCGTTGGAATAAATGACTTTGAACCCGTGCACGGCGGCCGTGGCGAGATGCAGGGCGTCGGCTCCGCGCAGATAAACCGTCCGGGGTAGATCGGCGTAAACGGCGTGAACGCGTTGCAGCACTGCTCTGCCGGAGGGCAACCAGTGGAAGGCCCCGGCCTCCCGTTCGGCTTCAAACTGGTCCAGCCGGGCTTGGTAAGCCTTCGGCGTGATCACGCCTTCGCGGAATTTGCGGTGGAAGGAGGAAAGGAGTTCCGCCTGGCCATGCACCGCACAGGCGATTTGGTCGGTCATCGCGAGCTCCCGGACGACCCGGAAACCGGGCTCCTCGAAATACAGGCGGACCAGGTAACTCGTATCGAGGTAGATCACCGCTCGTCGCGCTCGACCGAGATTCCCGCCGTCGAGTCCGTCCGTCCGGCTGATTGGGTGGCATGGAAAGCAGGCAACAATTTGCGCCGGGCGAAATAGGGCTCCGCCGAGGCCGCCGGCGCCGGCACGATCTGCGCCACGACTGCACCGCGCTCGGTCACCTGCATCCCGCCCACGGCCGCCGCTTTCCGCACCCAGCGGCCGGTCTCATCGTGGAGTTGGCGAATGGAGATCGTCTTCATGTGTCACCAAGTGACACATAGCCGGAGTCACGTCAAGGGAGACGCGATACCGAAAAGGAGTAAACGGGGATAAGGCGCTGCCCCAAACGCGGACGAGCAATCAGACTGGCTGGCCGCAAAAAGGCGCAGGCGGCGCAAAAAGAGCCGTGCCCTCCTGACTTGTCGTTCTACCGCGTGGATTCTCCGCTGCGCTGAGAACGACCTACGGTTGATCAGGATGGCCATGGGCCTGTTTTTTTTGCGCCTTCTGTGCCTTTTTGCGGCCAATTCTTCCGACTTCGGTTTGCGCCTTTGGCGCGTGGCAGGCGTAAAGCCTGCCCTACGGTTTCGGAGCGGGCTACTTCAGTTCGAGGTCATTCACTCGCACTTCTTTCACCGCCCACTTCGTGACCGTCAGGCCCTTCGAGGTGCGGGTGGAGACTGAGATCGACGTGAGATCAAAATCGATTTCGCGGACGCGGGCGCCGGACCTTCCGTCCAATGAGATGTGGAGCGCTTTCGGCATCTCCTTCTCCTTGTCGGCGACGTGCAGCCAGATGAGTTTCGATCCTTCGGCTTTCGCCAGCGGGTAGAGTTTGTCGCGCGAGAGCCCGCCGATCTGGAACTTCTTCGCGAACGTCTTCCCGTCCGGGCCGTCGCGATAAAGCATCGTGTAGAACTTTGTGTCGCCCTCCGCGGGCCAGACGGACACGTAGCGGATTTCGCGGCCCATGAAAACCTTGTCGCCCACCTTCGCGACCTTGAGCGTCGCGTCGCCCATGATGCACAGCACGCTGTCCAGGATGGTGCACTCCTGCACGAACTCGTGTTGCCGCCAGTTGAGGCCGATGAAGCCGTCTTCCCGGTTCACGTAGAGCCGCTGGTTCGCCGACACGACCTCGGACGCCTTGATCTCCTCGAGTTCGTCGTAACTCGTGCGGCGCTTGAGGCCCTTGCCGTATTTCTCCGCGAGCATTTCGAACCACGCGATCGCGTAGTCGGTGAGTTTCTTGAGGTTGGCCTTCGTCTCCTTGAGGCCTTCCTCGATTTTCTTCATGGCCTCGTCGGCCTGGAAACGGTTGTAGGCGGAGATGCGCTTGATCCGGATTTCGGTGAGGCGCGTGATGTCCTCGTCCGTCACCTCGCGGCGGAGTTGCTTAAGGAAGGGCTTCAGGCCCGCGCGGATTTCCGCGAGCACGCTCTCCCACGTCTTCGATTTCTCGATGTTCCGGTAGATGCGCTCCTCGATGAAAATCCGCTCGAGTGAATCCCAGTGCCACTGCTGCTCCAGTTCGCCCTGCTTGATCTCGAGTTCGAGTTTCAGGAGCGCCTTCGTCTGATCGACGCTGCGCTTCAAAATTTCGCGCACGCCGAGGAACTGCGGCTTGTCATCCTGAATCACGCAGGCCGCCGGCGAGAGATTCGTCTGGCAGCCGGTGAACACGAACAACTGCTGCACGACCTGCTCCGGTTCGCTGCCCTGCGGGAGGTGGATGAGGATCTCGACTTTGTCGGCAGTGTTGTCGTCCACGTGCTTGATCTTGATCTTGCCCTTCGCGTTGGCCGCCAGAATGGACTCGATGATCGATTCCGTCGTCGTGCCGAAGGGCAGCTCGGTGATCGCGAGGAGATATTTCGAACGCACCTCGATCTTCGCGCGGACCTTCACCTTGCCGCCCCGCTCGCCGTCCTTGTATTCCGCGAAGTCGGCGGTGCCGCCCGTGATGAAATCAGGCAGGATGCGGAAGGTTTTTCCCTGCAGGTGATTCACCGCCGCGCGGCAGAGGTCGTTGAAATTGTGCGGGAGAATCTTCGTCGCGAGTCCGACCGCGATGCCGTCCGCGCCCTCGAGCAGCGTGATGGGAAACTTCGCCGGGAGGGTGATCGGCTCCTTGTTGCGGCCGTCGTAGCTGAGCTGCCAGTTCGTGGTCTTCGGGTTGAAGAGCACTTCGCGCGCAAAGGGCGTCAGGCGCGCCTCGATGTAACGCGGCGCCGCCGCTTCGTCACCCGTGAGCATGTTGCCGAAATTTCCCTGCGGCTCGATCAGCCAGCCGCGTTGCGCGATCGCGACGAGCGCGGCGCCGATCGAGGCGTCGCCGTGCGGATGCAGCTTCATCGTGGCGCCCACGACGTTGGCGACTTTGTGGAAGCGGCCGTCGTCCATGTCCCACAGGGTGTGGAGCACGCGACGTTGCACGGGCTTCAAGCCGTCATTGAGATGAGGGACGGCGCGATCGAGGATGACGTAGCTCGCATATTCGAGGAACCACGTGCGGTAGTGCTTCGCGAGCGGGGCGTTGTCGTCCTGAATCTTCTCGCCCTTCTTGCGCGGGGGCGGTGGGGGCGGCGCCGCCTCGAGCGGCGCGGGCACCGGGGCGCTGGGCGCGGGCGCGAGCGCGGGCGCGGCGGGCTCAGCGGATTTCGCCGCGCCTTTCGCCGCGGACCGGGCGGACGAGGCCGCGGCTTTCGCCTCGGCGCCGGGTGAGTTGTCAAACGGCAACTCGGACTGATCGGAGGGTTTGGAAGACTTCTTCTTGGGCATGCGCGGAATTAGACAGCCAGCACGAGACCGTGGGGAACGAACAGCCGAAAATCATCGGCGTTACGAGTCGCCAGTTCGGCGCCGGCGGCGATCGCCGCGGCCGCAATCATGCAATCGTAGCGCAAGACCCGGCGACGGCTCACGGCGTTGAACAAGTCCGCCGCGAGTTTCGCCTCAATGTGCGTGAACGGAATGATGCGATCGCCGAGCGCGTGCCGGATCGACTCGATGACCGGATCGGTCACCGGACCGCTGACAAATTCCATCCAGGCGATGGACGACGATGCGAGCAATTGTCCGGTCGCCAGCCAGCGATTCAAATCGACGTCCTCCGGTGAGCCCGCGTGATTACCCCGCACGAGATAGTTGGTATCGAGATGGATCACGGAGACCGCTCGCCCCAAGCCTTCTGATCCTCGCGCAACTCTTTCAGGTAAGTGTCGGCCTTCTTGAGGTAATCCGGATCGCGCGCCGTCAGTTCCTGAGCGCGGCGCAGCGCTTCAAGTGGGGTCAGCCTGGGAATCGGCTTGGCCGGGATCATCTCCGCAATCCGCTCCCCCCGATAGGTCAACTCCAGCCGTTCGCCGCGCTTGAGGGACTTCACAACTCCCTCCAAGTCGTTGCGTAAATCAACGGCTGATATCGTCTTCATGCAAACAATCGATGTTCAACTTGAAGTTCAAGTCAACCTACGTTTTCGGCGCGCTGAGCACCCGCAAGGCGGCCTCGATATCCGCGTCGCGGCCCGCGCGCAGGTCCCCGAGCGTGCGGGTGATTTTGACGTCGGGCTCGATCCCGTTGACCTCGAGCCGCCGGCCCTTCGGGGCAAAATAATCCTCGCGGCTGAGCTGCAGTTCGCCGCCATCGGCTAGGACATAGAACCAGCTCACCAGCACCGCGCCGGCGGTCTTGCGCCCGATGAGCGTCGCGCGCCCGTGGTCCTGCAACACGGCCGAAAAAATTTCCGCCGCGCTCGCGGTCGCGGCGTCGGTGAGAATCACGACGCACCCCGGATAATTCGCCGAAAACACCGACCAGGAATTCTTTTCGCTGCGCACGCCCCGCCGGGCGACAAAGGTGCCGCAGTTGACGGTCTCGTGGAAAAATTCGCCCACCGCAAACCCGAGCGAAATCGTGTCGCCGCCCCGGTTCTGCCGCAGATCAACGATGCAGCCGGGTTTGTCGCGGTAAATCTTCAACTGGCTGCTCAGCCAGTGAAGATCGCCCGGATCGAATTCGTCGAAGCGCAGATAGACCACGTCGGGTTCGAGCACGCGAACCTCCCGCACCCGCGTGTTCAGCGCCTTCGCCTCCAGTGCGAGAATCACGCGCTGATCGCTGGCGTCGGCAAACTCCCATTCGGCCACCTCGCCCTCCGTGGCTTTCACGTCGAATTTTTCCCCAAACTTCTGGCCGTTGCGCGCGACGACCAGCCACCCCACGCGCAGTCCCGCCGCATCGGCCGGGCTCGAGGGCAGCACTCCGGTCACGACCCAACGGCCTTCGATCCGCGCGACGCTAAAACCGGTGCGCACATAAACGTGACGCTGCCGCTCGTCCGCCTGCTCGGGCGTGAGCGCGTGCGTGTGGCTGTCGTGCAACGGCGCCAGCATGTCGTTGAGCACCGCGTAGAGTCCTTTCTTGTCCGCCGCCGCCGCCGCGAGCGGGCCGAATTTTTTTCCCGACTCCACCCAGTCCACGCCATTCAGCTTCGGATCGTAATGGCGGTCGGCCACGAGGCTCCACACGGAGTTGAACACGCGAAGATTGCGCGTCGCGCGATCGACCTGCGAGGGCGGCAGGGTGTCGAGCGAGACCTTCGGGGCAGGCGTCGAGACGCAACCGGCGAACAGCAACGAACCGATCAGGACGAGGAAAGGAAAGCGGAGTTTTGCGATCATGCGGGACAGCCCAGGCGGGCCGCGTCGGCCGGCGTGTTGAGATTGGCAAGGCACGCGGCCACGTCGGCGGTCAAGGCCATGACCTGGAGTAAATTTTTTTCCTGCAATTCCGCACACGCTTCCTGCAGCGATCGATTTTTCGTGAGAGCCCCACGCAGCGCCGGCAACGCCGACCGCTGCCACACCGCGGCAAACGGCTCGAAGCGATCTGCGCGCACGGGCACCCGTGAGACTCCGGTCTGGCGCGCGTGTTCAGCGAGGCGCTTGAGCCACGCCGCCTCCACCAAAGGCAGATCGATCGCGAGGACCATGACCCATTCGGTGGCGGTGGCGGAGAGGGCATCGACGAAGGCCGCGAGCGCGCCACCGTCGGGCGTGCGGTCTTCGACCCGCGTGAAATTCGCGGGCGTCCAAGCTTTCTCCGCGCGACAGGAAAGAAATAGCGGCCAGGCGCCGGTGGCGGCGAGCGTGGCCGCCTGATGCTCCCCCAGCGGACGGCCGCGCCAGTCGAGTTGCGCCTTGTCGCGACCCATCCGCTGCGAACGGCCGCCCGCCAGCAGGAGGCCGGCGAAGGAGGCAGAGTTAAGAGCGGCCAGTTTCACGATGTGGCGGGCACGAGCCCGAGACGGTGCGCGCCCGTATAAACATTGAACCGATCGGCGCGCAGAAAACCGACCAGCGTCTGCCCGCCGCGTTCCGCGCACTCGATCGCGAGACTCGACGGCGCGCCGATGCCCGCGATGAGCGGAATGCCGGCCGCAAGGGCCTTTTGCACCAACTCAAACGAGATGCGTCCGCTCAGCAGGATGCCACCGTGCGCGAGTGGGAGTTGTCCGTCGAGCAGCGCGCGGCCGAGGACTTTATCGAGCGCGTTATGCCGACCGACGTCCTCGCGCACGAGCGAGATTTGGCCGGAAACGTCGAAGAGCGCGCACGCGTGCAATCCGCCGGTCGCCGCGAAGACCGGCTGCATCGCGCCGAGGCGAGCCGGGAGCGTGGCGAGAATGGCGGGATCGAAACGCGCGTCGGACGCGACCGGCGGAAACGCCTGCGCGACGGCCTCGAGCGTGGCTTTACCGCACACCCCACAACTCGACGAGCTGAACACGTGGCGCGTGAGCCGCTCGAAATTCACGACGAGAGCCGGCGCGGGAATCGCGTTGATCACGTTGCCGGATTCACCCCCGGCCTGATCGCGGCACGGGATGAGATCGAGCAGATCGTCGGCGCGACGGATTACGCCCTCGGTGAGGAGAAAGCCCGCGGCGAGTTCTCGATCGTGGCCCGGCGTGCGCATGGTCACCGCGACGCTGCGATCGGCGACGCGGATTTCAAGCGGCTCCTCGACGGCGACGGCGTCGGGCGAGGACGGCGTGGTGCCGCCGGGAGACCAGCGTTGGGTCGGAACCTGGCGCGGCGCAGAGTTCACGAGCGGGGGGCGGTGGACGCGACCGCGCGCACGGGTTCAACTCGCACGCGCGCATTGTAGTCAGGGGTGTCGCTCGACGCCTCGCGCGGCGTGCGCGGGAGGAGGTGATTGCCCTCAGGCCAGTGGACTTGGACGTTGCCCGGTGCGATGTCGGCGACGAACACGCTCGCGGCGTAGCGACCGCGCTCGTTCACGAGGTCAACGCGATCGCCCTGCAGGAGATGGAGGGCAGCAGCATCATCGGCGTTGATCAGCACGGCATCGCGGGGCGCCCCATTGAGCGGATCGATTTCGGCGTAGATGAGCGTGTTGAACTGTTTGCCGCGGCGCGTGCTGAGGTGAAACGACCCGTCGTCGGGCGCGGCGATCGGAATCGCGGGCGTCGTGAATACGCCCCGTTTGCCCGGCAGCGGAAATTCGCCGTTCGCGCAGAGGTGGCGGCCGCCGTATTGAAACGCGTCGCCGGTTTTCCGGAGGTGCTGCACGCCCTCGTAGAAGGGCACGACGCACGCGATCTCTTCGCGCAGTTTCCAGCCGTCGGCGCCGCCGAGCAGCGCGGCGCGGGCCGGATGCGCGGCGGCGGCGAGATCGCGGAGGATTTTCCACTCGGTGCGCGCTTCGCCGACCACGCGCGGCAACTCCGGACTGAACATCACGCGGCGCTCGGTGCTCGTCTCGTGCCCGCCTTCCTCCTGCTCGTAGCGCGTCTTCGCCGGCAGGAGCCAGACCTCCTCGCTGCCCTCCACGAACATCTGGTCGGTGAGAATAATATCCTGGTGCACGCGCACGGGCACGCGCGCCAGCGCCTCGCGCACAAATTCGGGCTCCGGCATCGTGCGGAGCAAATTCCCCCCGAGGCAGTAAAACAAATCGAGCCGCCCGCGGTGCGCCGCCTCGACCATTTCCGGAGTCGTATAGCCCGGCGTGGACGGAATCGGAAAGCCGTAATGGCTCTCGAGCGCCGCAGCGTTCTCCGCGTTGATCGGTTTTCCGCCGGGCAGCGCGGTGGAGTAGCAACCCATCTCCGCGCCGCCTTGCACAGACGAGTGGCCACGGATCGGCACGAGGCCGCAGCCGTCGCGCCCCACCCAGCCGCGCGCGAGCCCGAGATTCAAAATCATCCGCACGCCGTCGGCGCCCGTGGGCTGCTGCGTGATGCCCATGCTCCAGACGAGCACGCCGTTGCGGGCGCCGCCCATGAGACGCGCGAACGATTCCATGCTCGCGCGCGACAGCCCGCTCGCGTTTTCCAATTCCACCCAATCGAGCGCCGCCGTCTTCGCACCGAGCGCCGCATAGCTGCTCGTGTGCGCGTCGATGAATTCCTGATCGACAAGCCCCGCCTCAAACAACGCCTTCAATGCGCCGTAGAGAAACGCGATGTCGCCGCCTTGCGCGACGGCATACCACTCGTCGACCAAGTCCGTGCCGAAGAGCGCGCTGCGGGCATCGGACGGCACCCAGTAACGCTTCATGCCCGGCTCGAGATACGGGTTCACCAACACGATGCGCGTGCCGCGACGCTTCGCTGCGAGGAGATACTTCGTCGTGACCGGCTGATCGTTCGCGGGGTTCGCGCCGAAGAACACGATCACGTTCGCCTCCATCCAGTCGAGGTAGCTGCAGGTCGAGGCCGCGACCCCGACCATCTCCTTCATCGCCGCCGTCGAGGGCGCGTGACACAGGCGCGCGGCGTTATCCACGTGGCTCGTGCCGAGGAAGCGGGCCACTTTCTGCGCCATATAATAAACCTCGTTCGTCACGCCGCGCGCCGTGATGAAAAAAGCCAGCCGCGATGGATCGATCGCGCCCAACCGCGCACCGAGCCGGGAGTTGGCCTCGGCCCACGAGACGCGGGTAAAGCCTTGCTCGCCGTGGCGTCGGACATACGGGTGCCCGATCCGGCCGAGTTCGCGCAGCGCGCGGTTGTCGAGCGACGTGAGCTGGGACACATCCGCCAGGAGCGCCGGAGCGAACGCGCCGACGGTGTTCAGTCGCAGGAGATTCAAGCGGGTCATGCACAGGTGCACGCCCGGAATGGTCCAGTCATGGAGGCCGGCGACCCCAAGCGCGCAGCCATCGCAGACGCCGCGCGTGAGAACCTTCCACGCGTAACCGGGATTATCGCGATTGCGCCACGCGATCACGATCATGTCGCGAAAATGTTTCGGCTTCCGCCAGCCCACGCCAAACGGCAACCCGCGCGCCACCCGCTCCCAGAAACTGGACGTCACGCGATGCACGAGAGTGACGGCGATGCACAACCGGCAGCGACGAGGAGAACTTCGGACAGAAATCCGGCGGGAGAACGGACGCGGTTCCCGAGTCTTCCGGTCATGATCTTAGACAGACTGACCGAAATGGACGGAATCAGACTCCATGACCCCGAACGAAGATCCGATTCGGTTCATTTTGTTCATTCGGTCAAAAATCTGACTTCAGACCTCCACGAGATCTTTTTCGATCTGCAGGTTGGCGATGATGAAGTCCTGGCGGTCCGGCGTGTTCTTGCCCATGTAGAACGCGAGCAGTTCGTCGCTGCTGTGCAGATGGTTCAAGTTCACCGGCTCGAGGCGGATGTCCTCGCCGATGAAACCCTTGAACTCGCCCGCCGAGATTTCGCCGAGGCCTTTGAAGCGCGTGATCTCGTGCGTCGAGCCGAGTTTTTCCATCGCGGCCTGCTTCTCCCGTTCGTCGTAGCAGTAGATCGTCTCCTTCTTGTTGCGCACACGAAAGAGCGGCGTCTCGAGGATGAAGAGATGGTTGTTGCGGATGACGTCGGGAAAAAATTGCAGGAAGAACGAAAGCAGCAGCAGGCGGATGTGCATGCCGTCGACGTCGGCATCCGTCGCGATCACGATCTTGTTGTAGCGGAGGCCATCGAGGCCTTCCTCGATGTTGAGCGCGGACTGCAGAAGGTGAAATTCCTCGTTCTCGTAGATGACCTTCTTCGAGAGGCCGTAGGTGTTGAGCGGTTTGCCCTTCAACGCGAAGACCGCCTGGGTCTGCACGTCGCGCGTGGCGGTGAGCGAGCCGGCGGCGCTGTCGCCCTCGACGATG
>JBBRLB010000134.1:0-15925 GCA_038231575.1 Opitutales bacterium | reverse complement strand
GCTCGATGGCCGCCGAGTGGGGCCTCGATCCGAAGCGCATCGGCATCTGCGGATTTTCCGCCGGTGGCGAAGTTGCCGTCAACGTTCTATCGAATCCGAACAAACGGCTCTACGACGCCATCGACGGCTTCGACCAAGCGACGATGAATCCCAATTTTTCGCTCCTGATCTATAGCGGCGGCCTCGCGAAGCCGGGCTCCGAAATGCTCAACGACAACGTGGTTTTCACCAAGGACACGCCCCCGGCGTTTCTCTCCGTGTCCGACGACGACAAGGGCGGCGCCCAAACCGCCCTCCTTTATCTCGCGCTGCGCAAGGCCGGCGTCCCGACCGAAATGCACATCTGGGCCGAGGGTGGCCACGGCTACGGCATTCGCCCCGGCAAGATGCCGCACACCACCTGGCCGCTGCGCGCCGCCGACTGGCTGGCCGTTCGCGGATTTCTCAAACCCGACGCGGTGCAAAGGTAAACCAATTCCCATGGCTCGAAATCGTTTCCTCGTCATCTGGTTCGCGGTGTCGGCCGTCGCGATCGCGCAAACTCCGACGCCGCCTCCGCCGAAAGCCTCGGCCGAGCATTTCGATTCGAACGCCACCGCGGGCGCCACCGCGCCCGCCCGCCGGCCGGCGCCACCGCCTGACCGCAACGCGCCGCCGTTCACGTCGGCCGCGGAGGTTTATTCCGGTTTCAGCGGAGCCGGCGAACCGGTCCACGGCGACGGCCTCGGCGGCTGGCGAAGCGGCCGCGACGGCGTGCGTTACAAAGGTCCAAATCCCAAACCCGGCTGGCACCTCGATTGGGACGCCAAGCGATCCTCGTCCGACAACGTGATCGACCTCGGCCTGCTCCCACCGATCAAGCCGCTCCTCGAACTCCACCTGCGCGACACGATCATCCGGCGCGGCGGCGACGGCTTTTATTACCTGACCGGCTCGACCGGCGACAACATCTGGGACCGCAACGACGGCATCGAGCTCTGGCGCTCGAAGGATCTCCAGTCCTGGGAATATCGCGGCGTGATCTGGAACGTCGATCGCGACGGCACGTGGCAAAAGCAATGCCGTTACGTCTGGGCGCCCGAGATTCACTACATCAAGGGCAACTACTATCTGAGTTACTGCATGGCTGGCGGGCCGAACGGCGGCACCGCGTTGCTCAAGAGCACGAGCGGCAAAGCCGAAGGCCCTTACGTCAACCCGACGACGACCGACGGAAAACTCACCGGGGGCATCGACGCGACGCTGTTCGAAGACGACGACGGTGTGGTGTATTTCACGTGGGGCCGCGGCACGACGATCTACCGGATGAAGGATGATATGAGTGGCTTCGCCGATGCCGGTCACGACGTGGCGATCGATCCGGCGAGCCTCGCGCGCGCGAAGGAACAGGGCAAAGGCCAGAGCGCGGCCTTCGAAGGCGCGTCGCTCTTCAAGCGCAACGGGAAATACTATCTCGGCGGCGCGATCTTCATCGGTGGCATCGATCGCACCACGGGCCGCAACGGTCGCTATAGCAGCGCGATCATGATCGCCGACAACATCTATGGCCCCTACCGCCAATGGCACGAGGCGGTCGCGTGCGGTGGCGGTGGAAATTATTTTCAGGACCCCAACGGCCACTGGTATTGCACCTACTTCGGCAACGACGAGGCCTCGCCTTTCCGCGAAAAGCCCGCGCTCGTCCGGATTGATTTTGCCTCGGACAACACGATCGTCATCGCCGACGAGCAGCCGGCCTTTCTGCTGCGCGATGGCACACCGACCAAATGGCGCACGGCGCCCAACCGCCTGGCCGCCGGCGGCA
Source organism: Opitutales bacterium (assembly GCA_038231575.1). Classification (GTDB taxonomy): domain Bacteria; phylum Verrucomicrobiota; class Verrucomicrobiia; order Opitutales; family Opitutaceae; genus CAITWF01. Next base: position 14,121 of record JBBRLB010000134.1, on the reverse strand, counting down.
ACTCCGCCGGTTACGACATGGCGCCCGAGACCCGACTTGAAGTCGTCGAGGCCGCGGTCGCTGCGCTCCCCTCGAAAATTCCGACCGGTCCATTCGCGCCAACCTGGGAATCGCTGCAGAAAAACTACCACGTCCCCGCGTGGTTCAACGAAGCGAAGTTCGGGCTCTTCATGCACTGGGGCCTCTACTCCGTGCCGGCCTACCACAACGAGTGGTATGAAAAACACATGTATGCGCAGTATCGCACGTGGCACGCCGAGCACTTCGGCCCGCAGAGTGAATTCGGCTACAAGGATTTCATCCCGCGCTTCACGCAGGAGAAATTCGATCCCGGCGCATGGGCCGAGCTTTTCAAGAAATCGGGCGCGCGCTTCGTCATCCCGACGGCGCAGCATCACGATAACTTCGCGATGTGGGACAGCGCCGTCACGCCATTCAATGCGAAAGCCATGGGCCCACACCGCGATCTGATCGGCGACCTCGCGAAGGCGGTCCGCGCGCGTGGAATGAAATTCGGCGTGTCGAACCACGGCATCGAAAACTTTCAGTTCATCAACCCGCCTGCCGATCTCGCGGCGGACCTCAAGGCGAAGTCGGCCGACCTCTTCGACCCGAAGTGGGCGGACTTCTACAACGTCGCCGATCGCAGCGATGCAGCGTGTCAGCGTTTTCTCGTCAATTGGTTCGAGCGCAACGTCGAGCTCATCGACAAATATCAGCCCGACATGCTGTGGTTCGATAATGGCGTCGACCAACGCTACCTCGATCCGTTGAAGCTGCAGGTCGCAGCCTATTACTACAATCGCGCCGCCGCGTGGGGCAAAGAGGTCTCATTGAGCACGAAGAAAGCCGCCTACGCGCCCGGCGGAAACAATCTCCAGACGATCGGTTCGATCATCGATTTCGAGAAAATTGGCGCACGCTCGCCCGCCGGCATCCGCACCGGCGCGTGGCAGGTCGATGAACCGATCGGCAGCACGTGGGGCTACACGAGCGACATGAAGGTCAACTCCGCCGGCAGCATCATCGCGAAGCTCGCCGACACGGTCGCGAAAAACGGCACGCTCCTCCTCAATCTCTCGCCGCGCGCTGATGGCACATTTCCCCAGGAGCAACAGGACACGCTCCTCGAAATCGGCCGCTGGCTCGACGTGAACGGCGAGGCCATCTACGGCACCCACAACTGGACGAGCTTCGGCCTCGGCGGCGGTCGCGGCGAGAAAGGTCCGCACGTCCGCTTCACCGTCAAAGGCGACGCACTTTACGCGATTGTGATCGGGGAGTGGCCGGCGAGCCGCGACGTGATGCTCACTCCGGTCGCCCCCGCATCATCGCTCGAAGGAAAGATCACGCACGTCTCGCTCCTTGGCACGACGGGCGAGCTCGCCTTCACCCACGAGGCGAACGGCCTTCACGTGAAGCTCCCCGCCACCGCTCCGTCCCAACACGCCTACGTGCTGAAGATCACCGGACTGAAAATGAATCCCAGCACCATGACTCAATCCGGAAATCCGCTGTGACCACTCCCTTTCCGGCCTGGTCGAATCCTGAACGATTTCCCGGCGCCTGATTTCCTTTTTTGAATTTCCTGCCAGCGCTTTCGCCCCCGCCAAATCAACGACCCCATGAAATTCGGCCATCCCCCAAGCTCTCCCTCTCTGCATCCGACCCGTCGCCGCTTCCTCCGCCACCTCGCCATTGGCGCCACGGCCGCGGCCATCCTCCCCCGCGCCTTCGGTGCGTTGCCCAAGGCAAAAATCACCAAGGTCAGCATCTATCGCCCGCCGAATCTTAACCTCCACTTCAACCAGAGCACGATGGTGGTCGTGATCGAGACGGACCAACCCGGGTTGTTCGGCGTCGGCGAAGGCGGCTCGCGTGACACAATCGAGCAGTGTGCCACGCGACTCATCGGCAAAAACCCGTTCGATATCGAACGCTGCTGGCAGGACATGTATCGCGCCTGGTTTTATCCGCCCGGCCGCGAAAAAATTCACGCCCTCGGCGCGCTCGACATGGCGCTGTGGGATATCAAGGGGAAATCCCTGGGCGTTCCGGTCTATGATCTTATCGGCGGCATGAACCGTACGTTTCTCGAATCCTATAGCAGTGGCGCCGGCACCGGCACGCTCCTGCAGGAACTCGCGCGTGCGGCGATGGAAGAGGGCTTTCGCGCCTTTCGGATGGACGCTGCGAGCCGGGATCGCGCCGGCCGCGGCGATCAAGGTGCGCCGCCGACGGAAGCCGGGCCGTTGCCGGGTCCGATTTACGAGACCCACGAACGGGTGCGACAGGTGGCGAAGGACGCGAAGGATCTGCGCATCGGGGTTGGTCAAAACGGTGACTGGCTGATCGATCTCCACCAGCGCTTCGACTTCGCCGACGGCCTCCGCGCGTGCAAACTCGTCGAAGAATACGAGCCCTACCTGATGGAAGATCCCGTCCGGCCCGATCAGTTCAACGACGACCTGCCGAAGCTGAGAAAAATGACCACGGTCCCGCTCGCCGCTGGCGAGGAGTGGGGTCAACGCTGGGATTTCAACAAGCTCGTTGAAAACAAGGATATCGATTACGTCCGATGCACGCTGCCGAATGTCGGCGGGATTACCGAGATGTTGAAGATCGCCGCCCTGTGCGAGACGCACGCCGTCGGCATCGTGCCACATTTCACGGGCTCGATTTCCACCGCGGCACTCGTCCATGCCCTCGGCCCGTTTTCCGGACCGGTGCTCGTGGAAATTGGCACGAACCGCCGGCTGCCGTCGCACGTCAGCGAGGGGCTCGAGTTTCGCCGCGGCAAGGTCTGGCCCAACGGCCGCCCCGGTCTCGGCGTGACGCTCAACATGGAGCAACTCACCCTCGTCGCGGCGATCACCGATCCGGGCACCAACCGGCCGGTCTATTTTCGCCCCGACGGATCGCAAACCAGCTGGTGACCCGCGCACCGTGATCGAAGACGACCATTTCATCGGGATCGACTGGGGCTCCACCAACGCCCGCGCCCTGCTCTTCGCGCCCGACGGCCGAGTGCTCGAGGAGCACGACGCCCCGCTCGGCATCAAGCATCTGGCTGCCGGCGGTCACCGCGCCGCCTTCGACCGGCTCACCGGCGAATGGCGCGCGCGCCATGGCCCGATTCCCACCTTGCTGTCGGGGATGATTGGCAGCCGTCACGGCTGGCTCGAAGTGCCCTTCACTCGCTGCCCCGCCGTCCTCACCGAATTGCACCGCGCGCTGGTGCCGGTGCCGGGCGTTGAAAATGTTTCGCTCCTGCCCGGCCTCAGTCTCGCGAACCCATCGGCCGACGTGATGCGCGGCGAGGAATTGCAATTGCTCGGCCTCGGCGCGCGCGCTGCCAGCTTCGACTGGATTTGCCTCCCCGGCACGCACTCGAAATGGGTCCGGGCTGAGTGGCCCGCCGTGCGTGAGTTCCACACCGCGATGACCGGTGAGATCTTCGCGGTCATTGCCGAGCACACGTTGTTCGAAAAACTTATTCCGTCCGACGCCCCGTCCGCGCTGGTCGCATCCGCCTTCGAAGCCGGACTCAAGCGATCGTCCTCTCCCCATGGGCTGCTGAACGCCCTGTTCCGCGTCCGGGCCGACGTGCTACTCGGCCACGTGCCGGCCTCGGACATCGCCGATCTGATTTCGGGTCTGCTCGTCGGCACGGAAATCCGTCACGTGCTCTCGCTGGCTGGCGCGAAACCCCGCGTCGCGCTGCTGGCGGCGCCGGCCTTGCAGCCGCGCTACCTCCAAGCCCTCACGTTTTTCGAACTTTCCGCCACCGCCTTCGACGTCCGGCAAGTCACCGCCGACGGCTTTGTGGCGATGATGCGCGCCCGGCGGCAATCGGGTGATCCCGTTTCCATCGCCGCGGCTGCCGCGTCGCTCCGGCCGGCTCAACTCACCCAATGAAGAGTCCTCGTCTCCTGCGTTTTCTGCTTTCTCTCTGCTTCGCTGCTGCCAGCCAAGGCACGGCGATGGACACGTTGGTTTACTTCGGCTCGCACCGGGCGGGGCCCGGGATCGGTTTGTCAGTGTCGCACTTCGATACCGAGACGGGGGTCCTGACGAAGCCGGAATTTTTGGTCGAGTCGCCGGCGCCGGCCTTCTTCATCATCGCGCCAGACGGCCGCCACCTCTACACGTGCAACTCGGGCAATCCCGGCGGCGCGTCCGCCTTCGCGATTGAGCCGCACACCGGCCGGCTCACGCCCGTCAACCGCGTGCTCGCGGGCGGCGGCGACACAAGTTTTGTGAGCCTCGATCAAAGTGCCCGCTTCCTCCTCGCGGCCAACTACGCGGGCGGCAACGTCGCCGCGTTCGCGTTGCGCCCCGACGGCGGCATCGGCGACTGGACCGCGTTTGTGCAGCACACCGGCAAGAGCGTCGATCCGCAGCGCCAGACGCATGCCTACGCGCATGCGATCGTCACGGACCCGACGAACCGCTTCGCGCTCGTGGCCGACCTCGGCGTGGATAAAGTTTTTGTTTACCGTTTCGACGCGACGACCGGGACACTCAAGCCGAACGATCCGCCCGCGGTGAAAGTCGCGGCCGGCTCGGGTCCGCGCCACGTGCGTTTCCACCCGAACGGCCGCTGGGTCTATCTTCTCAACGAAATCGCCGGCACGGTCATCGCCTTCGACTGGGGTGCCACGAAGGGCGCGCTCACCGAGCGGCAAACGATCTCGACGCTGCCCGCGGATTTCAGAGGGGAAAAATGCCGCGGCGGAACTCGAGGTTAGCGCTACTGGAAAATTCCTCTACGCCTCGAACCGCGGCCACGACAGCCTCGCGGTCTTCGCCATTGAGCCGGCCACCGGCGCGCTGAGCCTCGTCGAACACGTGCCGAGCGGCGGCAAGACGCCACGCAATTTCGCCTTCGATCCCACCGGTCAATGGTTGGTCTGCACGAATCACGGCAGCGACAATGCGGTGGTTTTTCGTGTCGACGCCGCCACCGGCCGTCTCACGCGCCACGGCGAACCCGTCGCGGTGCCCTATCCGTTCTGCGAGCGTTTTCTTCCGGTGCGCTAAATTTTTGCCATGAAACCTCTGCTCGTTGTCATCTGCCTCTGCACCGTGATCGGTTTCGCGCGCGGCAGCGCCGCGCCCAAAACCTTTATCGTTTCCGAATTCGGCGCGATCGGCGACAGCCAGACGGTCAATACGCGCGCGCTGCAAACCCTGATCGATCGCTGCGCGGCGGAAGGCGGCGGCACGCTCGTGATCCCCAAGGGCACGTTTCTGAGTGGCGCGCTCTACTTTAAGCCGCGCGTGAATCTCCGGATTGAGAAAGACGCGATTCTCAAGAGCACGACCACCATGGCCGACTTCCCACCGATCTATACGCGCTGGGAGGGCATCGAGCGCTATTGGACCTCGGCGTTTTTGAATTTCGTGGGCCTGCAGGACGTCGAGGTCAGCGGCGAAGGCTTGATCGATGGATCGGGCGATGCGTGGGCCGGCTTCGGCGAACGCGCGCGACCGGCCGGCGGCCCGCCCCGCGGTCCACGGCCGGCCACCGAATTAGCCGCCGCCACGCCGACGCCGAAAGTCTCCGACGTTTACGGCTCCGTGCTGCCCACCACCGCCGCCATCAGCCTCGCGTCCGATCCCGCCACGTTGCCGGCGATCAATGCGGCGGGTTTTACGCTGCCGCGCGCGGGAACACTGAGTCCACCGCGCGCCGTCGTGTTCCAAGATTGCACGGGCGTCCGCGTCTCGGGGCTGTCGCTGAAAAACCAGGCGCGCTGGGGCTTTGTCTTCATCTACTGCAGTAATGTCGTCGCCGAAAAACTCACCGTTCGCGCGGAACACTACATTCCCAGCTCCGACAGCATGGACGTGGATTCCTGCCGGCACGTGCTGATCACCGGCTGCGATTTCGACTGCAACGATGACTGCATCTCGATCAAGTCCGGCAAGGATGAGGATGGCCGCCGCGTGAACCGCCCGTGCGAAGATCTCATCATCGAGAAAACGCGTTTCGCCTACGGCCACGGCGGCGCGGCGATGGGCAGCGAGACGTCCGGCGGCATCCGCAACGTCGAGGTGCGCGACTGCCTCGCCGAGGCCGGCAACTGGGCGCCGATCCGTTTCAAGACGCAGCCGAGCCGCGGGGGTGTCGTGGAAAACATCACCTACCGGAACATCGAGTTGCGCGACGTGAAGCAGGCCTTCGAATTCGATCTCGAGTGGAACATGCGCATCAACGTCGCCGGCGACGTGCGCGTGCCGCCCACTGTCCGCAACGTGAAAATTATCAACGTCCACGGCACCGCCAACTCCGTCGGGAAAATCCACGGGCTGACCGACAGTTTCATCGACGGCGTCACGTTTGAGAAATGCGACATCACCGCGCAAAAGGGCCTCGTAATCACGAACGCCCGCCGTGTCGACACGACCGGCCTGACGCTGCACGTCGCTGAGGGCGAGCCGATCACGCACCCCGCCGCGCCCTGAGTTCGCAACGTTTCCCCACTCTTATCTACCCATGATCTCGACCAAACCTATCTATTCCGCGCTCGCCTGCGCGCTGCTCACGCTCGTGGTCCGGGCACAGACTCCCGCCGCTACCACGCCTCCGCCCGCACCCAACCTCGCGAAAAATCCCGCGCCCGTCGTCGCCGCGCTCAACTCCGCGCTGCCGACGATCTTTATTGCGGGCGATTCCACCGCGGCCCGCGGCAAAGGGGAAACCCAGCAGGGCTGGGGCGTGCCGTTCGCCGACTACTTCGATCCCGCGAAGGTCAACGTCGCCAATCGCGCGCGCGGCGGGCGCAGCAGCCGCACGTTTATCGCGGAGGGCTCGTGGGACAAAATTCTCGCCGACGCCAAGGCCGGCGACATCGTCCTGATTCAGTTCAGCCACAACGACGGCAGTCCGGTCAACGAAGCCGAGTCCGTTCCCGTGTCGGCCCGCCGCTCGCGCGGATCGATTCCGGGCCTCGGCGAAGAGTCGCAGGCAATCGACAACATCATCACGAAGCAGCACGAGGTCGTGCATACTTACGGTTGGTATATGCGAAAAATGATCGCCGACGTGAAGGCGAAGGGCGCGCAACCCATCGTGGTTTCGTCCACCGTGCGAAACAATTGGAAGGAGGGCCGCATCGAGCGCGGCCCCGGCAAATATCGCGAGTGGTCCTACGACATCGCGCGCGACGCCGCCGTGCCGTTCGTCGATCTCACGACGACGATGGCGGACAAGTTTGACGCACTTGGCGCCGAGAAGACCAAGGCCGTCTACCAGCAGGATTCGACACACTTCGACGCCGTGGGCGCCGACATGCATGCGGCCGGCGTCGTGGCTGGGTTGAAGGGACTGCGTCTGAAAACATTCGACGAATTTCTCTCGGCCAAGGGCAAAGACGTCGCCGCCGACAAGCTCGCGTGGTTGCGTTTGCCCGTGCCACGCGTGCGCACGCTCCCGTCGATCGTGCTCGTCGGCGACTCGACGGTGCGCAACGGGCGCGGCGACGGTCAGGAAAAAGGTGGCCAGTGGGGCTGGGGCGATTATCTCGCGCCGTATTTCGACACCGACAAAATCAACGTCGTGAACCGCGCCGTCGGCGGCACCGGCGTGCAGACGTTCATGGGCACGCATTGGGGCAACGCCCTGCAGTTCGTGAAACCCGGCGACTTCGTGATGATCCAATTCGGCCACAACGACAATCCGCCCCGCGGCCCGGCGCCAGGCATCGGCGACGACACCATCGAGCGCGAAAATCCGCGCACCAAAGAAAAGGAAACGCTGCGCTCGTGGGGCTGGTATCTCCGCAAATACATCGCCGATGCGCGCGCGAAGGGCGCCACCCCGATCGTCTGCTCACTCGTGCCCCGCAAAACCTGGGGCAAGGACGGAAAAATCGCGCGCAACCAGGACACGTTCGCGGGTTGGGCCCAGCAGGTCGCGGCGAGCGAAAAAGTCCCCTTCATCGATCTCAACGAACTCATCGCCGCGCGCTACGATGCGCTCGGCCACGACGAGGTCATGAAACTTTTCCCGGCGGTCACGCCCGACGAGCACACGCATACGAATCAGGCCGGCGCCGAAGTGAGCGCCGGGATCGTCGTGGGTGCGCTGCGGGCGTTGCCGGCGAGCCCCTTCTCAATCTCTCTCCGGCCGGCGAAGCCGTAATCCACCACTGGGGCCCGTCATGAAATACCCTCTCATTACTTTCACGCTCGGTTGCGCGGCGCTGGTCGTCTCGGGCGCCCGGGCGCCGGACAAATTTTCCGGGGTGGCGGTGGCCGAGCAGGCATTCGTCACGCAGGGCGAGATCTCCGGTGCCGTTATGCTGCTCGCTGACCATGAGCGCATCCTGCATCTGTCGGCGGTCGGCGTCAGCGATCTCGCGACCGCGCGCCCGATGCGAACCGACGACATTTTCTGGATCGCCTCGATGACGAAGCCGATCGCCGCGGTCGGGCTCGGCCTCCTGGTGGATGACGGCAAGGTCTCGTTCGATGATCCGGTGGAAAAATTCCTGCCCGAGTTTCGCTCGCCGTGGGTCGTGCAGGAAGGCACGGCCGATCGTCGCGTGCTCGTGAAAGCCGACCGACCGATCACGCTCCGCGACTTGCTCACGCATACGAGCGGCCTCGGCGAATACCCCGCGACCGAGCCGCACTGGACGCTTTCCGAGTTCACCAAGGTTGTCGCGCGCGAGCCGCTGCGTTTTCAGCCGGGCACGCGGTGGGCCTACTCGACGGCCGGGATCGACCTGATCGGCCGCGTCATCGAGGTCGCTAGCGGCCAGAGTTTCGCGGCGTTGCTCCAACAGCGAATTTTCGATCCGCTGGGAATGAAGGATACGACTTTCTGGCTCACGTCCGAACAGGAGAAACGTTTCGCCCACAACTATCGTCCCAACTCGACCGGCAAACTCGCCGAGACGCCCATCGCCTACCTGTATGGTGGCGCCCCAACGGATCGCGCGCGGCCCGCGCTCGGTGGCGCCGGACTCTTTTCGACGGCCACGGACGTCGCGAAGTTTTATCAGGCGATGCTCAACCACGGCGAAGCCGGGGGTCACCGCATCCTCTCCGCCGCCACGCTCGCCGAGATGACGCGCAAGCAAACCGGCGATCTCAAGGCCCGCGCGGGCATGCCATGGGGACTCGGGTTCTGCGTCGTCGCCGATCCGGGTGCGATGGAGGCCAACGCCTATTTTTCACCGGGCACGTTCGGCCACGGCGGGGCCCACGGCACTCAAAGCTGGGCCGATCCCGCGCACGACCTCGTCTATGTCTTCATGATCCAACGCGCCGGGTTTCGCGGCAACCCCGACAACTCCGACCCGCGCCGCGCGTATCAGGACGCGATCGGCGCCGCGCTGAAAATTCCCGCCACTCTGAAAACTCCCACGTCCCCATGAATCTCAAAGCCCTGCTGCCGCTATTATTCCCCGCGACACCGCTGCTCGCTGCGGTCCAGCTCGCGACTCCGTTCACCAGCCACATGGTGCTGCAACGGGAAATGAAAGTCCCCGTCTGGGGCACCGCCGACGCCGGCGAACAAGTCACGATCGATTTCGCCGGCCAAAAAAAAATCGCAACGGCCGGCGCCGACGGAAAATGGCGCGTCGATCTCACGCCGCTCACGACCTCGGCTGAGGGCCGCTCGTTCAACGTCACTGGTTCGAAAACTGCCGCACCCATCGCACTCGACGATGTGCTTGTCGGCGAAGTCTGGCTCGGGTCCGGCCAGTCGAACATGGAGTTCACCGTCTCGAAGACGAAGGCGCGCTTCGCCGGCGTGATCAACGAGGAGCAGGAAATCGCCGCAGCGAACTATCCGAAGATCCGGGTGTTCACCGCGCTCAATGCGAAATCCTACGAGCCGAAAGCCACCGTCGGCGGAAAATGGGAAGTGTGCTCACCCGAGACGGTGCCCGGCTTCTCCGCGATCGGATATCTCTTCTCCCGCGATCTCTTCAAGGAGCTCAACGTGCCGATTGGCTTTGTCACCGTTGCGGCCGGCGCGAGTTGCGCCGAGGCGTGGATCTCGCGCGAGGCGCTCGTCGCTGATCCGCAGCTCAAGTTCATGGTCGATTCGCTCGATGAGTCGGTGAGCTATTTCCGCGCCACGCCCCAAGGCCCGGCTGCCAGTGCGCCCGTCCGCCCGACACCGATCAACAAACCGCGCACGCCCGTCACGCAGTTGCGCGATCCCGTCAACGACCAGCATTTCGCCACGGTGCAGTTCAACGGCATGGTCAACGCCGTCATCCCCTACGCGATTCGCGGCGCGCTCTGGTATCAAGGCGAATCCATTTGCTGGGGCACCAAGGGCCTCGATCTCTACGGCCGCGTGCAACAGGCGCTCATCAAGGACTGGCGCGCGCGCTGGGGCGAAGGCGATTTCCCGTTCTACCTCGTGCAGCTTCCCGGCCAGCAGAACATCAGCAACAACCCGCGCATCCGCGAAGCACAGGCCGCCGTCCTCACGCTCCCGAAAACCGGCCTAGCCGTCACGATCGATGTGGGCGAAGCGAAGGACGTCCATCCGCACAACAAGACGCCCGTCGCCAACCGGCTCGCGCGTCTCGCGTTCGCCGATGTTTATGGCCGAAAGCTCGAGGCGCGCAGCCCGATGTTCGCCTCACTCAAGCTCGAAGGCGCATCCGCCCGAGTGTATTTTTCTCACGCGTCCGGCGGTCTCGGCGCCAAGGGCGGCGGCGACCTGAAAGGTTTTCAAGTTGCCGGCGCGGACGGAAAATTCTTCGACGCCTACACCCAATGCGAGGGCGACAGCATCGTCGCAAGCGCCGCCGAGGTGCCGGCACCCGTCGCCGTGCGCTACGGCTGGGACAACTATCCGGAGGGCCTGGGCTGCAATCTCGTCTGCGGAGACCTGCCCGCCGCGCCTTTCCGCACCGACCAGTGGGACTATGCGATCGCCGGGCTCGTCGAACACTGAGTCCCTCAAGCCACGGGCAACCACGACTGCCGCGGACAGATACGGATAATTTTCGATCTACCAAATCTTCTGCATCTGTGTTCATCCGTGAAATCCGTGGTTAAAAAATTCCGACTCAAAGATCCTTCGCCATGAAAACATCCCTTCTTACTCGCGCTGGCTGCGGGGCGTTTCTCCTTCTCACCGTCGTCGCCCGCGCCGACGTGAAACTCGCCTCGCCCTTCACCGACCACATGGTCCTCCAGCGCGAGCTGCTCGTGCCCGTCTGGGGCTGGGCCGATGCGGGAGAAAAAGTCACGGTGCGCTTCGCCGGCCAGTCGGCCACGGCGACCACGGGCGCCGACGGCAAGTGGCGGGTCGATCTTGCGGCGCTCGCGACCTCGGCGGAACCGCGCGACTTCGTCGTCGCCGGTAAGAACACGCTCACGCTCCACGACGTCCTCGTCGGCGAAGTCTGGCTCGGTTCCGGCCAGTCGAACATGGAGTTCGTCGTCTCGAAGAAGGTGAAATATTTTTCCGGCGTGGATCACGAGGACGAGGAGATCGCTGCGGCGAATTACCCGCTCATCCGCATGTTCACCGGCGCGGGGACCAAAACCTACGAGCCGCAGCAGACCGTCGCCGGCGAGTGGCAGGTGTGCACACCGGCGAACGTCCCGGCTTTTTCTGCCGTCGGGTATTTCTTCGCGCGCGAGCTGCAAAAGGAACTCAAGGTGCCCGTCGGTTTCGTCACGCTCGCCTTCGGCGCGAGCTGCGCGCAAGCGTGGATTCGCCGCGAAGCGATGATCGGTGATTCCGGTTTCAAGGCCGTGCTCGATCACTTCGACGAACAGGTAAAAGGTTTCACGCCACCGACACCCGAGGAACAAGCCGCCGCTAAGGAAGCCGCGACGAAAGCGAAGGCCGATGGCAAGCGCGCGCCGCGCGGTCGCGCCAACCCTGCCCAAGATCAGCACAACCCGACGGTCTGTTTCAACGGTATGATCGCGCCTTTCATCCCCTACGCGATTCGCGGCGTGCTCTGGTATCAGGGCGAATCGATCACGGCGCCGCGCGAATTGTTTCCGCGCTGGAACGAGCTGCTCGTCACCGACTGGCGCAAGCTCTGGGGCCGCGAACTCCCCTTCTACGCCGTGCAACTCGCCGCGCTCGACAACAACAGCAACAGCCCGCAAGTCCGCGAGTGGCAGACAGAAATTCTCAAACTTCCCGCCACCGGCCTCGCTGTCACGATCGACATCGGCGACAAGAAGGACGTCCACCCGCACAATAAAGCGCCGCTCGGCGCGCGGCTCGTCCAGATCGCGCTCGCGAATGTTTATGGGCGGAAAATCGAATTTTCCGGCCCGCGACTCGAAGATACGACGAGTGACGCTGGCAAACTGCGCCTGGAATTCTCGCATGCCGACGGCGGTCTCATAGCGAAAGACGGCCCGCCGAAAACATTCGAGATCGCCGGCACGGACGGAAAATTTGTCGCCGCCGATGCCAAGATCGATGGCAACGCCGTCGTCCTGACCAGCCCCGAAGTTTCCCTGCCTGTCAAAGCGCGCTACGCGTGGGCCAACTATCCCGAAGGTGCCAATCTCTACAACACCGCCGGCTTTCCCGCCGCGCCTTTCCGCACCGATCCTTCCTCCCCATGAAACTTTTCACCCTGATTTTCCTTCCCGTGCTCGCTGTCGCGTCGCTTGCCCAAGCTCCGGCGATCCCAATGGCACCGGCCGCGGCGGGTCTGCCGCCGTTGCCCGCCGTCGTGCGCGCTGAGACGGCCGCGCAACAGGAGGCCCGGATGAAATGGTTTCGCGAGGCGCGCTTCGGACTTTTTATCCATTGGGGCGTTTACGCCGTGCCCGCCGGCGTCTGGCAGGGCAAGCCCACCGGCGCCGAATGGATCATGAATCAGGGCAAAATCCCGCTCGCCGACTACAAGGCGTTCGCGAACGACTTCACCGCGGCGAAATACGATCCCGCCGCGTGGGCGCAACTCGCTGCCGATGGCGGCGTGAAATACGTCGTGATTACCACCAAGCACCACGATGGCTTCACGCTGTTCGACTCCGCGTATTCCGATTGGAACGCGGTAAAAGCCTCCGGCGCCAAGCGTGATTTGATCAAACCGCTCGCCGAAGCTGTGCGCGCAAAGGGCCTGAAGTTCGGCACCTATTACTCGCAGTCGCAGGACTGGACGAATCTCGGCGGCGGCAAGGGCCGCGACAAACCGTGGGACGAAACGCAAAAGCAAGGTGACTTCGACACCTATCTCAAAACCATCGCGCTGCCGCAAGTGCGCGAGCTGCTGGAAAAATTTCACCCGGACATTCTATGGTGGGACACCGAATATTCGATGACGCCGGAGCGCGCGAAACCGTTCTTCGATCTCGTCGTGTCGCAGCCCGAACTCATTCACAACAGCCGGCTCGGCGGCGGCGTCCTCGGCGATTTTCGCACGTCGGAGCAGCGCATCCCGTCGAGCGCAATGCTCGGCCGCGCGCTCGAGGTCAACATGACCATCAACAAATCGTGGGGCTACCGCTCCGACGATCTGAATTGGAAATCGTCGCAGGAACTCATCCGCAATCTCTCCGACATCGCGAGTAAGGACGGCAATTACCTCCTCAACGTCGGTCCCACCGCCGAGGGCGTCATCCCGCAGCCCGAAGTCGATCGCCTGCTCGCGATCGGCCGCTGGCTCAAGGTCAACGGCAACGCGATCTACGCGACGCGCGGCGGACTCTACGCGAAGCCACTCGACTGGGGCCGCACGACGTTCAAGACGCGCGCGGGCGGCGCGACCACGCTCTATGTCCACGTCTGGAATTGGCCCGCCGACAGAAAAATTCTTTTACCCGATATCAAGCAGCCCACGCGCAGCGGTCGGATGCTCGTCGGCGGCGCAGCAGTGACAGCGACCATTTCACCCGAGGGTCTTGTCGTCACGCTACCCGGCACCGCTCCCGATCCCGATGTTTCGGTCGCCGCGCTCGAATTCGACAAGCCGGTCGAAGTCGTCGGAGCGGCTCCGCTCCCGAAAGACATCGGCGCGTCGGGCACGCTCGCCGATCCAAGCAAGTCGCCCTAACCGCATCCCCCCGGCCATCCGATTTCATCTCATGAGCGCACGGCAGATTCTCCGCAGGGTGCCGGTGTTGCCGGAACAGCGAGCGCCATCGGAGAAACGCCCCGGG
>JBBRLB010000133.1:0-15978 GCA_038231575.1 Opitutales bacterium | reverse complement strand
TCCCGCGGCCTGTTGTTCCACCGCTTGATGCAGCAAGCCGTGGCGCTGGCTCCGGTCCTCGGCCGCACGGTTCGCGGCGGTCGGCCGCTCCCACTGCCGGCCGTTCCTAATTTTCAGGGGAATGAAGTGCATACCTAGAATGAAGAATTACCGCATCGCGCTTTACCCCGGCGATGGCATCGGACCGGAAGTCGTCGACGCCACCGTGACCGTCCTCCAAGCCGCCGAGCGCCAACTCGGGGGCTTCCATCTTGAGTGCGAGCGCTTTGATTGGGGCCTGGCGCATTTTGAACGCCACGGCTGCCTGGTGCCGGACAATTTTCTGGAGACGCTGCGGAAATTTGACGCGATTTTTCTCGGTGCCATCGGCTGGCCCGCGCGGCTGCCGGACCACGTGACGCTCGCGCCGTTGATCAAGCTGCGGCAGACGTTTGATCTCTACGCGTGTGTGCGGCCCGCGCGGACCTTTCCCGGGGTGCCCGGTCCGTTGCGGAGCGAGCAGCCGATCGATCTGGTGGTCGTGCGGGAAAACTCGGAGGGCGAATATGTCGACAACGGCGGTGTGCTCGGCGCGGGCACGCCGGGTGAAGTGGCGGTGCAAACCGCCGTCCACTCGCGCCGCGGTGTCGAGCGGATCCTCCGGTTCTCGTTCGACCTCGCGCGCAAGCGCCGCCGCCGGCTCGCGATGATCACCAAGTCCAACGCCCAGCGCTACGCCTACGTGCTCTGGGACAAGATTCTCGCCGAGCTCGCGCCGCACTACGCCGACGTGGCCGTGGAAAAACTCCACATCGACGCCGCCACGCTGGAACTCGTGCGCCGCCCGCACACATTCGACGTGATCGTGGGTTCGAATCTTTTCGGCGACATCCTGAGCGACCTCACCGGCGGAATCACGGGAAGCCTCGGCCTGAATCCTTCCGCGAATCTCGATCCCGAGCGGCGCAATCCCTCGCTCTTCGAACCCGTGCACGGCTCGGCGCCGGACATCGCGGGGAAAGGCATCGCGAATCCGGCCGGCTCGATTCTCAGCGCGGCCATGATGCTCGAGTGGCTCGGCGAGGAAAAAGCCGCGACCGCGGTGCGCCGCGCGGTGGAGCGTGCGTTTGCCGACGGGAATCTTACGGCGGACCTGGGCGGGAAACTGACGACCGTTCAACTCACCGACGCGATCGTGCAGCGCGTCGGCTCGCCATGACCGTCATCCGTTCGGCTGTTTCAGGGCAGGCGCTGAGCGTAGGCGAAGGATCTCTGGTTTCTTCCCCTGGAGGATAAGAGGGATGTTTCGCGTTCGCTCAACATGATGGAGGAAAAAGCGACACGTTCGGGCGCTCACTTCTCGCCACTCGTTTGGCGCGCGGGCCTTCCGCTGGCGGTCGCTGCGCTGATCGCGCTGAGTCCGGCGCCGCAAGGACTCGCGCCGCACGCGTGGGCTTACTTCGCGATCTTCGCCGCGGTGATCATCGCGCTCATCACGGAACCGATCGCTTCGGCGGCGGTGGGATTGATGGGCGTCACGCTCATCGCGGTGCTCGGCCTGCCGTTCAGCGCGGCGCAAAAAGCGGATCCGTCGTTTCGCTTGCCCGCGGAGGCGATCAAGTGGGCGCTGGCGGGTTTTTCGAACAGCGTCGTGTGGCTGATCTTCGGGGCGTTTGTGTTTGCGATGGGTTACGAAAAGACCGGGCTCGGCCGGCGCATCGCGCTCAGGCTCGTCCAACGGCTCGGCGGCAACACCCTCGGCCTCGGCTACGCGGTCACGCTGGCCGACCTCGTGCTCGCGCCGTTTACGCCGTCCAACAGCGCGCGCAGTGCCGGCACGATTTTCCCTGTGGTGCGAAGCATTCCGGCGCTCTACGGCTCGGAGCCCGGCGAATCGTCGCGAAAAATCGGTGCTTACTTGATGTGGACGGCGTTTGCCGCGACGTGCGTGACGAGCTCGATGTTTGTCACGGCCGTCGCGCCGAACCTGCTCGCGCTCGACCTCGTGAAAAAAGCCACGGGCATCGAGGTGACGTGGAGCCAGTGGTTCGTGAGCTTCCTGCCGATCGGTGCGCCACTGCTGCTCGCGCTGCCGTGGCTGATCTATAAAATCTATCCGCCCGAAATCCGCACGAGCGCCGAGGTGCCCAAGTGGGCGGCGCAGGAACTGGCGCGGCTCGGGTCCATTTCACGCCACGAAGTGACGATGGCGGTGCTCGTGGTGCTCGCGCTCGGGCTGTGGATTTTCGGCGGCAGCCGGTTCGACGCCGCGCTCGTCGCGATGATGGCGATTTCGCTGATGGTCGTCTGCCGCGTGGTGTCGTGGGACGACATCCTCGGCCACCGCGCCGCGTGGAACACGCTCGTGTGGTTCGCCACGATGATCAACCTGGCCGACGGTCTAAACAAGACCGGCTTCATTGCGTGGTTTGGCCAGCATGCCGCGGCACTGCTCGGCGGGCATTCGCCGTCGCTCGTTGTGGTGGCGCTCGTCGCGTTTTATTTTTTGATCCATTATGTCTTCGCCGGACTGACGGCGCACACGACGGCCGTGCTGCCGGTCGTGCTGGCCGCGGGTGCGGCGGTGCCCGGGCTGCCCGTGCGCACGCTCGCGCTGCTCCTGGTTTTCACGGGTGGCATCATGGGAATCCTCACGCCCTACGCCACGGGCCCGGCGCCGGTTTACTATGGCTGCGGTTTTATCACGCGCCGCGATTTCTGGCGCCTCGGCTTTATCTTCGGGGTGATTTTTCTCGGCGCGCTGCTGCTGATCGGAGTGCCGGTGCTGGGGCTGTAGGCCCGGCCGGTGACCGGGCTAACCGGCCAGCGGCCGGTTCTACAACAAACAGGGATCAGAAACCCAGCGCGCCGCGCAGCCGGATCAATCCGAAGCTCACGCCGCCCACGATGAGCGCGGCGGAGAGACCGACGAAGAACGGACGCAGGCCAAGGCGTTTCAACTGCGCGAAACCCGTGCTCAGGCCCACGGCGGCCATCACGATCGTGAGGAACCACGCCGAAGCCCAGTCCATCGCGTGCAGGAACGATTGCCAGGTGGCGGGAGCGAGCACGCCGAAAGGTTTCGCGGACGCGTCGCCGATGGTCCGCACCAGCGTCATCGCCAGAAACCCGACGATGAACAGCGGCACGAGCTGCCTGATCTGCTGGCTGAAGGGTCTCTTCTTGTCGGCGCTGGCGCGCTCGCGGTTGAACATCGCCGACATCAGCGGAATCACGATCACCATGCTGAGGTTGCGGATGATCTTCACGACGGTCGCGGTGTTGAGCACCTCGGGTGCCTGGTGGAGTTGTTGGAATGACAGCGCCGAGCCCGTGACCTGCGCGGTGTCGTGGATCGCGGTGCCGAAGAAAATCCCCGCGGAGCCGTAGTCGTGGCCGAACAGCAGCGGCACGACGTAAGGGTAGGCCAGCATCGCGAGCATCCCGAAGATCACGACGCACGCGACCGCGTAGCTGACTTCTTCCTCCTCGGCGTCGATCGTCGGCGCGACGGCCATGATCGCCGAGACGCCGCAGATGCTCGTGCCGACGGCGATGAGCGTCGCGAGGCGCTTCGACAAGCCCACGTGCATGCCGAGCCACGGGATCACGACCAACGCGGTCACGATGCAACCGATGATGATCGGCAACCCGTCGAGGCCGATCGCGCCGACCATGCCGAGGCTGAGGCGAAACCCGAGCAGCATGATCGCGAGGCGCTGGAGCTGACGCATGCAGACCGCGAGGCCGGATTGAAACACGGCGGGCACGCCGACGCCGTTGCAGAGAATCATCCCAAACAGGATCGCGAGCGGCACGCCGCTGAGCGGGCTGTGGGCGTAGCCCAGCACACTCGTGCCGAACCAATCCGCGAGCGAGTTCGCGAAAGTGGCGAGAAGCGCGGCAAGCGCAAAACCCGGCACGCGCTGGCCGACCCACTCGAGGGCGACATGCCCGGGCCGCCACGCGGGGGCCGCGGTTTTTTTCGGCGCCGGCAGCTCGGGCACGCCCTCCATGCTGTCCCAACTGCTCGCCCAATCACCTGACCAACTGCTGGAAATTTCCGGAAAAACGCTGCTCATCGCGATGCGTGGGAAGGAGGAATGGTGTTGGGATGGTTGCTGAAGCCGCGCAGTCAGCACGACCCGCCGCCTCGTGTCATAACGCGACGCGCCGGAAGTCGTGTCAAGTCACCGGGCGGGTTCAGCTCGCGCTCGAATGGCTGCCGCGCCGCCTTATCCCAACGGCCCATTGTTTTGGAACTGTAGTTGCGAGGAGCGAAGCGACGAAGCAATCCAGCCGGCATTCTGGCAGGATTGCCGTGGTCGACTTCGCCTCCCTCGCAATGACAAACCGGAAGGCTCTTTTTCGATGCCCGCTTAGGGTGAATCAGTTTTCGCGCCCAGCGGCCCAGAGCAGGCCGTGCGCGATCATCGCGATGAACACCGGGTCGTGCCAGGTGGCGTTGCCATGACCCCAAGTCGTGCCGAAGACCCGGGCACCGTGGTAGTCGCTGGCCCAGACCGACGGATAGGTTTTGCCGTCCATTTCGCTGACCGACGTCGCGAGCGCCTTCGCGCCCGGCCAGAGCTTTTCGATGACATAAAGTTCATCCATCGGGGTAACCCAGGTTGCCGGAAAATCGCGCATCGCCGGGTGATCCTTCGTGACCGGGGTCACGGGATACTGGCTCTGACGATCATGGCGCCGGCTCGTGACGCCGAGAAATTCGCGCCAGTCGTCGACCTCGGCCGCTCGATAGGTGTGCATCGCGCAGTGAATGACGACCGCGGGAACCCCGGCTTTGTGGGCCTCGGTGATCTTTCGAATGTAGACCGGGTCGGTAACCGCGTCGAAACACTCGTTGTGCACGACGACATCGTAAGCTTTGGCCCAGTTGGGATTGTCGTAGAGCGCGATCATGGCGTTCTTGGTCGTGCCGCCTTCATTGACCACGGTCCAGGTTACGTCGCCGAATTTCTTAACGCCGTCGATGAACGCCTGGGCCTGCAGCGCATAGTCATGGCAGCAGCCGCCAGTGATGAGTAGGGCGCGGACGGGCTTGGGGTTGGATTTGGCGGCGTCGGCGGCGTGAGTGAAAGACGCGGTGACGAGGAGAATGAGAAACGCGAGACGAACGAGTGGGGATTTCATGGGGTAGCGGGCGAGGGGACAGCGCAATGGGAGCAGAACGCACGATGCTAGTCAGCAGATTCCTCAACTCATCACCGTTAACTGCGTCTGATCTTCTGCGGTTGGTCGAGATCGCTGTCGAGTTGCCAAATGGGGCGGCTCGGGTTTGCAGCATTGCTGAGGCCGTTTATTGGGACACAGGGGCTGGGTAAACGACTTCGCAAGACGGAGTTCCCTTCCCGCGGCTTGACGCGGACGAAGACATGGACAGCATCCTGTCCAGATGAACGCCGTCACCTACACTGCCGCCCGGGAGAACCTCGCCGCCACGATGGATCAAGTGTGCAACGACCGCGAGCCCGTGATCATCACGCGCAATCGCGATCAGGCGGTCGTGATGGTTTCGCTGGAAGACTATAAGGCGCTCGACGAGACGGCCTATCTCACCCGCAGCCCGAAGAACGCGAAACGGCTGTTGTCGTCGATTCGGCAACTGGAGTCCGGCAAGGGTAAGGTGAGGAAATTGAAGGGCGTTTGATCCGATGGCCGCCACGCAACTGGTGTTTTCGACCAAGGCGTGGGAGGAGTATTTGCATTGGCAAGGGACCGATGCGAAGCAGGTCCAGCGGATCAATCAGCTGATCAAAGAAATCATGCGGGAGCCGTTCGCCGGCATCGGTAAGCCAGAGCCGCTACGCCACGCGTTTCAGGGTTGGTGGTCGCGCCGGATCGATAGCGAGCACCGGATCGTTTACAAAGTCGTCGGCGCGCAGCTTTGGATCGCGCAGTTGCGGTATCACTATTGAGCTTCGCCGCGCAGAATTTTCCCATCCGACCGAATGCGATAGATTGGGGTAACTTGAATCGATGATTCAAGTCCCGCTTTTTCCGTGCCTCGTTTCACGAGACCAATCAGCTGAGGGCTCCCATTCCGAAGCGCAAATACGGGCGCTCCGCTAACGCCGCCTATGTCGGACACCTCGGGAGCATTAGGGACATGGTCTACGCGGCGCCTAGGGAGAAAAGGAGCACCGAGCATCAGGTAGCTTCCACTTTTTCCAATCTGGCAAGGCCCTTCCCAATATATCGACGGGCACGTAAGTGTCATGCCACGCACTTTTCTCAATTCGCCGGGAAAACCGATAAAGCCGACGGTTTCTTCATCGTGAGGTGGGGTTGGCGGCCAGCTTGTTGTTTGATGAAACGCCTTGTTTGACATGTCGATTTTTTGAAATCCCGGGCAAAAGAGCACAGCGATGTCTAAATCTTCATCATGATCGACAATCTTGGCATCGAGCAGGGAAATGACTTTCGCTCCGATCGGAATCCCAACGCTCATGCGTCCTCCCGGTAGATGCGATTGTCTCACGAGTTCCGACCAAACGTGCCACGCCGTGATGACAAACTTGCCTTCGATTGATTGCCAAAAAAGCGCCGTGCCGCCGATCGCGCTCAGGGTGTTGTCCGCGCGTTCATCGATGAATAAAATCGGCGAGGAGAACCGGAGAATCGCGCTCTGAAGTGGCGGTAGAGTCCTCGAAAATTGACGGTCATCTTCGTTCATATTGAACCATCACTCACCACCCGTAACTTCGCTTCATTCGCAACGGCTGATAAAGGTCACTATCGAGTTCCTGAATGAAACGGCTCGGGGTCTGGAGCATCACGGGGCCGCCTTTCGTGTTTACCTTCGGGAAACACAAATAGAGTTCATCGCGGGCGCGGGTGACGGCGACGTAGAAGAGGCGGCGCTCTTCCTCGACGTCGCCGGCTTCGATCGCGCGGCGCAGCGGGAAGCTGCCATCGGCGAGGCCGATGAGGAAGACGGCGGCGTATTCGAGGCCCTTCGCCTGGTGCACGGTCGTGAGACGGAGGGCATCGGCGTCGGGATCGGCGGAGCGGTCGCTCGTCTCGCTGTTGAGCAGCATGATTTGCGCGAGCAACTCCTGCATCTCCTCGTAGCGGCTCGCGAATCCGATGAGCGATTTCAGATCGTCGAGGCGGGAAACGTAGTTGGAGACCGCGCCCTTCAGGTAGTCGCCATACCAACCGTCAATCGCGATTTCGACGGCGTTGTGCGGTTTCATCGTGCGCATCATATCGGCGACTTGCTGGAGCGAGGCGACGAACTTGGGCCATTCCTCCTTCGCGTCCTTCGGCACCTTCGACTTCACGTCGTCGGTGTCGAGGGCGTCGAGGAAGTTTTGCTGCATCAACTTCGCGTGTTCGAGCGCGGCGGCATGGAGCTTCGACGCGTTTTTGTCGCCGACCTTCGGTAGCAGCACGGCGATGCGGTTCCACGCAGCGGTGTCGGACGGATTGTAGACGAAGCGTAGCAACGCCACGAGATCACGGATGTGCGCCTGCTCGAAAAAGCGGACGCCACTCGTGATCTGATAGGGGATCTGGAGGCGGGAGAGTTCGAGTTGGATGTCGAGTGCCTGAAAATGCGCGCGGTAGAGAATGCCGATGTCGGCGAGCGAGCAGCCTTCGTCGACGAGGCCGCGAATGCGTTGCACGATAAACTGCGCCTGTTCGCGTCCGTCCATCGACTGCACGAAATAGGGTTTCTCGGAGTTCGCGCGATGCGGGCGGAGCACCTTGTCGAACGCGCGGCCCTTGGGCTGCGCCTCGAGCACGCCGTTGGCGAGCGCGAGGATTTGTGGCGTCGAGCGATAGTTCGTCTCGATGCGGTGAATGACCGTGCCCGGATGGCGATCGGGAAACGTGAGGATGTTTTCGACGTTGGCGCCGCGCCAAGTGTAGATGCACTGCGCGTCGTCGCCGACCGCCATTACCTGGTGATGCGAGCCGATCAGATCGACGATCTGGGACTGGAGCGTGTTGGTGTCCTGGTATTCGTCGACGAGGACGTGGCGGAAACGGTGCGAGAAATAGGCGGCCGTCTCGGGCGATTTTTTCAGGAGCTCGAGCCAGTTTTCGAGGAGATCGTCGTAGTCGACGACGTTGGCGGTGCGCTTGGCCTCGGCGTATTTTTTCGCGAAGAGCGGGGCGCGCTCGATGATGCCCTCGTGCTGTGGATAGAACCGCGTGATGACCTCGTCGAGCGGGAGCTGGGTGTTGCGGGCCATCGAAAGCAGCGAGTGCAGCGGACCGGGGCGCGGGTGGGTTTTGTCTTTGAAGAACGTGCGGTCGCTCGCCTCGACGGCATCGCGGAGCACGCCCTCGGATTCCTCGGCATCGAGGATCGTGAAGGACCGCGGCAGCCCGATCGCCTCGCCGTGCATGCGCAGCGCGCGGTGACCGATGCTGTGAAACGTGCCGCCCCAGAAACGCCCCGGCTCGACGCCCGTGAGATCCTGCACGCGGTGGAGCATTTCCTTCGCGGCCTTATTGGTGAAGGTGAGCAGGAGGATTTCGCTCGGGCGGGCGCCTTTCGAGAGCAGGTAGGCGACGCGGTAGGTCAGGGTGCGGGTCTTGCCCGAACCGGCACCCGCGAGCACGAGGAGCGGGCCCGGCTCGGCTGTGACCGCGTGAAACTGCTCGTCGTTGAGCGACGCGCGGAAGTCGATGGGCGGCACTCCGTCGGGTGAGCGTTGAGGGTCCGAGGCAAAATCCATGAAAGGTCCGAGGCTCGCGCAAAGTCGCGAAGGCGCAAAGAGAAAGTTTTAAGAGAATCCTGCCGCGGAGTTTTTCACCACCGATTACCCAGATAAACCCGAATTCAAGAATCTCTGACCTCGGACCCCGGCGTTGGTTAATCGGCTGGGTGGGCGAAGAAACTCGCGGCCCGAGCGTGGGTCGGAGCCGCAATGGGGCAGTGGTGGCTCGGGAGCTGTGGGGCGGGGTTTATGCCGCCATGCGATCAAAGGCGGGCGTAAACCCCGCCCCCAAAGGCTCCGCCTACAGCAACACGAGATCGTTGCGATGCACGACCTCGAGCCGCTTGCGCGCGGGATGCAAGGCGGCGAGGACATCCCCCTGCCGGCCGGCGAGCGCGGGAATTTCCTTGTGGGAAAAGCCCGCCTTGCCGCGCGCAAAAATGGTTTCGTCCGGGCCGGCGATATTGACGATGTCGCCCGCGGCAAACTCGCCACGCGCGCCGGTCACGCCGACCGCGAGCAGGCTGCGCCCGTGATCGCGCAGCGCGGGGAGGGCGTTGGCGTTGACGAAAATCGTGCCGGCGGGGCGCTGGAAATACGCGAGCCAGCGTTTCTTCGCGTCGAGCGGCAGACCGCTCGGCACGAAAAACGTGCCGGGCCCGCGCCCGCCCAACAGCTTCGCGAGAATCTCGGGCTCGGCGCCGCTCGCGATGAACACCCCGCAGCCGGCGCGCGTGGCGAGCCGCGCGGCGGAAATTTTCGACACCATGCCGCCGACCGCGGTTTCGCTCGTGGTGCCGCCCGCCATCGCCTCGATCTCGGGCGTGATGCGCGCGATGACGGGGATGATCTGTTTCGTGCCCTTCAGATCGATCAGGCCGGGCGCCGTCGAAAGGATCACCAGGTGATTCGCCTCGACGAGCGAGGCAACCATCGCGGACAGCGTGTCGTTGTCGCCGAATTTGATTTCGGCGGCGCTGACGGTGTCGTTTTCATTGATGATCGGAATCGTGCCGTAGCCGATGAGCTGGCGCAGGGTTTCCTGCACGCCGAGATAACGCGCGCGGACCCGGAGGTCGTCGTGGGTGAGCAGCACTTGCGCGACGGTCAGCCGGTGCGGCGCGAAGCCCGTCTGCCAGGTTTGCATGAGCCGCGATTGGCCGATGGCGGCGCACGCCTGTTTCTTCGCGAGATCCTTGGGGCGCTTGGCGAGGCCGAGCGCGCTCATGCCGAGGCCGACCGCACCGGAGGAGACGACGATGACCTCGGTGCCGCGCGCGCGCAGTGCCGCGATCTCGGAGCAGACGGCGGCGATGCGCGCCGTGTTCAGCTCGCCGGTCGCCGACGTGAGGACGCCCGTGCCGAGCTTGACGACGATGCGGCGCGGCGTGGCGCCGCCACGGGTGAGAGGTGATGGGTTATGGGCCATGGGTCCACGCGATCACAGGTGTCGATGACCAATCACCTTTGACTGATGACCGGTGCGCAACGCGCGCCTCACACCGTCAACAAATCCTTCTCCTTGTGCGCGAGGTGCGAATTGATGTCGGCGATCGCCTTGTCGGTCGCGATCTGGACGTCTTTCTCGACGCGCTTCGCCTCGTCCTCGGGGAGCTTGGCTTTCTTGAGGGTTTCCATCAGGTCGCGGCGGACGTTGCGCACGTGGACGCGGCCGTCCTCGGCGAGCTTGTGCGCGGTCTTCACGAATTCCTGGCGGCGCTCGCGACTCATCTCGGGGAGCGGGATGCGGATGACCTTACCGTCCGGGATGGGGTTGAAACCGAGATTCGCCTCTTGCACGCCCTTGACGATCGATTTCATGAGGCTGACGTCCCACGGCTGGATTTGGATCAGGCGGGCATCCGGAGTGGAGATCGCGGCGCATTGCTTGAGCGGCGTCATCGTGCCGTAGGCCTCGACCATCACGCTCTCGACCATCGCGGGCGTGGCTTTGCCGGTGTGGATGGAGCTGAATTCGTGGAGCGTGTAGTCCACGGTCTTTTTCATCTTGGCTTGGGCTTCGGCGAGGATCGGGTGGGACATGGGGAGGGAAAAGTGGTGAGGGGAGGGTTGAGAGTTGAGCGAAAAAGCACCGGAGCGCGAGTGCGGAGCGAGCGCCGACCGGGACGCGCTGTTCTCAGCCCAAACTAATTCCGGACCAGCGTGCCGATCTTTTCGCCGGTGATGGCCTTGAAGATGGCGTGCTCGTCGCCGAGATCGAACACGAGGATGGGGACGTTGTTGTCCATGCAGAGCGAGAAGGCGGTTGAGTCCATGACGTTGAGGCGCTGCTTGAGCGCGTCGATGAACGTGAGCGAGTCGAATTTCACCGCGTCCGGATGTTTTTTCGGATCCTTGTCGTAAACGCCGTCGACCTTCGTGGCCTTGAGGACGATATCGGCGTGCAACTCGCTCGCGCGGAGGGCGGCCGTGGTGTCGGTCGAGAAGTAGGGATTGCCCGTGCCCGCGACGAAGATGACCACGCGGCCCTTCTCGAGATGGCGCATCGCGCGGCGCAGGATGAACGGCTCGGCAATCTGGTTCATCGGGATCGCGGACTGCACCCGGGTGCTGACGCCGATTTTCTCGAGGCAGTCCATGAGCGCGAGGCCGTTGATGACGGTGGCGAGCATCCCCATGTAGTCGCCGGTGGTGCGATCGACGCCGCGCTGCACGCCGTTGAGGCCGCGGAAAATATTTCCTCCCCCGATGATGACGCAGACTTGGACGCCCAAATCGTGGATTTCCTTCACCTGGGTGCAGACCTTCTCCAGTGTGGCGGCATCGATGGGATCGCCGTTCTTGCCACCACGGAGAACCTCACCCGAAAGCTTCAGGACGACGCGCTTATATTTGGCCCGAGGATCGACCGGC
This sequence comes from Opitutales bacterium, assembly GCA_038231575.1. Classification (GTDB taxonomy): domain Bacteria; phylum Verrucomicrobiota; class Verrucomicrobiia; order Opitutales; family Opitutaceae; genus CAITWF01. The sequence goes on along the minus strand of JBBRLB010000133.1, from coordinate 4,429 downwards.
TTGTGTTCACGCATACAGAGATGAAACGATTGGGAAAAATCGGCGTCAATGCCCGAGATGGTGGGAACGGGAAACACCCCACGCAGGGCGGGTGCCAGCGGGCACGGGGCCGCGCTGCGAGGGACGATGGAATTAGAATATCTTCGCCTCGTTTCGGGCCTTGACGGTGGAGGTGCGGGGCGCAGCGTAGCAAATCCTCACCTCACTGCCTGATGGTGTAATGGTAGCACAGGCGACTTTGACTCGCCTAGTCATGGTTCGAATCCATGTCGGGCAGCCAGTTTTTCGTCGGTCGTTCGGTAGCTGTTCGGTGGTCGTTCGTTGGCGTATCGTCGGTGAATCGTTGGTCACCCATCGGTGGCTAATCGTAATCGTATGGCCGGTCCAAAGCTACCGGCGGAACTCGAGAATCTCCCGGCGAAGTCTTTTTCCACAGCACGAACCAGATGGTCGCGAGCAAGGTAAGGACTCCGCTCCATCCTCCGAATTCCACCCAGCGGTTCGTTGCCTGAAGATGCGACGCGTGAAGGCCGAATATCTGGAGCGCGGAATAGAAGGCCGCAGCGAGCGAATCATCCGCCCCCGCCACCATGTCCCGGCGAAAGTGCCAAAACCCAATGGCCTCCGTCACAAACGACCCAATCGTGGCGGCAAACACCAACCACCAATGCGGACGCGTCGCGCTCAGATGATCGAATTCGTGGTGGGCCATGGGGAGATGGGATAACGCAGCGCGTGACGTCGCCTGCTTCGGCATGTCACTCGATGCGCCCCCCAACCGTGCCAGTGAAAAACGTGTGCGGTGCCCTCCCGCGACTTGCAACAGCACGGTCCGCACGGCACGCTTCCGCACCATGACCGCCATCTCCATTAGCGAACTGCACGAGCACACCGACCTCTGGGTGCGAAAGGCCACCGAGCAGGAACCCATCGTGCTTACGGACAACGGTCGGGCCGTCGCGAAGATCGTGCCGGTGCCCGCCGCGCCGGTGGCGAATCCCTTCCTCACTCGCAAGCTGCTGCCCGGATATGCGGCCATCATGCACAAGCGTTACGGTGGTCAGGATTCCACGGCGATCATCTCCGAGATGAGAGACGGACGATGATCTATCTGGACGCCGTCTACATCGCGAAGTTTTACGTTGACGAGCCGGACTCCGAGCGGGTCAGGAACTTTCTCGCTACCGCCCAGCCGGCGGCCAGTTGCCTTCACGCGATGGCGGAAGTGGCCTCCGTGTTTCATCGCAAGCTCAGGGAAGGAACGGTGCCGCAGACCGACTTCGATAATTTTTGCGCTCAGTTTGAGGCCGATTGTGAAGCCGGCCTGTGGACTTGGCTCCCACTGCCGGAAAGTCTCGTTCATGCTGCCCGTCGCAGAATCAGCAAGCTCCCGCCCACGACGTTTCTCCGCGCCGCCGACGCCCTCCACCTCGCCTACGCCAACGTTTCGTTTTGCACGCCGACGCGCGCCGCGTTGATGAGTTGCCGCTATCAACTCCGCTACGGCGTCGAGGATTTGACCAACGCCACCGGTCCGCTGCCGCTGGCCGCGAAGACTTTGCCGGCGCGCCTGCAAGCGGCCGGCTACACCACGGGCATGGTCGGTAAATGGCATCTCGGTGACGCCGCCGGATTCACGCCGCTCGATCGCGGCTTCGCGCCGCCCCCTCGCCGCAGCGACGGCGGCTGGGTGAACCTCGGCATCAACTCCGTTGAGAAAATTTCCCTCGAACCCGCCGTCGGTGCCGCGCCGGTCTCACCGAATCACTCGTTCACGCTCACGCGCTTCGCCGATGATCGCGGCCCCGGCGCGAAAGCCGGGCAGGAGCGACTCGTCGGGATTGTGCGCACCTCCGCCACCTCCGGCTACTACGTCGACGTTTTCCGCTCGCAGTCCGCGCTCCCCGCGCAGTTCCACGCCCGCCTCGATGCACCTCTTTATCCCCGGTGCCGAGGGCCGTGAATATTCCGCGGCGCTCGCTCCCCTCACGAAGGAAGCTCCCGCACCCTACGACAAGGCTCCCACGCCCGTGCTCGCGATCCGCCAGCGCGGCGAGGCGTGGACCCGCCCCTTCGCCCTCATCTACGAACCCTCCATCGGCACCTCCGCCTCCGGCGCGATCCGATCCGTCACCGCGCTCACCCAGCGCGGCGAGTTCGCGGGCTTCAAAGTGGTGAGCCAGATCGCCGAGCAATCACGCACCGACTCCATCCTCATCCTGCCAACCGGTGAGCAGGCGAGCGCGGGCAACGCCAGAGTGAGGCCGGCAACGTGGAAAAATGGCCGCCATGTTCTCGCGGAATCGAGGGTCGAAGCGGCGCGAGAAATAAATGCATCCGCCGATTACCCCCACCCGTTGAAACACACAACCGTGGCCCTTTGGCCAACTGGTCCAGCATCATCCAAAAATAAAACCACTCGTTCCCATGAAGCTCCGCTCCCTGTTCGCCTCACTCCTCCTTTGTTCCGGCCTCGTCGCCGGCCCCGCGACCAAAACGGTCGTCGATATCGCTGCCGGTTCTCCCGATCACACCACGCTCGTCGCGGCGGTTAAGGCCGCGGGCCTCGCTGAAACCCTCAGCGGTGCCGGTCCCTTCACGATTTTTGCGCCCACGAATGCCGCGTTTGCCAAGCTGCCCGCGGGCACCGTGGAGTCGCTGCTCTTGCCGGAAAACAAAGCCAAGCTCGTCGCGATTCTCACCTACCACGTCGTCCCGGCCAAGGTCATGGCTGCCGACGTGAAGTCGGGCGAGGCCCCCACCGTCAACGGCAAGAAGCTTACGCTGAAGGCCGATGGCATGGGCGTGATGGTCAATAACGCCAAAGTGGTCGCGACGGATTTGGTCGGCAGCAACGGGGTCATCCACGTCGTCGACACCGTCATCCTCCCGTAATCTGCGGGGAATTTAGTCCGGTTGACCGGAAACGAAAGCACGCACCCGGGGCCGGAAGACGAATTGGTCGGCAAGTCCGACGGTTCGTTTTCTAGCCCCGGTTTAATTTTTTTAAAGCCTTGCGCCGCAAGTCTAGCAAACCCGAACTCTCATGCTGAAATTTATTCTCCTGCTCGCCTTCACGGCATCCCTCATGGCCACCGAACAAGCGTTTCCCCCTTCCCCCGTCGGCGTGCCGGAGTTGAAGACCCTGCCCGCCGGGGTGCTGCTAAAATCGACCGGCAAGGGAAATTATTTCGACCAATCGAACGGTCTTTTTCGCCCGTTGTTCAACTACATCTCCGCGCACGACATCGCCATGACGACACCGGTGGAGGCGAAGATCGACGATGCGGCGATGTATTTCTGGGTGGCGCAAAGTCAGCGCGCCAAAGTCGCGGGGAATGCGAATGGGGTGGAGGTCGTGGAGATTCCGGAGCGTGCGGTGGCGAGTCTCGGGGCCCGCGGCAGCTACTCCGCGCAGAATTTTGCGCAGACCCGCGATGAGCTGCTCGTCTGGCTGGCGACCCGCAAGGATGTGGAAGCGGCCGGAGCACCTTACGGGGTCTATTGGAGCGGGCCGTTCACGCCCGGATTCCTCAAACGCTTTGAGGTGCACGTGCCGGTGCGGGCGATTGCTCGCTGAACTGTCATTCCCTCCGTAACGCGTCCGAATTGACGGCAAGACTAATACTATTCTAACTTTCCCTTTACCCCTATGTCCAAAGACACGCTCCTCCTCCTCGGCTCCACTTGCGCAGTGCTGGGCTTTCTCTCCATCCCCCTGTCCATCTACTTCTGGGTGCGTGTCAAATTTGCCTCCGATGACGAGCAGCGCACCACCGCAGACGAAGCCGTGATCTCGGCGCGCGCCGAACGCTTCGCGATTTTCGTCGGCCTGTGGGCGCCGTCATTCTTCGCCCTCGGCGCATTTCTGAGGACGATGCCGATCGCTTAGCGCGACTCCGCTGGCCATGGGACGATCTGAGCAGGAAACGTCCGTGGTCGTCGACCAAGCTGGAGTGACTTCGCCAGACCTAGCCGCGAGATTGGCGTTGCGGCAATCCCCCGCCTCTTCGGCGGTTGGCTACCAGCGTTGGAACGAACTGCTCTTCTTGCACTGGAAAATCGACCCGAGCGCGATCCAAGCGACGCTGCCAAAAGGCCTATTCGTGGACACCTTTGACGGCAACGCCTACCTCGGCCTCGTGCCGTTTTTCATGCAACGGATCAGGCCGGCGTGGCTGCCGCCGCTGCCGTGGATTTCCTGGTTTCTCGAGCTCAACGTCCGCACCTACGTGCACGACGCCGAGGGCCGGCCCGGCGTTTGGTTCTACTCTCTCGATTGCAACCAGCCGCTCGCCGTGGCGATCGCGCAGCGCTTTTTTCACCTGCCCTATTTCCATGCGCGCATGGCGGCGTCGAATCGCGACGGCACCGTGCATTACGAGTGCCGGCGCCGCGCCGACGCCGCGCCGAGCGGCCGCTACGCGTG
>JBBRLB010000132.1:0-16122 GCA_038231575.1 Opitutales bacterium | reverse complement strand
CTTTCCCACGGGGTCGGGCTCGGCGCGATCGGCGTTTTCATTTCGGTGCCGGTTTCGTTTTCCGTCCTCGCGCTGTGGAGCCGCGCGCTTTTCCGCCGCGGCGACTGGAAACAGAAAAAAGTCTAGGCGTGGCCCGCCTCGGAGCCTCCCGTGGGACAATCACGAAACGGGAAATCGCCCGAGGCGCGGAACTCCCCAGTCGTGGGCGACACGACCACCGGTCCTGTTCCCGCTCCCAATGAATTCGCAACGAACTCGCCTTCGCTCCGTTGTTTTTGCCGGCCTCGTGCTGCCCGCCGGTCAATATGCGCTGGTCACGTGGGGCTTCAATGGCACGAATCAAATCCTGAACGGCTCCAACGATGGACCGGTCTTCGACCTCGATACGTTCAGCGGAAAATTGCAGTTCGATGGCTCGGTTTATGACGACTCCGCCGCCGTTTATCCGACGACACCGGATCCGTCGGATCACAGCATCGTTCCACTCTACCTGGCGGCGACTTTATCCCCGGACGCCGTCAGCGCGATTCCCGAGCCGCCCGGTGTGGCGATCGCTTTCGCCACGGCAGCGCTGGCGAGGGCAGGCATCGTGCGTCGGCGAACCGGGCGGCTGGCCCGCATTGATCCGGATTCAGGCTGGCCGGATCTCTTCCGCAGTGAGCGTGGCACCGGCGTCTGCTTTCGTGGTCGGGTATGAAATGAGAACTGTCTTTCGTTCACTGCCGCTCGCGCTCACCCTCCTGCTGGCCGGGTGCTCCGGGGCCTACTATCAGGCGATGGAAAAAATTGGCTTCCCGAAGCGGGAAATCCTCGTTGACCGCGTGGAAAAAGCGCAGGAAGCGCAGACCAAAGCCAAGGAGCAGTTCGCCAGCGCGCTCGAACATTTCCTGATCGTCACCAAGGCCGACGGCAGCGACCTCCAGCGGAAATACGACGAACTAAACCGTGAATTCACGCGCAGCGAATCGCGCGCGAAAGACGTGCGTGAACGGATCGCCGCCGTGGAAGACGTGTCGACGGCGCTGTTTCGCGAGTGGAAACAGGAACTCAGCCAGTATGCCAACCCCACGCTGCGCCGAGACAGCGAGCGCCAGCTCGACGAGACGCGCCGCCGCTACGATGCGCTGATGACTCTCATGCAGCGCGCCGCCGGCCGGATGGACCCCGTGCTCGCGACCTTTCGCGACCAAGTGCTCTATCTGAAACACAATCTGAATGCCCGCGCCCTCGCCTCGCTCGACTCCACCCACCGCGAACTCGAGGCCGACATCTCTCGCCTGATCGCCGACATGGAAAATTCCATCCGCGAAGCGCAGGCTTTCATTAAGAATTTGAAGACCGGTTAAGACCACCGGTCGGATTCACCGGACCGCAGCGCAAGATTGCTCCACGATGATATTCGCCCCAACGCTGGGGTGATGCGCACGCGTTTTCTGGGGTGGAGCGTCATCGTGATCGTGAGCGGATTGACGGCCGCCGCCGTGGCCGCGCCGAAGCGTAAAGTCATCATTGATCAGGATGCGTTCGGTCCCGGCGGCCCCAATCTCCAGCCTATCCTCATGGTGCTGCAGGCACCGGACGTCGAAGTGATCGGCATCACGACCGTGAGCGGCGACGGCTGGCAGAAGGAAAACACCGCGCACACGCTGCGGCTGCTCGAGCTCGTCGGCCGGACCGAGGTGCCCGTCGTCGCCGGCGCGACAAACCCCTTGATCAATTCGCCGGAGGAGACCAAGCGGTGGGAAAAACTCTACGGCAATCTGCCCTACAAGGGCGCATGGACGGAAGTCTGGCCCGACTCCAACACGATCAATCGCACGCGCTACCACGCCGCGGACACCGTGCCGCCGCTCGTCGAAGGCGACCCCACGATGTCGCCGCTCCCCGAAACCGCCGCGGCGTTTCTCGGGCGGAAGGTCCGCGAATTTCCCGGCGAAGTGACGATTCTCGCGCTGGGGCCGTTCACCAACCTCGCGCTGGCCGCGCAGCTCGACACTACGTTCGCGGCGACGGCGAAGGAGCTGGTGTTCATGGGTGGCTCGTTCAACCCGGGCGCGCAGCAAGCCGACGAGTTCTCCCTGCAGTTCATCCACAACCCGCGCGTCGAGTTCAACGTCCGCTGGGATCCCGAGGCGTCGCGGCTCATGCTGCACGCCGGCTGGAAAAAAATCACCGTCGTGCCGCTCGATGCGAGCGCCAACACGAAGCTCACCCCCGCACTCGCGAAACGCGCCGGCGCCGGTAATTCGCTCGTGGCGAAATATCTCACGCGCTTTCCCGGCGGGGCCTTTCCGCTGTGGGACGAAACCGCCGCCGCCGTCTTTCTCGAGCCCACCATCGCAAAAAGCACGGTGCGGCTGGCGATGGACACCGCCATCGACCACGGCGCGGCGTATGGCGCGACGTTGAGCTGGCCCGTGGGCGGCGGACCGGGCCTCGGCGAACCGGATGTCCTGGTCGTGCGGTCGGTCGATGTGCCGCGGCTCGAGGCGCTGTTCGTGGAGCTAATGCAGCGGCGGTGATGATGTAATTGTCGGTGGCGGGTGCGCGCCGGGTTTGCCCTCGTGGAAAAAATTATCAGGTTATTTTCGTCATGTTGTCTCATCTGCCACCGCTCCCTTCGTTTGTCCTGCGCGTGTTGCTCGCCCTCGGTTCGGGTCTGCTGATCGCCGGTTTGCTGTGAAACGTTTTGGCTACGCCCGCGATCCGCTGTGCGCGCTGGCGTGCGGCGGCTATGCGCTCAACCGCTGGTTGCTGCGCCCGCTTGGCTGGGCCGCGGGCCCGTTCATGCGCGGCCATTTCAACGACCTGCTCCTGATTCCCGCCGCGCTGCCACTCCTGCTCTGGCTGCAACGCCGCATCGGCCTGCGCACCACGGACACTTCGCCCTCGTGGCGCGAAATCGGCCTGCACTTCGCCGTCTGGTCGATCGCCGCCGAGGCGATCGCGCCGCTGTTCATCCAGCGCGCGACCGGCGACTGGCTCGATGTCGCCGCCTACGCGGTCGGAGCCGTCGTATCGGGCTGCGTGTGGCGTTCCACGGCGTCGACATGAGTTTCGATCGGCTCGCGCCGCACTACACCTGGATGGAGCGCGCGCTCGCCGGCCCGCGGCTCCAACGCTGCCGCACCGCGTGGATCGATGCGCTGGCGGGCTGCGAGCGGATTCTCATTGTGGGCGTTGGCCCTGGCCATTTTCTGCGCGCGTGCGCGCGGAAATTTCCGCATGCGGAAATCGTCAGCGTCGACGCCAGCGCTCCGATGCTTGCGGCCGCGCTGGCCCATGCCCGCCGCGATCACCTCGATCTCAGCCGACTGCAATTCGTGCATGCGGCACTGCCGGACTGGCAGCCGCCCGCCGGCCACTTCGACGCGATCGTGACGAATTTTTTCCTCGATTGCTTTCCCCCCGACGAGCTCGCCGTTGTGATCGCCGTGCTCGCGCGCGGGCTGCGGCCGCAGGCGCGGTGGCTCAATGCCGACTTCGCGGTGCCAGCGCGCGGCTGGGCGCGTCATCGCGCGCGCGGTGCACGCGCTGCTGTAGGCGTTCTTCCGCCCGCTCGCCGGCGTGCGCGCGCGCCGCGTGACCGAACCCGACGATTTACTGCGCTCCCACGGCTTCACCCTCGCCCGCCGTCGGGCGAGCGAATGGGGTTTACTCCGCGCGGATCTGTGGACGCGCGGATAAGACGCGATCGCCTCGCGCTATTGGGTCTTCGCCGGCTCGGGCAGTTTCGCCAGCAGGGCCTTCATCGCGGCGAGTTCGGCGGCATGAGCGGGATCGGTGGCGTAGTTGGTGAGCTCGCGGGGATCGTTCACGCAATCGAGCAGCATCGCACCTCCTTCGCCGCGATCCCACTCGGCGAAATGCCACTGCGCGGTCGAGACGGAGCGGCCGAGGTGACCGCGATACTGCACGACCGAATAGGCCGGCCGATCCCATTGCGCCGCGGGATCGCGGAGCAGCGTTTTCATTGAGACGCCCTCGATGCCGGCGGGTGCGGGCAGGCCGGCGAGATCGCAGAAGGTTTGGTAGAGGTTGATGATTTCGACGGGACGCTCGCAGACGGCGCCGGCTTTCGGGGTGATGCCGGGCGCCGCGACGAGCAGCGGCGTGCGCGTGGCGATATCGAAGAGCGAGTAGGCCTTCGACCAGCGGCCTTTTTCGCCAAGGTGGTAACCGTGGTCGCCCCAGAAAACGATGAGGGTATTGTCGCGCTGGCCGGTGGCGTCGAGCGCGGCGAGCACGCGACCCACCAGCGAGTCCATAAACGATGTCGCGGCCCAATACGCCCGCTTCATCTCGCGCGCCTGCGCCTCGCTCGCCTCGCGGCCGATGAAAAGGTCAGTGTTGCGCGGCACCACGCTCAGCGCGGGAAAACCCGCGGGCACAGTCGGGTGGGGCGCGAAGTCGGCCGGCAGCGTCATCTTGTTCACGTCATAGAGATCGAAGAATTTCTGCGGCGCGCGCAGCGGGCTGTGCGGATTCGCGAAGCCGCACGCAATGAAGAAGGGTTTTTCCTGGCCCGCATATTTTTTGAGCAGCGCGATCGTCGTCGAGGCGTGCTGGTAGTCGGCGTAGGTCTCGCCGTCGCCCGGCAGCACGACGAAACGATCCGAACCGCTCTGCGGATCGGCGGGGGCGCGGCGCGGCACGTTGGTGCCGGGGCCGTCGATTTGTTCGGAGGCGTCGGCGGCGTAGCGGTGTTCCTGGCCACCTTCGGTCCACGCGGTGGTGTCGTCGATGCCATCGTGGAAAATTTTCCCGGCGCGCGCGGTGGCGTAGCCATGATCTTTGAACCAGCGCGGAATCGAAATGTAGTCCGGATGCGCGTGGCCCCACCACTGGCGGTTATCCATCACGCCCGTCTGCGTCGGATAGTGGCCGGTGAGCAGCGAGGATCGCGATGGGTTGCAGAGCGGATATTGGGCGGTGGCGTGATTGAAACGCACACTGCGGGCCGCGAGCGCGTCGATATTCGGCGTCTGGATGCCCTCGACGCCGTAACAGCCGAGTTCCGGCCGCAGATCGTCGGCGATGATGAAGAGGATGTTCGGCGGACGCTTCACCTCGGCGCCGAACGTGGCACTGGCCAGCAAGGTCGCAGCCCATAAAAATTGTGACGGGGTTTTCACGGGGACAGCATCGTGCGTCCCAGGCCGCGCGCAACCGGCTTCGGCCGCTGACAGTCCGCGACCTTGCGCAGACGCGGAGAAACGCCTCGACTCCGCCCCGCCATGGACCCTCTTGCCCTCGCTCGCACGCTCATCGACGCCGCTCACTCCGCCGATCCGACGCGCGCGGCCGATGGACGCGCCGCGGAGTTGGTTTACGCCGAGCGCATGGAAGCGTGGATCGCGAAACTGGATTCCGCCGCGCCCGCGCTGCTGCGGCTCGCGGCGCGCTGCCAGCACCTCGAACGCTGGAGCGTGCCCCGCGCGAGTTTCCCCGCCGGCAAAGTCGGCTACCTGAACTGGCGGCGCTCGCTCTATACCCAACAGGCGGAACGCGCGCGCTCTCTGCTGCTCGAAGCCGGGGTGCACGCGAACGAAGCGGCGGAGGTGGCGACGTGGGTTTCAAAAACAGGTTTGAAAACGAATGCCGGCACCCAGGCGCTCGAAGATGCCGCGTGCCTCGTGTTTTTGGAAAACGAGATCGAGGCCTTCGCCGCGCAGCATGCCGACTATCCGCGCGGGAAGTTCGTCGATATTCTCCGCAAGACCTGGCGCAAGATGAGTGCGCGCGCGCAGGGACTGGCACTCGGCCTCAGCTTGCCCCCGGCCATCGCGGCACTCGTGCGGGAAGCGACCGGGGTCGCGTGATTCATTTCGGTTTACGTTTGAAACGATCGGTCGGCTCGTTCGTCATCCCCCACCACGGCCGGTCCGGCCGCTCTTCCTCCTGGCATGGATAAAACCCCCGTTCCGCCGCCGTCCGATCGGCGCAATTTTTTCACCAAGGTCGGCGCCGTGCTCATCGGCGGCGCGCTCGCACTCGCGGCGCCGGTGGCGGGACTGTTCGTTTTCCTCGACCCCTTGCGGCGCAAGACGGCCAACGGCGACGCCGTGCTGGTCGCCTCGCTTGATTCACTTCAGGAAAACGGCGCGCCGCAAAAATTCCCCGTGCTCGCCACGCGCATCGACGCGTGGAACACCACGCCCAACGTCCCGGTGGGCGCCGTTTATCTGCAGCGGCTCGCCGGCGGGCAAGTCCGCGCGCTCAATGTCGTCTGTCCCCACGCCGGCTGCTTCGTGGATTTTCGTGGCGCCGAAAGCTGCTTTCACTGCCCCTGCCACAACAGCAGTTTTTCCCTCGACGGCAAGGTGCTCGACCCGAAGAGCCCGAGCCCGCGCGCCCTCGATGATCTCGCGGTGGAGATTCGCCATGGCACGGAAATCTGGGTGCAGTTCAAAAACTTCCGCGCGGGCGTGAAAGAGAAGACTCCGGTGTCATGAAGGCGCTGCTCCATTGGGCGGACGCGCGCACCGGCTACAAGAAGCTGCTGCACGAGGCGCTCTTCGAAAACGTCCCCGGCGGCGCGCGCTGGCGCTACGTCTGGGGCAGCACGCTGACGTTCTGCTTCAGCCTCCAGGTCATCACGGGTATTTTTCTCTGGTTCGCCTACAGCCCCGGTTCGCAGACGGCATGGGAAAGCGTTTACTTCATTCAGCACAAAATGTGGGGCGGCTGGTTCCTGCGCGGCCTGCATCACTACACGGCGCAGGCGATGACCGTGCTGCTGGTGTTTCACCTTCTGCAGGTAGTGATCGACGGCGCCTACAAAGCGCCGCGCGAGGTCAACTTCTGGTCGGGCGTCGCGCTCCTGCTGCTCGTGCTGGCGCTGTCGTTGACCGGTTATCTGCTGCCGTGGGATCAGAAAGGCTTCTGGGCCACCAAGGTCGCGACCAGCATCGCCGCGATCACGCCGGTGATCGGCCCGGCGGTGCAAAAACTCGTCGTGGGCGGCACCGAGTATGGCCACCACACGCTCACGCGCTTCTTCGCGCTGCACGCCGGCCTCATTCCCGGGCTGATTGTCGTTTTCATCGTCGGCCACATCTACCTGTTTCGCCGCCACGGCCTCACGCCGAAGGAGCCGAAGAAAAAACCCGACGCACCGTTCTGGCCGGACCAGGTGTTTCGCGATGCGGTGGCCTGCCTCGCGGTGCTGGCCGTTGTGCTGTTTTTCATTCTGCGCTACCACGGTGCGGAGCTGGGCGCGCCGGCCGATCCGTCGGAGCAATTCTCCGCCGCGCGGCCCGAGTGGTATTTTCTCTTTCTCTTTCAGCTCCTGAAATATTTTCCCGGCGGCACGGAAATTATCGGCGCGATGGTGATTCCGGGGCTGCTCATGCTCGTCCTCGCCGCCATGCCCTTCGTGGGCCGCTGGAAACTTGGCCATCGCTTCAACGTCAGCTTTCTCTGGGCGATGCTCGGTGGAGTGGGCCTGCTGACCTGGCTCGCCGTGCACGAGGATGGGCAGCGGCCGGAATACCGCGCGGCCGTCGCCGCGGCCGAGCGCGACGCGGAGCGCGTGGTCGCGCTCGCGAACTCCCCCTCGGGCATTCCCACCACCGGCGCGGTCACGCTCTTGCGCCACGACGCCCTGACCCAGGGTCCGAAAATCTACGGCCAGATCTGTGCGAGCTGCCATCGTTTCGACGGCCACGACGGCTCCGGCGGCCGGCCGAAGGATCCGATTTCGGCGTCGGATTTGAAAGGCTTCGCGAGCCGCGAGTGGCTGACGGGCCTGCTGGATCCGACGCGAGTGGATGGCCCGCACTACTTCGGCGGCACCAAATTCAAAGCGGGAAAAATGGTGAAGTTCGTGAAAGGCGACGTCGCCGAATTTTCCGCCCCGTTGAAAGCCGATCTGGAAAAAGTCGTCATCGCCCTCTCCGCCGAAGCCGGCCTGAAATCCCAGCAAGCGCTCGATCAACGCGACGCCGCGATCATCGCCGAGGGGAAAAAACTTCTGGCCGGCTCCACGATGAGCTGCACCGACTGCCACAAATTCCACGAAGCCGACGGCGATGGCACCGGCCCGGACCTGACGGGCTTTGGTTCGCGGGAGTGGCTGGTGGCGTTCATTTCCGATCCGGCGCAGGAGCGATTCTTCGGCCCACGCAACGATCGCATGCCGGCGTTCGGCGCCGCCAAGATGCGCACCGCGCTGGAAATCGAACTCGTCGCCGACTGGATCCGCGGGGACTGGTATCAACCGCCGGCGCCGTAAGCCCCCAACGCCACCCGTCCCCACGCCAAGAATTTCCGGCGGGCCGCTGGCTGGCCGTTTTTCGACATGGGATTTTCTTTGGCGTTTGGGCGTTTGGCCTTTGAGCTTTCAACGGATGCTCCGTCCGCCCGCCAGTTTTGCCACCACCCGGCTCGTCGCCCGCCCGCCGCGCGCGGAAGATGCCGAGGTCGTCTTCGCCAGCTATGCGAGCGATCCTGAGGTCACGCGCTATCTGAGCTGGCGCGCCTACACGCGTGTGCCGCCCCTCGCCGTCTTTCTGCAGGAGTGCGCCGCGCACTGGGAAAAAGGAGCCGGGCCCTTCGCGTGGCTGCTCTGCCTCAAAGGCACCGACACGCCCATCGGCTCGATCGGGCTGACGCTCGACGGCGGCAAGGCCATGTTCGGCTATGTGCTCGCGAAAAAATTCTGGCATCGCGGGTTCGCCGCCGAAGCGCTCACGCCCCTCGTCGACTGGTCGCTGGCGCAACCGGAAATTTTTCGCGCGTGGGCTTTTTGTGACGTGGAGAACCCCGCCTCGGTGCGCGTAATGGAAAAAGCCGGGATGGCGCGCGAGGCGTTGCTGCGCCGCTGGCACACGTGCCCGACCCTCGGACCGGAGTTGCGCGATTGCCTTGTCTGCGCGAAGGTGAAGTAGCCCCACCCCGCGCCATGACCACCATCACCACTTGCTCGAACATCGCCGAGGCCCAGCTCCTCAAGTCACTCCTCGACCACTCCGGCATCACGGCTTTTCTCCCCGAGGAAATGACCGCCAACGCCGCGCCGCAGTTTTTGTTTTCCTCCGGCATCCGCCTGCAAGTCGAGGACGAGGACGCCGACGCGGCCCGCCGCGTCATCGCCGACGCTGAGACGCCGCCCGATGAAAATCCCGGAAAAGATCAACCTCGCGGATAAATTCGCGGGCTTCTCGGCCCACTGGTCGCCGAAGATTGTCGCGGCGCTGAACGGCCAGCACGTGAAGCTGGTCAAGTTTCGCGGCGAGTTCGTGTGGCATCAGCACGAAAACGAGGACGAGCTGTTCCTCGTCGTGGCCGGAAGTTTTCGGATGGAATTTCGTGAGCGATCGGTCGAGCTGCACGAGGGTGAAATGCTCGTCGTGCCGCGCGGGGTCGAACACCGGCCGGTCGCAGACGAGGAAGTGAGCGTGCTGCTGCTCGAGCCCGCCGCGACCGTGAACACCGGTAGCAATCCCGGCGAAAAAACCGTCGCCGAGCCGGAGTGGATTTAGGGTAAACGTCCGCCACCACCAAGCGAGTCCACGCTTCGCCTCCTTCATTGACTCGGTCGTCGTGACCCGCAGGCTGCGCGGGGTGAATTCGCGCCGTCCGCTCGCGACTTTCGTGCGTTGCCTCTGCGGCGTCCGCCCCTTGCCGCCCGATGCGCTGCCCAGCGCGGGCCCGGCCGTTTTTTTTGCCAACCACTCCAGTCATCTCGACTTTGCGGTGCTGTGGTCGGCGCTGCCCGAAGCGTGGCGCGGCCGCACCCGGCCGGTCGCGGGCCGCGACTATTGGGAAAAAACCGCGCTGCATCGCTGGCTCGCGCGCGATGTTTTTCACGCGCTGCTGATCGAGCGCCGGCGAGTCACGGTCGCCAACAATCCCATCACCGCGATGGCTGCGTCCCTCACCGCGGGTGACTCGCTCTTCGTCTTTCCCGAAGGCACGCGCGGCGACGGTCTCTCGGTCGGCGAGTTCAAGCCCGGCATTCATCACCTCGCGCGGGCGCTGCCCAAAACGCAGTTCGTGCCCGTGTTTCTCGCCAACCTGAATCGCATCATGCCAAAAGGCCGCGCCCTCCCCGTGCCTCTGATCGCCTCGGTCGCACTCGGCGCGCCGATCCAGCTCGGCACTGACGAAAGTAAGGAAGCTTTTCTCCGCCGCGCCCGCGACAGCCTCCTCGCGCTCCACCCTCCATGAACGTTCTCCATGATCAGCAACTGCTTTGGCTGCTCGGCGGCATCCTCGTCACGCTCGTGATCTCGAGTCTGGTGACCCGTGTGCTCGAGGCCCGCGCCGGTGCCGCCGGACCGTCGCCCACCATTCAGAATCTCGCGGCCCGGGTCCGCGCTTGGTGGGTGATGGTGGGTGTGTTCGCGCTCGCACTCGTGACCGGCGGCCTCGGCTCGGTCGTGCTGTTCGCGCTGATGTCGTTCATGGCGCTGCGCGAGTTCATCACGCTCACGCCGTCGCGGCCATCGGACCATGTCGCGCTCTTCGTGGCGTTTTTCCTGGTCCTGCCGTTTCAATACGTGCTCACCGGCATCCGCTGGTATGAACTCTTCACCATCTTCGTCCCCGTCTATGCGTTTGTCGCGACCTCCATTTTTACCGCCGTGGGCGGCGAGGCCACCCACTACCTGGAACGCACCGCAAAAATTCAGTGGGGCTTGATGGTGTGCGTGTATTTCCTGAGTCACGTGCCGGCGTTGCTGATGCTGGAGATTCCCGGTTTCCACGCCCAAAACGCGAAACTCCTGCTCTTCCTCGTGCTCGTCGGCCAGTCGAGCGACGTGCTCCAATACGTCTGGGGAAAACTTTTCGGCCGCCACAAGGTCGCGCCGGTTTTGAGCCCCTCGAAAACGTGGGAAGGACTGATCGGCGGCGTCCTGTCCGCCAGCGCGCTCGGCTCGGCGCTGTGGTGGGCCACGCCCTTCAATTGGTGGCAGGCGGCGCTGCTCGCGTTCGCCATCACGATCCTCGGCTTCTTCGGCGGCCTCGTGATGTCCGCGATCAAGCGGGACCGCGGCGTGAAAGATTACGGCGCACTGATCGAGGGCCATGGCGGCATGATGGACCGGATCGACTCCTTGTGCTTTTCCGCGCCCGTCTTTTTCCACCTCGTGCGCTACTACTTCACCTAACTCGCCGCCGCGATGCCCACCATCTACCAACTCAAGCCGGCTTTTCAGGGACTCCTGCGTCCGCTGGTTCGCCGCCTCGCGGCCGCGGGCGTGACCGCGAATCAAGTGACCGTCGCCGCGTTTATGCTTTCGGCAGCGACCGGCGGCGCGCTTTGGTGGCGGCCGGATTCCCGCGCGGTGCTCCTCGCCGTGCCCATCACCTGTTTCGTCCGGATGGCGCTCAACGCCATCGACGGCATGCTCGCGCGGGAGTTCGACCAAAAATCCCGCCTCGGCGCGATCCTCAACGAAGTCGGCGATGTGCTGAGCGATGCGCTGCTCTACCTGCCGTTCGCCGGCCTCGGCACAATCTCGGCGCCGCTCGTCGTCGGCGCGGTGCTGTTGGCAGTCATCAGCGAAATGACCGGCGTCGTCGCCGTGCAAATCGGCGCCACCCGTCGCTACGACGGACCGGCCGGCAAAAGCGATCGCGCGTTCGTGTTCGGCCTGCTCGCGTTGCTCGCCGGCTGTGGCGTGACGCTCGGTCGCTGGACGAACTGGCTGCTCGCGGTTGAAATAATCCTGCTGGCGCTGACGATTATCAACCGCGCCCGCGGTGCCCTGCGCGAAGCCGCGCTGACAGCCCATCGCGCCGCCCAGTGAATTCTCCCCTCGCCGAATCGGGCACCACCGATCGGTCGGCGCGCTGGTTGTTCGCCGCGGGCTTCTGGGGCGCGGCGGAAGCGACGCTCTTCTTCATCGTGCCCGATGTGCTCACCACCTACCGCGCCCTGCCCCGATTTCGCGACGGATTCTTCGCCTGCCTCGCGGCTCTCGCCGGCGCGCTGCTCGGAGGAATCTTGCTCTTTTGGTTTGCGCGCCATTCGCCCACCGCTGCGCACGACTGGATCACGGCCGTGCCCGGCGCCTCGGAAGCCTTGGCCCACACCGCGCGCGCCGACTTCGATGCCGACGAGTGGCTGGCCTTGTTTCGCGGCTCATTCACCGGCCGGCCTTACAAACTCTATGTTCTGTCCGCGGCCGACAGCAACGCTTCCCTGCCCCTGTTCGTCGCGATCTCGGCGGTAACGCGACTCACAAGATTTTCTGTGTCGACCGGCTGCGCGTGGATTTTGGCGCGCGCATTGCGCGATCAATTATCGCTGCCGGCGTGGCGCCGTCTGCTTCTGGCCGCGTGGTTTATTTTCTATGTGATCTACTTTTTCCGCCTCGCGCACTAAATGAGCCGCCCGCATTTCAGGGCCGCACGATCGGCGAACGCACGGGACTCAGCGCCGACGACCTCCACGGTTCGCGGCTCGGCTGCCGGAGAAAAGTTACGTCAAACGCGCTGATTTTCTCGCCCGTGTTCTGCGCCCGCGCGCGGACGAAAGCTTGCGGGAATGGTTACGCCGGCACGGCGAATTTTCTGAATTTCTTGGGCCGCGGCGGAGTAACATGCCGGGCGGGTTTGCGTCTCCCCGCCCGAACCCGTTTCGCTCATGAAAGAAAATCTCCCGTCCTCCAAAATTGTCTCCGCCCTTATTCTTGCGGGCGTCTCGATGTTTTTCGTCAAGACCGCCCACGCTGCGCCCGGACTGAGCCCGCCACCCGGGCGCAACAGCGTCCGCGCCGTTGCGCTGCCCAACGCCACCACCCGGGCGCCTTCGACCGAATCGGTCTTCCGCGGCACGCTCGTCGTGCCGGGGGGCGTCACCGCCATCAGCTCCATCGATCAAAAATGGGATCCGGCGAGCGGCACGGGCACGCTCAACGAGGCCGAGGTCAACCCCGACGGCCAGGTCGCCTCGCGCGAGGCCAACCTCGTGCGCAAGGCTGATGGCACCTTCGTCGCCCGTGGCACGATGACCGACTTCGATGGCCACTCCGTCAATTTCACCGAGACCCTGCAGCGCACCGCCCGTGGTTATATCGCGCGCGGCACGACCACCGGTCTCGCGGGTGAAACCACCACCTACGAAACCACGGTGGTGATCGCCGGCCGCAACGAAATGCGCCGCACTACGGTGACCACCAAGACTGATGGGACGACTTCGACGCGCGTCGAAAAAATCACGGCCCACCAGACGTGAACAGCGCGTGCAGCCCAGCGCGAGACGCCTCGGGCAGCACAGAGCGGTGCGCGATTGTCCCACCAGAGCGAGGGCGCGCTCGCGAGCACGCGATTGAAAAACGGTCGGTGTTGAAACTCCGCGTGCATCGCCAACCGCTCGCGTTGCGGCGGGCTGCGCAGATCACGTGTCTGCACAACGACGCCCGCGCCCTCCAGGTGAAAGGCCGGACGCCTCAACTCATCGGCGTGGGTGATTTGTGGTCGGGCCTGTGCGATCCGGGGACTGCGTTTGCCCGCACGCCGCCGCGTCGCGGGGTGACGCGGATTTTACTGAGCCACAATCCCGACGCGAAAGACCTGCTGCGCTTGTTCGATTGGGATCTCATGGTCTGCGATCACACGCACGGCGGCCAAGTGCGGTTGCCTTTCCTCGGCACGCCCTTCGCGCCCGTCGTCGACAAACGCGATGTGGAGGGCCTGCATCGCTGGCCGGATCGCTGGCTCCACGTCACGCGCGGCATCGGCAACTTGCACGGCGTGCGCTTCAACTGCCGGCCGCAGGTGAGCGTGCTGGAAATTTCCTGAGCCGGTGAGCGCGGGCGGCTCGCCCGCATCCGGCCAAGCGTCAAAGTTTGATCTGCACCATCACGCCGAACCATTCGACGTGGTAGCTTTGGGGGCCGCCGTCGAGAATGATGGCGGTCGGCACGGCGGCGGCACCGGCGCCGCCGAGCACCACTGGCGTGGTCGCGAGGTTTTGGTAATGCCAGTCGCGAATGGATTCTTTTTGGTGGCGGTAAACCAAGCGGGCCGTGAGCCGATCCGTGAGCGGGAAGCGCAGGCTGGCGTCGAGGTAAGTCACATCGGTCGCGAGGTCGGGCGGGCGACTGCCGGCGAAGGCGGCGTTGGCAACGCTGATCGCGCCACCGGGCGTGTAGGTATAGCCGATCCGCGTGCGGCCGGTCGCGTAGGAGTAATCGACGTTGAGGCTGGCCTTGCCGATCTCCTGCTTGAGTCCGGCCCCGAGGACGTGGTTGCGATCCGTGCTCTTGGCGGTCCACGTGTTGATCAGCGGATAAAATGTCCCGCCGGGCGCCGCGCCAAGCTCGGCGGCATTGGCGGGCGTGACGATGCCGAACGGTGTGACCTGACCGATGGTGACGGTGCCGGTGGGAACGATGGACGCCTGCTGGAGGTGGCCCAGTTGGTAGGAATAGAAGGCGTAGATATTTTGGCGCGGCGACGGCTGATAGTTGAGATCGAGATTGGCGGAGGTCTGGTCGTCCCGCGTGCGCCCGTAGGCGGCGTCGGGATATTTGGCGGCTTTGGCTTGGAGCGAAATGCCCGCGTCCAAATTTGCCCGCACCATCGTGTCGAGGCGGATGTTGCCGGTGTGCTGATCGCGATCGGAGAGATCGTAGCTGCGGAAGCCGCTGTTGTTGCGCACGGCCCAGCTGGTGACGTTGGCGCCGACAGTCGTGGGCATCGGCACGAGGGCGGAGCTGAGAAAATCGTCGTAGTAGTTCGTGACGTATGGGCTGCCGCGGCGCTGGGCAAATTCGTAGGAGACGCGCAAGCTGGATTCCCCCAGGCCGCGATTCACGTAGCCGAGTTTGTATTTGTCGTCCCACGTGCGCGCCCGTTCGCGGCTTCGGCGCTGCATAATCTCGCGCTCAGCGCCGGCCGTGAGATTCGAGGTGTTGTTCAACCGATATTCGGCCGTGGGGCCGAAGCGGTATTGTTTCGCGGAGTAGGGGTTGCTCTTGATCGGGATGTTGCCCGCGGGATTCGCGTTCGCCGCCATCAGCAGCGACCCGCTGCCGCTGGCGTCGTTGAGCGGGCGGCCCCAGACCCCGGTGACTCCATCGAACGTGAGGCCGCGCGACTGGTTGCCGGCCGTGGCGGCATCGGCGTCGAGGTAGATCGCGTTGGGATTAACGGCGAGAAACGGATCGGTGTTGTTGTTGGTCTCGAACACCC
Organism: Opitutales bacterium; assembly: GCA_038231575.1. Classification (GTDB taxonomy): domain Bacteria; phylum Verrucomicrobiota; class Verrucomicrobiia; order Opitutales; family Opitutaceae; genus CAITWF01. Next base: position 972 of record JBBRLB010000132.1, on the reverse strand, counting down.
GCGCCTTCGCCTTCACGTTGAGCGCGGGCGTGGGTTGGAGCGAAAGCGTCAGATCGACGAGCCGCGTGTCGATCGTCGCATCGGCGGATTTGCGACTGAGCGCGCCGGTGGTGTCCCATGCGCCGCCGGGCAGCAGCGTGATGTTGGCGGTCGTGAGATTGGGAATGGTCGTGTAGGGAATCAGCGTGTCGTCCTGCCGCCAGGTGCCGGCGGAGACGACGGCGGTGAAGTGGCCCTTGAAGAAATCTGGCAGCGATCGCGTGTATTCTGCGCGCGCGTTGTAGGCTTCGTTGCTCGGCGTGAGATCGAGGCGGCCCTGGGTGTAGGCGCCGGCGGCGGGCACCGTGGTGAAGCCCTGCGGCGCGATGCGATACGGCTCCTGAAACGTGAGCGTATCGATCCGGTTGCGGAACAGCGACGCGGAGACGCGGAAGTTAAACGCGTTCAGTCCGCTCGCGTGCTGGAGCCCGGCCAGAATCTCATGCGTGTCGTAGTCGATCGGCTCGGCGATTTCGATCGGCGCGGTGCCGCCGTTGTTGCCCCAGACGGCACCGAAGGGCCGCGCGCCTTGGCGCCGTTCGAGCGAGTAACTGACGTAGCCTTTCCACGTGGGCGACAGGGTGGCGTCGACGCGCACGCCGCCTTTTTTGCGCGTGAGGCCGAGCGACATCGGCGCGGCACCGGTCGCGGCGGCGATGATGTTGGCATTGTCGGTGGGCGTCGACGCGGTGCCGCCGGGCGTGAGACCGGGCAAGAGCGTGAGGTTCGCCGTGCCGATGCCTTTCCACAGCGATTTGTAGCTGTCGGTGAAAATATGCGGCGTCTCGTTGAAAAAGATTTTTACCTTCCAGTCGTTGGCGCGTCCGAACTGGAGACTGTAAAACTGATCGTGCCGGCCCGCGCCGCCGCCGGTGACCTCGATGGTGTAGCCGCCCTCGGGCTTCGTCATCAGGAGGCTAAAATTATTTACGT
>JBBRLB010000131.1:0-16294 GCA_038231575.1 Opitutales bacterium | reverse complement strand
GATGTCCGCTCGACTACGCGGGGTGGTCCGGGCATTGGCATGCATGTCCTTTCGAGTCCTCCTGGGTTGGATGTTTCTTTTGCACACCCATCTCTCTCAGGCAGGACTCGGAGGGACAACCTCCTGAAACTTCACAGCTAGGCGGCGGCTCGGGCAGCTTTGCGCTGACGCGCCGCGCGCGCGGCCATCAGGCCGACAAAGCCGAGCGACGCGATGCCGGCAAGGAGAGTCGTGGCGCCGGGCTCCGGGATCGCCGAAAAATTGGAAATCGTGAGCGTCGTATTGGCGACCGTGTAATTACTATTCAGAAGGAATCCAAACGAACCGCCACCGGCATTTTGGGTAACGGAGACCGAACCACTCGCACCAGAGAATGGCGTAAAAGAGCCATTGGCGTAATAACCGGCGACCGGACTGCCCGATACGCCGGTGAGCGACCAATTAAATGTAATGTAGGCAAGGTCAGCGGGATTCCCGAGGAGTTGGATGGAACTAATTGACACATCAGCCGTGTTGAATGAAAGCGCGACACTATCAGCCGCCAATCCTGTGTTTAGAGTCACGCTTCCGGCAAAAAACGATTGAGAGCCGGTAAAAGCGCCAAAGGTCCCCGAAATTCCCGCGTTCGTGTAGGTTCCTCCCGCGGGTGGAGTCAGGGCATACGCACCGGTGAACTGGGCGTGGGCGGCAGCGGCGCCACCGAGAGCGGCGGCCGAGGCGGTGGCGTAACGCGCGAATTTACGCGACGGGGTGGGCGGCGTGCTCATGGCTGGGAATGCAGCCGGAACCCCGCGGATAAGGCAAGTGGCGTCGCAGAGGATTTTACCTCAGGGAAGTGGGATGAAACGGCGGCGGCGTTGGACAAAAATCTCCTGCACGGCCCGGCGATGCGCGTCGGCTTGAAACGACTCGGCGGGTTTGTGGCGGTGCAGCGCGACGAGCGCGCGATGGGCCACGAGCAATCCCGGTGCGCGGGCCAGCGCGTGATGGAGGGACGCGATGGCTTGGGCGCGTTGGCCGCTGTGCGCGAGCGCGAGGCCGAGCAGCAGATGGAATTCCGGCGGCTCAGTGCGACGTGACGCGGCCTCCATCGCGTGATCCGCGGCGGCAGGAAAATCGCGCAGGCGATAACTGGCGATAGCGAGGCCGTAGTGCGCGGCGGCACTGTCGGCGTCGGTTTCGAGCGCGCGGGTGAAGGCCGCGTGCGCGTCGGCGTTTCGACGAAGGCCAAGATAAACGCGACCGAGATTCGCGTGGAGTTCGGGCGACTGCGCGCCGGCGGCGAGCGCGCGTTCGAAGTGCGCGAGCGCGGCGGGGAGTTTGTTCTCCGCGAGGTCGAGCACGCCGCGCATGAAGTCGAACTGCGGTGAAAATTTTGCGCGGCGACCCTCGCGCGGCATGAGCCCGCCTTCGGGGCGCGCGGCGAGTTCGTCGAGCAACGCTCGCGCTTCCGCCGCGCGACCGAGCGCGGCGAGGGCGGGGATGAGATGGAGCGCCGGGCCGGCGCGGTGCGGCCACGCGAGATGGAGCGCCGCGAGCAACGGCGCGGCCTCGGCCGCGCGGCCCGCCGAGAGCAGGTAGCGCGCGAGTGCGTAACGGCGTTCGCGCGCGGGCTCGTCGTCGCCGGTCGGAGCGGGCGCGTCGGGGACGGGCGAAATTTTTTCTGCCGGCAAGCGCGTGAGTGGCGGCGGTTTTTCGAACGCGTGCGTCCACTCGCGGCCGGCCAGATTTGCGGCGACGGGCAGGCCGAGCAGCCACGCGGCGGTCGGCGCGAGATCGAGGAGGCTGCCGCCGTAGAGGAGATCGTCGGTCTTCGCGCCGGGCGCGCGGAGCACGGCCCAGCCGGCGGTGCGTTGGCGGCCGACGTTTTCGGCGTGCTCGCCGGGCGCGAGCGCGGGGCGCTGTGCACCGGTGAACCAGCCGCTGGCGGAACAGAGCAGCACGGCGGCGTCGGGCCCGGCGAGCTCGAGCAGGCGCGCGAGCATTTGATCGTGGAGCTTGAAGGTCTCGTCGATCACGCGGTGGTAGCGCGCGAAGATCTTCTCCGGCACCTGCGGCAGCCGCGGCGGCGCGAGATCGAGGAAGTCGCGCGTGATGGCGCCGGGCGCCGCGAAGTGGACAGCCGCGAAATCCCACGACTCGTTTTCCAAAAGATAAGTGGCGGCGCAATGGACGCTCGTCGCGGCGGCGAGGTGCTGCGCGAGCACGAGGACGATCGGTTCCGCGCGCTCGTCCACCTCGGCGATGTCGGGCACGAACACTCGCAGGTCGTCTCGCGCGAATTCACCGGGATGCACGCGCAACTCGCCGAGATCTTCGCGCAGCCGCTCCGGAAAAATCGCGCCGTCGGGCAGCGGCCATGGCTGGTCGCGTGGCGCGACGGCGCGCGGCCACGCGTCGGAGACGACGACGGAATTTTCCAGCGGCGTGGTGGGATGAGTGGCCGGCCAGCCGATAACGATGGAGCGCAGGCCGTGTTTCGCGGCGGTTTCCCAAAGTGCGGAGCCGTGGCGCTCGCGGGCTGGCGAAGCGTCGTTCAGGACACCGTGTTGCTCGGGCCGTAAGCCGGTCGCGACGGTGGTCCAAAGCGGTCCGGCAAGCGGCGGCGAGAGGGAGGAAAGTCTTGCGAGGGTGCCCTGTGCAATCAGTCGCGCGAAGTTGGGCAATTCACCGCGGTCGAGCAATGGCGAGAGCAGCGACCACTCGGCGGCATCCCACGCAATCAGCAGGAGTTTTTTCGCAACGGGTATCGGCATCGGCGCGTGTTTACGAATCGTGCGCCGGTGCCCGGAAGCAATCCGCTAATCGCCGTGCACTCACGGCTCGAGCCCGGCGACCTGCACGTCGTTCGGATAATCGATCGAGAACTTCAGGGTGATTTCTTTTTTCTCGGCGGGCTTCAGTTCGAGCGTCCACTTCAGCGCGCCGTCGGGCGTCGGCTTCGCTTCCTTCGCGTCGGGCGCGAGCTGTTTCACGACGATCTTTTCGTGACGCGAGATCGGGAGCTGATCGGCGACGATTACGCGGGCGGCCGTCTTCTTGTTGTTCTGGATCGTGATGAGGTATTCGTAGGTCACGCGCTTGCCGCTGTTGGTGAGACCGGTGTCCTCGGCGAACCGGTTGACGCGTTTGTGCTTCACGGAAATTCCCTCGTCGGCACCGAGCGCGAGGTCGAATTTTTCGCCGGACATCACGGTGCGGAGCGTGCTGGTGGCGACGAACGTGCCGTCGAGAAACACGTTCATCGTGCCGGCGAGCAGCGGGAAATCGGACGCGTTGACGACCTTCGTGGTGAGAAACGCGGCCGGCTGCAATTTCGGCGTGGTGAGATATTCCGGATTGGCGGCGAGCGCGATGGTCGTGATGGGGACTTTCTGCGGCGAGTTGTCGCTCCGCACGCTGGCGGGCGAGGTGATCTTAAAGGATGCGCTGGTGGCGGCGGCTTCCATCGTGGCGGCGGCGAAGCCCGCGTCTTTTTCCAACAGCGCCTCGGGGGCCCCCGGTGCATTGGAGGTGAAGGCTTGCATGTTTAGCGCCTTGGACTGGGCGGGCGCATCGCGTCGCCCGCCGTTCGAGACTTGGAACGCTTCCATTCGGACGGTGCCGTCCGCCATGGGCATCGGCCGCGGCAAGAATACGTCGAGACCCCACGGCGTGAGGGCCGGCGCGGCGCCACCCATGCTCGGCCGCGCGGTCGAAAGCGTGAGCGAGACGTCCTTCCAATCCTCCCCAGTATTCTGGCGCACGACGCCAGAATAGGAGAGAGCGATGGATTTTTCGTTGGAGTTGACGCGCGCGTCGTAGCTCGGCGCCCAGCTCGCGCCCGGGACGGCGTAACTGAGCGCGAGTTCAAACGCGCCGGCGGTAGCCGCGTCGAGGCGGACGGTCACGGCCTTGAAGCCGCGGCCACCCGCGCCGCGGAGCTGGTTGAGGGAGCGTTGCGCGGCGTCGGTTTTGGCGGCGAGGTCCTCCAGTTGGGTGGCGAGGGCTTGGTTTTCGGTGGCGAGTTTGCCGCGCTGTTCGTCGAGAAACGCGAGCAACTTGACGGACTCCTCGATCGAGAGGCGGGGGGCGCCTTCCTTGGAGGGCGCGGCGGTGGCGGCCAGTTCGAGTTTCGAGAGGGTTTTCTCCTGCTGGGCAAGGACGGCGGCGCGGTCGTCGAGCACGCGTTTTTGTTTCGCGAGGCCGCGAAGTTCGTCCTCGATCGCCTTCACGCGATCGTTGGGGGTGAAGTCGACGTAGGTCGCGCGCGCGGCGACATCGAGGATGGTGACCTGGGTGGCGCCCCGGCCGGAAACCTGCAGGGACTGATCGAGGAGGTTGGCGGGGAGTTTTTCGAACGTCACTTCGGTGACACCCGTTGCGGCGAGCTCGATCGGCGCGGAGCGGGTGACCACGGCCCGATCGGTGTAGACGGTGACGGCGGTGATGCTGGACTTGGCCGGGATCACCGCGCCGAACGACGTGGAAAGGAGCGTGGGAAGCAGCACGCGGGCGAAAAGGACGCGGAGAGGTTTCATGAGGTGGGAAGCAGAGTGCATGAACCAGAAAACGAGCCAACGGCGAAAAACTTAGGCGGGCGGAATGCGTCTCAATTCGGTGCGGAGTTATTCACATTTTGTTTTTCCCGGAACACCGGCCCTTAGATGGCTGTTATCCGTCTTGCGCAGGCCGCGCGCGTGACTTCTTATCCGACCTCTCACTATGCCCATTGCCTCGCTTTTCCGGTCCGCCGCACGTTCGTGGCGGAGCCTCCGTGTCGTGTTGCTGGCCTCGGCCACCGCGGCGTTTGCCCAATCTCCCTCCGCCGCCGACGGCTTCGATCCCAACGTGGACGGCAACGTCTACGCGGTCGCCCTCCAGCCCGACGGCAAGCTGATCCTCGCGGGCCAGTTCTCGCTGGTGCGCCCGAACGGCTCGGCCGGCGGCGTGCGCAACAACATGGCGCGCCTCAACGCGGACGGCACGCTCGACGACACGTTTAATCCCAATTTCAACGGCCCAGCCCGCGCGCTCGTCCTCCAGCCCGACGGGAAAATCCTCGTCGGCGGCGACTTCACCACCGCGCAGCCGAACGGCGCCGCGGCCACCACCGCGGCCAACCGCCTCGCGCGGCTCAACGCGGACGGCACGCTCGACCCATTTGCCGCCGGCATCACGAGTGCGGGCGCGCAGGTTTACGCGCTGCTGCTCCAGCCCAACGGCACCTTGTTTGTCGGCGGCAGCTTTTCCACGGTGGCGTCGGGCGCCACCACCGCCACGCGGCGCAATCTCGCGCGCTTCAGCGGTGCCGGGGTCGTCGATGTCACTTACGATCCGAGCCCGAACAATCTCGTCTTCGCTCTCGCGCAGCACGTCGACAACAAGATCGTGGTCGCGGGCGGCTTCACGGCCTTCGCGCCCAACGGCGGCGCGGCCACCACGCGCAACCGCCTCGCGCGGCTGAATGCCGACGGCACGCTCGATTCCGAATTCAATCCCAACCTCGACAACCGCGCGACCGCGCTCGCGATCCAGCGCGACGGGAAGATCGTCGTCGGCGGTGATTTTGCCACGGTCCAGCCGGCCGGCACGGCGAGCGCCATCACCCACAACCGTATCGTGCGGCTCAATGTGGACGGCACGCTCGATGCCGGGTTCACCTCCAACGCCTCCGGCAATGTCGCCGCGATCGCGGTGCAGGCCGACGGCTCGATTCTCGCGGGCGGCGCGTTCAACCAGGTCTGGTCGGCCGGCACCTCGGTCAGCAGCCGACCCTACCTCGCGCGTTACAAGCCCGACGGCACGGTCGATCTCACCTTCACCACCGGCGTGAATTCCGTCGTCGATGCGTTCGCGTTCCGACCGGACGGCAAAATCGTCATCGCGGGTTATTTCACGGGCTTCATCCCGGCCGGCGCCACGTCGAGCACCGTGCGCAACCGCGTCGCACGTCTCAACCCGAGTGGCTCGCTCGACGCGACCTTCAGCCTCGATGCGGCGGGCCGCCCGCTCGCCGAGGCCGTGCAGCGTGACGGCAAGCTCATCATCGGCGGCTCGTTCACGAGCGTGGGCGGCGTCACGCACAATCACCTCGCGCGGCTCAACGCCGACGGCTCGGTCGATGCCTCGTTTGCCCCGGATTTCAACGGCCCGGTGCTGGCGGTGCTCGTCCAGGCTGCGGATCAAAAGATTCTCGTCGGCGGCGCGTTCACCACGATCGGCGGCGAGACGCGCAACTTTATCGCGCGGCTCAATCCTTCCGGCACGATTGATTCCGAATTCAACCCCAACGCCAGCGCGCAGGTGGCCACCCTCGCGCTCCAGTCGGACGGCAAGATTCTCCTCGGCGGCAGCTTCACGACGCTGCAGCCGATCGGCGCCGCCGCGCCCGTGACGCGCCCCTATGTCGCGCGGCTCAACGCCAACGGCTCGCTCGACACGGCCTTTCATCCGAACGCCGACAGTAACGTCTACACGATCGCCGTGCAGTCGGACGGCAAGATTCTCCTCGGCGGCATCTTTTCCCGGTTAATCCCAGAGGTGGATCTTACGCCGGTCGTCACCACGAACAAGGACGGCACCACCTCGACGACTTTCCCGAACGGCACCGCCGTCGCCCGCAACGCCATTGCCCGGGTGAACGCGGACGGCACGCTCGACACGGCGTTCATCCCGAACCCGAACAGCACGGTCAACGCGATCCTCCTTCAGTCGGACGGCAAGATCCTGATCGGCGGCTCGTTCACCGGACTGCGCCCGAACGGTGCCACGACCACCGTGCTGCGCAACCGCCTCGCCCGGCTCAACACCGACGGCACCGTCGACGCCGCCTACGATCCCAACGCGAACAACATGGTGATCACCCTCGCGCTGCAGACGGATGGCAGGCTCCTCGTCGGCGGCCCGTTCACCACGTTCACGCCGAACGGCGCGAAGGACTACACGCTCCGCAAATACGCCGCGCGGCTCAACACCGACGGCACCGTCGATGCGACCTTCAACCTCGATCTCAGTGAACTCAACGGCAACCGCGTCGACTCGTGGCTCGTGCTGCCGGATGGAAAAATTCTCGTTGGTGGCAATTTCGTTTCGCTCCAGCCTGTCGGGTCAGCCACGCGCGCCCCGCTGGCGCATTTCGCGCGACTCAATGCCAACGGCTCGCTCGACGCCGCCTTTGTCCCCGGCATCGGCGGCACGACGGCCGTCACGATCAACACGCTCGTCCTTCAGGGCGACGGCAAGGTGGTCGCTGCGGGCTCCTTTGGCGGGCTCGGGGGCACGACCACGACCAACATCGCGCGCTTCAATCCCGAGGGCACACCGGACACGACGTTCACGACCACCCTCGGCTCCGACGGTCCGATCAACGCCGTCCTCGTGCGGCCCGGCACCACGTCGGTCATCCCGCAGAGCAAAGGCCTCGCCTGGCTCAATGCTGACGGCACGCTCCGCGCGAATTTCGCGCCCGGCACCGATTCGCGCATCAACGGCACGGTCGACGTGTTCGCGGTCCAGTCCGATGGCGGACTGATCGTCGGTGGCACGTTCACCACGGCGACCGGCATTCCCGGACCCAACCTCGTCCGCTTCGCGCCCAATGGCGCGATCGACACGAATTTCGGCCCCGGCCCGAACGGCGCCGTCGAGGCGATCGCGGTCCAGGCGGATGGCAAGATCATCGTCGGCGGCACGTTCACCACGATCAGCAGCACCGAGCGCAGCTACATCGCGCGGCTGAACCGTGATGGATCGCTCGACACCGGTTTCAACCCGACGGCCAATGGGCGCATCAATGCCGTCGTCATCCAATCCGATGGCAATATTCTGATCGGTGGCACGTTCACCACGCTCAATCCGAACGCGACCACGACCACGACGACCACCACGACGACGAGCACGCCCAACGCGGGCAACAGCACCAACACGACGACCGCCGCCAGCGGCGCGGTCACGACGACGACCGTCTCCACGGTCAATGGCACCACCACCACGACCGTCGTGGTTGTCAGTGCGACGCCGGTGACGCGCAACGTCCTCGCGCGCCTCAAGGCGGACGGCACGCTCGATACCGGTTACAACCCCAACGCCAACGGCAACGTCAACGCGATCGTGCTGCAGGCGGACGGCAAGGCCGTCGTCGGCGGAGCGTTCACGACGTTCCAGCCCGGCGCGACCGGCACGGCGGTCGGCCGCAACCGCATCGCGCGGCTCAACACCGACGGCACGTTGGACACCGCCTACGACCCGAACTCCAACGATGTCGTCAATGCCCTCTCCCTATTCGTCGACGGCAAGATCATCGTCGGCGGGGCGTTCACCAACTTTGCCCCGAATGGCGGCACGAACGCGGTCGCGCGCAACTTCATCGCGCGGCTCAACACCGACGGCACCCTCGACAGCAATTTCAATCCGACGGCCAACGGCGTGGTGCAGACGGTCGCGACGCAGCCGGATGCAAAGGTGCTCTTCGGCGGTCAGTTCACGGCCGTGCAGCCCAACGGCGCCGCCACCGCGAGCGGACGCAACAACGTCGCGCGCGTCAATTTCGACGGCACGCTCGACACCGCCTTTGATCCGAATGCGAACGCCCCGGTGCGTAAAATCGTCGCGCAGGCCGACGGCTCGGTGCTCCTCGGCGGCTCGTTCACCACGTTGCAACCGACCCCGCCGCTGATTGTCGGTGGCGCGTTCAACACCATCGGTGGCGTCGCCAGCCGCAACCTCGCGCTCCTCGGCGACGACGGTTTCGTCAGCTCGATCTTCCAACCCAACCCGAACGGCGCGGTCAACGCACTGCTCATCCAGGCCGACGGTAAACTCGTCGTGGCGGGCGCGTTCACGAATATCGCGGGCGCCACGCGCAACCGCCTCGCGCGGTTCAACGCGAACCTCACGCTCGACGCGGCCTACAATCCCAATCTCCCCGACGCCGTGGCGTCCCTGGCCTTGCAGGCTGACGGGAAAATCGTCGCGGCCGGCACTTCACTCATCCGCCGGCTCAACGTCGATGGCACGGCCGATACTTCCTTCAGCCAGAACAGCGTTGGCTCGTTGCGGAATTTTCACGCGCTCGCGCTGCAGACCGACGGCAAAATCATGTTTGCGGCCCTGAACGGCACCACTGCCCCGGGCGACCTGCTCTTGCGGTTGAATGCGGACGGTTCAAGCGACGGCACCTTCGGCACCGTCAGCGGTCCCGCGAATTCGATCCGGACCATCGCTCTGCAGGCGGACGGACGGATTCTGGTGAACGGCGTCGTCGCGACGCCGGGTTCATCGACGGTGCTGCCCGTCGCGCGCGTGACCGCCAACGGTGTCGTCGATGCGGCCTTCAACCCCGCGCCCAACGGCCCCGTTACCACGCTCGCGTTGCAGACCGATGGCCGTCTGATCATCGGTGGCACTTTCACGTCCGTGGGTGGACTGCAGCGCGGCGGTCTTGCGCGACTCGCGACCAGCACCGCCGCCGTCCAGGCGATCACGGCGACGCGCACTTCCGCGCTCTGGGCGCGAAGCGGCGCGAGCCCGGAACTTTCGAGCGTTACGTTTGAGTTTTCCACCAACGGGACCATCTGGACGCTGCTCGGCAACGCCGGTCGCGTGACGGGCACGGCGAACTGGCAGCTCAGTGGACTTGCATTGCCCGCGAGCGGTTCGTTCTACCTGCGCGCGCGTGGCGTCACGCCGTCGGGCGGCGGCACCTCTTCCGGCGTGATCGAAACCGCGCGCGAGATCAATCTCTCCGCCGTCGCGGGCGTCGGCCCGGCTTCCAACACGGTCGCGACCCTCGAGATCGGTGGCGTGCTGATCGATTCGGCGACGGGTCTCGTCGTCGGCCAAGTCTCCGCCAGCCCCGGCGCGGGTCCCGCGATCAGCGCGGCCCCGATCGGCACGGTCGCGGCGGCCACCAGTGTGACGACGGTCGACCTCGGCGACTCGCGCCTCGTGAATTTCTCGGCCCGCGCCCGCGTCGCTGGCGACGGTGCGCTCATCGCCGGTTTCGCGATCAGCGGCCCGGGTTCGCACACGGTGTTGCTGCGCGGCGCCGGCCCGAGCCTCGGCTCCTTCGGCGTCCCTGATCCGCTCGCCGCGCCGCGGCTGCAACTTTACGATGCTTCGGGTCGAGTCATGCTCGAAAACCGCGGCTGGACCAACCCCGCGAGCGGCATGGTCGATCTCGTCGCGGCGATGACGCGCACGGGCGCGTTTCCGTTCACGGCCAACACCGGCAACGATTCCGCCGCCGTCGTCACGCTTCCGCCCGGCGCCTACTCGCTGCAAGTGCTCGACAGCGCACGCGGCACCGGCGGGGTGACGCTCGCGGAAGTTTACGATGCCGGCAATCTGGCCGACACGTCGCGCCTCATGAACATCTCGCTCCGCGGCGACGTGAGCTCCGGCAGCGGCGCGTTCATCAGCGGCTTTATCCTCACCGGCAACGCCCCGAAGCGCCTGCTCGTGCGCGGCGCCGGCCCGGCGCTCACGAAGTTCAACGTCCCCGGCACCCTCAGCGATCCGATCGTCAGCGTGTTCAGCGTCTCGGGCCAGTTGATCGCCTCGAACGACAACTGGAGCCAGACAGGTTCCGACGGTCTGGTCAGTGCGAACACCGCGGCGCTCGTCGCCGCGTCGACGAGTGTCGGCGCGTTCGCGCTGGATGTCGGCAGCAAGGACGCCGCGCTCTCGATGGTGCTCGTGCCGGGCACCTACACCGTGCAGGTCTCCGGCGCCGCCGGCGCGACTGGTGCGGCACTCATCGAAGTCTACGAGCTGCCGTAAAACGTGCGGCCGGCGCGCGGCATTTTTGGCCCGCGCGCTGGTTGAACGCTTTACCCAAGGCTGCTGGTTTGCAGCACGGCGTTCGCCCGCTAACGTGTGGCCACCATGCGCGCCATCCCCCGCCTGCTCATCGTGTGTGTCGTGGCCGGTCCACTGACGTTGGCGGCTCAGACCGTGGCCGTCGCGGGCGGGACACAGGGTTCCGTTACTGTAGCCACGCAGACCGGGGTGGCCTCCGGCGCGGCCGCAGCAATTGCCGCCACGCCGGCCATCACCGTGGCGATGCCCGTGCTCGTGCCGCGCACCGATCCCACAAATTTGCGGATCACGAATTTGTCCACCCGGGCGCGCGTGACGAGCGAGAGCCCGCTCGTCACCGGATTCGCGATCAGCGGCACGACCACGCGCACGGTGCTCGTGCGCGCGGCGGGCCCGGCCCTCAACGCATTCGGCGTGGCGGGCGCGGTGGTGGCCCCGCGACTCCGACTGCATGACGAGGCGGGCGCGGTGATTTCGGAAAATGCCGGCTGGAACACCGCCGCTGGCGCCGACGCGGCGATGGCCACGACGGGCGCGTTTCCTTTTGCAGCCGGCAGCGCGGACGCAGCGCTCGTTGTCACGCTTTCGCCCGGAAAATATACTGCCGAGGTGATCGCGGGCGGCAGCGGCGGCGGGGTGGCGTTGATCGAGGTTTACGATGTCAACGGCACAGCCCCCGGCGCGCGGCTCACCAACGTCTCGACGCTGAGCACCGTGACGGCCAACGGCGGCGAAGTGATCAGCGGTTTTATTTTGGCGGGCACCGGCACGCAGTCATTTCTCGTGCGCGGCATCGGCCCGGCGCTGACCAAGTTTAATGTCAGCAACACGCTGACCGATCCGAACCTGACGTTGTTCAATTCCGCGGGCACGCCGATCTCGACCAACAACGATTGGAGTGGGGGCGGCGCCTCCACTCCGGCGGTGGTAGTCCCGGTGCCGCCCGGAACGGGGAACGTAGCTGTCAGCGCGGGCGCGAGTGTGGCGGCGGCCGCAGCGCAGGCGGCAGTGAGCGCAGCGCAGGCCGCGGCGGCGAAAGTGACAGCGGCGCCGATTTCGGCGGTGGCGGCCGCCACGATCCAAGCCGCAGCCCAGGCGGGCGCGTTTGCGCTCGATCTCGGCAGTGCGGATGCGGCGCTGGTGGTTTCGCTTTCACCGGGCGCCTACACCGTGCAGGTGAACGGCGTCGCGGCCACGAGCGGTTCGGGCGCGGCCAGCAGCGCGGGTTCGTCGCTCACCTCGGGCGTGGCGCTGCTCGAAATTTACGAGCTGCCGTAACGCGGTGCGGGTCAGTCGCCGGAAAAAAGCCCGTCACCAGTTGTCCGACCGGAACGGCACGGCGGGCAGGCCGGCGCCGTTGTAGAGATTGGCGTCGGGCGCGTTGCGCCACGCGTAGCGAATCGCGATCGGCTGCTTCACCTCGGGCGCCACCGCGACCATCACCGATTTCGAAATCGAAACCTTCGCGGGATAAAACACCTTGTCCGCGCCAGCGACCTCGATGCTTTCGATCGGGTGGCCGCGGGCTTCGAGGCCGCCGGTGGCATGAGCGAAGGTCACGATGAGTGCGGCGCCGCCGAGGCGGACGTTGGCAAACACCGGGCCGCTGTCGTCCGTCGCCGCGCCGTAGAGGCGATTCTTCGCGAGCAACGCGAGGCGGTGGCCGACGTCCTGTTTGTTCGTCGGATGGATGTCGTCGGGATTGCCGACATCGATCGCGATCGCCTGACCGGTGTTCGGCAGTTCAAGCGTTTGGGTCTGCGCTTCCCGCAAGAAGGCGTAGGTCTGGCCGGTGGGGTCACTCGGGACTTTGTAATTCGCGAGGTTGACCCAGAGAAACGGAAGGTCGCCCTGCCCGAATTGCTTCCGCCACGAAGTGATCATCGCGCCAAACAGGTGGCGGTATTCGGACGCGTGCTCGGCATTGCTCTCGCCCTGATACCAGAGCGCGCCGCGGATCGCATAGGGCACGAGCGGCGCGATCATGCCGTTGAACAATCCGCTCGGCGTCCAGGAGTCGCCGCGGCCGCGCGGGGCGCGGGGCTTCGGGTGGGTCTTCAACCAGGCGGCGTGTTCGGCGTCACCCGTCGCCTTGGCTGCGGCCTCGGCGGGGGTCCACTCCGCGAGCGCGGCGTCGAACTCGGCTTTTTTCTCCGGATAATCGGCGAGCGTTTTTTCCCAGCGCTCGGCGACGACCTTGAACGCGGGATCGCGCGCGAGGGAGGGCGCGGGCATCCATGATTCCACCGGCGTGCCACCCCACGAACTGTGCACGAGCCCGACCGGGATTTTCAGTTTTTCGAAAAGGTCGCGCGCGAAAAAATATCCGACCGCGGTGAAGCTCCCGACGGTCGCGGGCGACGCGCTCTGCCAGCCGCCGTTGGTCGCCACGGTCGACGCCGGATCGTTGGCGACGGTGTTCTTGATTTTGATGTGGCGGATCAGCGGGAAGTTCGCGGCGGCGATTTCCTTTGCCGAATCGCGGGCGCGGCTGACGGTGAATTCCATGTTCGACTGGCCGGAGCACAGCCAGACTTCGCCGACGACGACATCGTGCAGCACGAGGGTGTTCTTGCCAGCCACGGTGAGATCGGCGCCCTTCGACTCGGCGGCGAGTTTGTCGAGCGAGACCGACCAGCGACCGTCGGGTCCGGCGACGGTGGCCTTTGTCTGTCGGCCGAACATGACGGAAACAGCCTCCCCGATGTCCGCACGGCCCCAGACGGGAATGGGTTTGTCGCGCTGCAGCACGGCGTGATCGACGAAGAGCGGCGCGAGTGTGACGTCGGCGCGCGCGGCGGCGCAGGCCAGGAATCCGAACAGGGCAAGGAAACGGAATGGACGCATGAAGGAAGGGGTTTGGGCCGCAAAGGTGGCGGCGGGTTCCACGTCGCGCAACGCGGAATCAGGCGTGGGCCGGCCGATAGATCGCGAGGAGCTCGCGAACTTTTTTGCGCTTCGCGCCCTTGCAACTGATGTGGCGGGAAACGAGCAGGCTGCGGCACTCGGCGGCTTCGCGGTAGAGCCGGCGCGTCTCGCGCGTGTCGTGGTTTGAAATCACGACGGTGGCGCCGCGCGCGCGGGCGGCGCGGCAGCCCGCGGCGAGTTCGCGTTGTTCGGCTGCGCCGAACCCCGCCCGGGCATAGGCCGTGAAATTCGCCGTGGCCGTGGCCGGCACGTAGGGCGGGTCGCAGTAAACGAAATCGCCGGGGCCCGCCTCCGCGAGCACCGCGCGAAAATCCGCGCACCGGAGATCGCAGCGCTTCAGCAAGGCGCGAAACGCGCGCAGCTCCTTTCGCGGAAAATAGGGCGCGACGTAGCGTCCGAAGGGGACATTGAAACCACCGCGGGAGTTGTAGCGGCAGAGTCCGTTGTAGCCGTGTCGATTCAGGTAAACAAACAGGGCAGCTTTGCGCGGACGATCGCGCGTGGTGTTGAACTCGGTGCGCCGGGCGTAGAACACCGCGGCAGTGTTGCCCTCCGTGGTGAAGAGGGCGGCGCAGCGTGCGATGAATTTTTCCCCGCCGCGCCGCAACTCGCGATAAACGTCGACGAGATCGCGATTCGCGTCGGCCAGCAGCGTGTGGTCGAAATCCAGATTCAGCGCGACTGCGCCGCTACCAGCGAACGGTTCGATCAGGCGCCGTGCTTTCGCGGGCACGGTGGGCCGAATCGCGGGGATGAGCCGCGTCTTGGCGCCCGCCCACTTCAGAAACGGCCGTTGGGGAATCACGCGGCGACCGTAGATCGCGCGATCGATCCGTCAACGTGCTTGTAGGCGGTCAGCGCCGAAGCGACGCGCGGCGGCGCACCAGCCAGACGAGGCCGAGGCCCGCGGCGAGCAGCGCGTAGGTCGACGGTTCGGGGACGGCGACGAAGGTCGTGAGCGTGAGCGCACCGGTGGTGGTGAGTTGCGTAGTGTCCCACACCCAACCGGAGCCGGTGTAGGGCAGATTGATCAATGAGAAGGTGCCAGATTGCGCGGGGAAACTGAAGACCGTCCATGTCTGGCCCGAGGCGAACGCGGTGGAGATTGCGAGAATATTGAGCGTGCCGCCGAACTTGAGCGAGTTGCCGCTGCCACTGACGGTGACGCGATCGTTGACGCCGGCGCCGAGCTCAAGGTTGGTGATTGCGCCGCCGGTGAGCGTGAGATTACCGGCGAAGGTGAGCGTGCCGATGGGGCCGCCGGGATCGAGCGAGCCACCGTTGAAGGTGACGTTGCCGCTGATCGAGCCAGCGCCGGTGACGCTGCCGCCGGAAATGTTCAGACCCGTGTTGGGGGCGACGAAGGAGCCATCGACTTTGAGGAGGCCGGCGGTCTGCAGGAGGGTGCTCGAGTTGCCGTTGAAGGTGGTGGCGCCGCCGACGCTGACGGTGCCCGCATTCGTGAACGGAGAAGTGACCGTGAGCGTGCCGCTCTGAACGTTGATCGTGCCGTTGTTAAGAAACGGTGTGGCGGTCGGGGCCTGCAGCCAGACATTGGCCGCGGAACCGTTAACCGTGATGAGGCCGCTCGCGGCGTTGGTGAAAGTGAAGTTGGTGCTCGGGTAGCCGAGATAGAGCGTGCCGGCGGTGGCGGAGATGGAGCCGGAGTTGGTGAATCCATTCGCGTAGAGCGAGGCGCTGCCGGTGTTGGTGTGGGTGATGGAGCCCTGATTGAGGATGGCGGTGCCGACGCTGCCATCGGAGTAAACGTTCACGCTGCCGGTGACGGTGGTGGAGGGGCTGAGCGTGAGCGCGTGGTTGGCCCCGACGACGTAGAGGTAGGCGTTGGAGCCGAAGGTGAGGGTCTTGCCGGCGAGCGTGCCCGACTGCTGCCAGTAAACGCCGGAGTTGGCCGCGAAGGTTCCGGTCGCGCCGGTGAAGACGGCGTTATTGAGGAAACGCACGTAGGAGCTGGCGCCGAGCGTGAGATTGTCGTTGAGCGTGGTGCCGTCGAGATAGCCGCCGGAACTGGTGAAGCTGAGCGTGTTGGCGGCGATGGTGCCGCCCTGGATCGTGCCGCCGTAGAGTTCGAAGGTGCCGCCGGTGGGGGCGGTGAGGGCGGTGTTGGTGAGCGTGCCGTTGAGGAGCGCGCGACCGCCGGTGGAGAGCGTGACGGTGCCGAGATTGCCGGAACTGTTGGTGCCGTCGAAGAGGAGCAAGGCGGAATTTTGCGCGGAGAGGGTGCCGGAGTTGGTGAAGTTACCGCGCACATAAACCGTCGTGCCCGAACCCGTGGCGGTGATCGTGCCGCCACTGGTATTGGTGGAGTTGTAGCCGGCGCTGGGGTAGCCGAGGTAGAGTGTGCTGGCGCTGGCGGTGATGGCGCCGGAATTGGTGAACGTGCTGGCGTAGATGGAGCCGGAGCTGCTGGAGTTGTGCGTGATGGTGCCGAGATTGGTGATGGCGGTCCCGGCGCTGCCGTCGGTGTAGACGTTGGCGACGCCGCTGAGCGAAGTGGACGGGCTGAGGGTGAGGGCGGTGTTGGCCCCGCTGAGGTAGAGATAGG
>JBBRLB010000130.1:0-16857 GCA_038231575.1 Opitutales bacterium | reverse complement strand
TGGCGGGGTCGACGCGACCCCGGCCGCGGAGCGCATCTGACACCGTGGTGTGCGAAAGACCCAGCGCACGGGCAAGCGAACGGATGGTGGGTGGAGTGGAACCGGGCTTCACGCCTGACTGTCAAGCACTCCGATCCGTTGCTATGGCAAGCCTCGATTTCCGATTCTTTGGCCAACCCTACCCCGATACGTGCGCGCGACCCCTTGGCGGCGCGCCTTTCTTAACCAGAATTGATCTCCACCATGAATACACCCCGTCCCCTGTCGTCTCGATCCGCTCTCGCCGTCTCGGCGTGGGCGTTGTTGACCCTGAGTTTTCTGGTCACGCCTGCGGCTCGCGCCCAAGCCGTGGCCCAGGCCAAGCCGTCGCCGGAAAAGCCGGCGGAAAAAGACGTCGTCGAGCTTTCGCCGTTCACGGTGAAGAGCGAAAAGGACTCCGGCTATTTCGCCGAAAATACGCTCGCCGGCTCCCGCCTCAACACGAACATCGGCGATCTCGCCGCGTCCATCACCGTCGTGACAAAGCAACAGATGGAGGACACTGGCTCGGTCGACATCAACGATGTGTTCAAGTATGAAGCCGGCACCGAGGGCTCAGGCAGTTACACACCCGTGATCACGGATCGCGGCACCGCCAAGGACACGATCGGGGGTTACTCGCTGGGCAACAACGGCGACACCACGACCAACGCCCAATCGAACCGCGTGCGCGGCATCGCGGCTCCGGACGCCGCGCTCGACAACTATCCAACCAACAGCCGCATCCCTTTCGATTCCTATAATCTCCAGTCGGTCGAAATCACGCGCGGCCCCAACTCGCTCCTCTTCGGTCTCGGCTCGCCCTCCGGCATCGTCAACCAGACGGTCGCCCAGGCCACGCTCAACAAGAACACCGCCGAAGTCGTCCTGCGCGGCGATCAAAACGGATCCTACCGCTCGTCGCTCGCCGTCAACCGCACGATCATCAAGGACATGTTATCCGTTTACGGCGCCGTGCTCTACGACAACCGCCAGTTCGAGCGCAAACCGTCGCGCGATCTTTTCCGCCGCCAATACGGCGCCCTTACGTTCAAGCCGTTTAGCAAGACGGTCATTCGCGGCTTCGCCGAGAATTACCAAAACGACGCCAACCGGCCAAATTTCCTCACGCCCCGCGACTTCGTCACGCCCTGGTTCCAAGCCGGCCGCCCGGCCTACGATCCCACCACGCGCACCGTGACCATTCTCGACACGGGCCGGCAGATCGGCCCCTTCGTTTCCAATACGAATTCGCCGGGCTATGTCGCCGGCAGCATCCTTGGCGCTGGCGCACCGAGCACCTATTTTTTGCCAACCACTCCGGCGAACACCACGTTGAATCCCCAGTTTGTGCAGGGCATAAATTTTGAAGACACTGGGCGCCCGATTCGCCTGATCAACGGCGGTGCGTCGGTCGATTTCTTTCAGCGCAATCCGCTGGTTGCCGGCGTCAACTATCCGACCGCGCAGACCAATCCCGCCACGGCAACCACGTCGCTCGCGGCGCTGGGCTGGGTCGCGCAGGATCCTCGCTACCTGCTTCTGGACCGCCAGTGGAGTTCGTCGACCTACTCGTTTCCCGTCGCAGTCGCCAACCCGGCGTTTCCCACCCAGACCTATGCAGTCGTCAATGGCGGGCTCTACGGCAACTACCAGCTCCCCGCCGTCACCAACAAGGCGATCTACAATTGGCGGAAGTATAACATCGCACAGACCAATTTCGCACGCACGCGCTCCAGTAACTACAACCTTGAACTGGAGCAGCAAATCACCCCCGACCTCTTCTTCAGCGCCGGCTGGTTGCGTCAGGACATCGAGTCCACGGAAAACTACACCATGGGCCAGCTCACCGGTAACACGATCTCCGTCGATACCAACCAGAAGCTGCCTGACGGCCGGGTGAATCCATATTTTGGGCTGCCGTTTATCTCCGAGGGCGTGGGCGGGGGGCTCGACACGTTTTATAATCCCCAGACCGATGACAACTACCGCGCGATGCTCGCCTACGATCTCGACCTGAAGAAGGATCACGGCTTCCTCAGCTTCCTTGGCCGCCACCGGTTGCTCGCACTTTGGACCGGACAGGATTCGAAGCGCGCGATCGAGCGCTGGCGCAACGGCTTCGTCGATGGCGATGCCGATGCCAAGCTGCGCTACATTACGAACCTCACGCTCGCCGGCCAGCAGAAGGCGTTGAGCACGGCCCTCATGCGGAAATACTATCTCGCCGATCCCGGCCAGGCGCAGGGCGTGGTCACGCACGCGAGCGGCTTCTACGGCAATCAGGGTTTCGATCGGCCGGTCACCTCCCAAGTCCAGGTTTACAATTATGGCACCGGCCAGTTCCAAAAAGACACCATCGTGGAGCAGGCGCTGTTCTCGAGCGCCGGCAGCTTCCGCACGCAGCGCGAAGTGCGGAGTTGGACGCTCGCCGCCCAGAGTCATTTCTGGGACGACCGCCTCGTCACCACCGTCGGCTGGCGTCACGACAAATACCGCGCGCGCATCACGACCCCGGGCGCATTGAGCGATGTGAACGGCGTCGTTTACGAACCCGCCCTCACGAACGCCCAGCTGTTCAGCAACAACTCCACCGGCATCATCAACCACGATCTGGTCATGAGCCGCTGGTGGCGTTGGGACGAATTGAGCGGCAACACCAAGACTTACGGCGGCGCTTTCCGTCCGCTCCGCGGCACCGCGATCGTGAAGAGCATCGCCGGCGACTCGGGCCCGGCCTCCGAACTCCTCAACGGACTCACGCTCTATTACAACCAGTCGGAAAACTTCAATCCGCCCGCGACCTTCCAGACCGACTACTTCAAGAAGCCGTTGCCGAAGCCCACCGGCAAAGGCAAGGACGGCGGTTTCGGTTTCAATCTCTTCAACAACAAACTCGTCGCACGCATCAACTGGTATGACACCCAGACGCAGTCCGAACGCACTGGTTCCGCTGGCACGTTGCTCGGCCGTCTCGCTTACTCCGACACCACCACCGGCATCCCGTGGGCCAGCGCCGTCCAGCGCATCCGCAACGGGATCGCCGCCGGCCGGACGCTCGCCCAAATCACCTCGACCCCGCTGTGGAACACCGATGCCGTCAACAACGTCAGCGACGCTGCCAACCAGCAGAAAATCTACGACCTGATCCACCTGCCGCTCAATTATTATAGCGGCGTCGCGGTCGGCGGCACCCAGGATAGCAAGGCGAAGGGCATGGAGGTGCAGCTCACCTATAATCCGTCGAACAACTGGACGCTCAAGTTCACCGCCGACAAGCAAAAGACCAGCTATGTCAACGTCGTGCCGCAATACGACACCTGGCTGGCGGCGCGTCTGCCGGCTTGGAGCCAGCAAAACGTCGCTGCCGAGATTCCGGATTTCACCGCTGCGGGAAACCCGGACGGAGTTGTTCGCAAGTGGTCGCTGAAAAATTTTTGGAGCGGCTACGGCTTCGTAAATGTCGCCCAAGCCGAGAACACCGATGGCAACACCAGCCCGCAAGGCTACTTCAACAACGTCGTTGTCTCCCAGGTCGCGCTCGCCAAGGCCCTCGAGGGCGTGACGGCCGCTGACCAGCGCCAGTATCACGCCTCGTTCCTCACCAACTACCGCTTCGGCGAAGGCCGGCTCAAGGGCTTCTCGCTCGGCGGCAGCGAACGCTGGGAATCACGCGCCGCGATCGGCTTCCTCGGCCGGGTGAACGACCCGGTCAACGCGCCTGGCGTCCTCAACTTCGCCGATCCCTCCAAGCCGGTTTACGACAGCGGCAATTACTACACCGATCTCTGGATCGCCTATGGCCGGAAAATTTTCGGCGAAAAAATCGGCTGGAAGATCCAGCTCAACGTCAACAACGTGACCGAGGGCGGCCGCCTCACGCCCACGGCCGTCAACTTCGACGGCAAGCCGTGGTCTTACCGCATCATCGACCCGCGGCAGTTCGTGCTCACCTCGAAATTCACGTTCTAAGCCGCACGCAGATTTTTTGCTGACTTGATCGCAAGTCACACTCGAAGCTCCCTCCTCACCGAGGGAGCTTTTTTGTCCCTCCTTCTCGACCGTTCTCACCCTGCGTTTGTCGTTCGCCGCCGTGCCTTCCCCCCCTTCGTTCCCTTCGTCGTCTCTGGCATCTTCGTCCCATCGCTGGCTCCTCCCCGCGTTGCTCATAATCGCGATTGTCCTCGCCTACGCCAACAGCCTCTCCGCTCCGTTCATTTTCGACGACGCCGGCGCCGTCCTGAAAAACCCCACGATCCGCCGGCTCGCTTCCCTCGCGATCTTCGCCCCACCCACCGACGGCAGCACCACCACCGGCCGCCCGCTCGTCAACGCCACCTTCGCGCTCAACTACGCCCTCAGCGGCGATCACACGTGGAGTTACCATGCGCTCAACCTCGCGTTCCACGTCTGCGCCGCGCTCACGCTCTTCGGCCTCCTGCGGCGAACTTTTTCCTTCTGTAATTTTTCTTCTGCCACCGCCACCGCCTTTGCGATCGCCTTACTCTGGTCGCTCCATCCGCTTCAAACCGAGACTGTCGTCTGCATCGCGCAGCGCACCGAACTCCTCTGCGGTGTTTTTTATTTGTTCACCCTCTACGCCTTCGCCCGCGCGAGCGACGGTCACGCATTGGGTGACCCGGGCGTTGCACCCCTCCGCCACTTTTGGCTCTCGCTCTCGGTCGCCGCGTGCCTCCTCGGCATGGCCACGAAGGAGGTCATGGTCACCGCCCCGCTCGCCGTCCTCCTCTACGATCGCGCGTTCCTCGCGAAAAGTTATTCCACCGCCCTCCGCACGCGCCCGCGCTTTTACGCCGCGCTCGCCGCCACGTGGCTCTTGCTCGCACTGCTCGTCCTTGGCGGCGGCGGCGCGCGCGGCGCCTCGGCCGGTTTCGGCCTCGGGATTTCGCCGTGGCATTACCTGCTGACTCAAGCCGACGCTCTTGTCCTCTACCTCCGCCTCGCGTTCTGGCCCCACCCGCTCGTGCTCGACTACGGCACCGCCGTCGTCTCTTCCCTCGCCGCCGTGTGGTGGCAAGGTCTCGTGATCCTCACGCTGCTCGCCACGACGGTTTACGCGCTCGCGCGCCAACCCCGCCTCGGTTTTCTGGGCGCGATTTTCTTCCTTCTCCTCGCGCCAAGTTCCAGCGTCGTCCCGCTCGTCACCCAGACGATCGCCGAGCACCGGATGTATCTCCCGCTCGCTGCCGTCCTCACCGCCCTCGCGCTCGGCGCGCGCCGCGTCTTCGGACCGCGCGCGCACTACGCCGCCTTCGCCCTCTCCGTCCCGTGTCTTGGTTTCACCTTCGCGCGCAATGCCGACTACGCCTCGCCCCTCGCGATCTGGCAAAACGCGGTCGCCCACCGCCCGCATGCTCGCACGCTCACCGCGCTGGGCGTCGCGCTGCTCCATGCGGGCCGCCCGGCCGATGCGCTCCCGTATTTCGCCCGTGCGCTCACGCTCGATCCGTCGCATCTCTCCGCCGAGCGCAATCGCGCACTCGCGCTGCTGCAACTCGGCCGCGCCGCGGAGGCGGCGCCGCTTCTGGCCGCGCTGCCCAGCCGCGAGCCGGGGGAGGCCGAGGAATTTTTCGCTCTCGGCAACGCTTTTGTTCGCGAGGAGAAATTCGCCGAGGCCGCCGCCGCCTACCAGCGCACCCTCCGGCTCCAGCCCGACCACGCGCCCGCCCACGCCAATCTCGGCAACGTCCTCCTTCTGCAGGGCCGCACCCCCGAGGCGATCATCGAATACGAAGCGGTCCTCCGCCTGCGCCCGGACGATGCGCGGGCGCGGGCGAATCTTCAGCTCGCCCGCGAGGCGTTGCGCTGATCCCTCGCTCGCGTTTGCGCCCGCGCATCGTTGGCGCACGCTTTGCGTCAATCTTCGGCCGCCTCTGATGAAACCCCTGCACCTTCTTGCCCTCCTCGGATTCATCTGCCTCGCCGGCTGCTCGTCGGTCAACACGCGCACCGTCGTCGATCTGACGCCGTTCCAGCACATCTACGTCGTGCATCGCCTCACCGACGATCATCACATCGACGAACTGCTCGTCCACGAACTCCAGCAACGCGGTCACCGCGCCTCCTCCGGCCCACTCACGCTCCTGCCCGAAAACGCGGACGCCGTCCTGACCTACGACGATCGCTGGGAGTGGGATTTCAAAACCTACCTGATCGAACTCACCTTCGAGATGCACACGGCCCGCACCGAGAAGAAACTCGCCGACGGCCGCTTCTATCAGCCCACGCCGAAAGCGAAGCCGCCCGCCGAAGTCGTCCACGAACTGCTCGGATCGCTTTTTAACGCGAAGTGACCCCTCGCGTGCACTCGCGATGGACACGCGGGCGCTCACGTGAAACGAATGAGTGTCCCGATGAAATCCCCGCTCCTCGCCTTTCTCCTCGCCCTCGGTCTTGGCAGCCGCGTCGCCGCCGCCGTGCAAGACCCCAGCGCCGGCTCGCTCAACAAGCCCGAGCGCCTCGAGTGGTTCCGCGATCAGGGCTTCGGCCTGTTCATCCACTGGAACGTCGACTCGCAGCTCGGCACCGTCATCTCGCACTCGCTCGTCGGCGCGTCCGACGACTACACGACGCGCTATTTCGCGGAGCTGCCGAAGACGTTTAACCCGCGCAAATTTCACCCCGAGGATTGGGCCGCCCTCGCGAAGCTCGCCGGTGTGCGCTACGTCGTGCTCACGGCGAAGCATCACGCGGGCTTCTGCCTGTGGCCCTCGCGCACGACCGATTTCACCGTCGCGAACACGCCCTTCAAACGCGATCTCACGGGCGAGATCGTAAACGCCTTTCGCGCGCAGAATATCGCACCCGGTTTCTACCACTCGCCGGATGATTTCTGGTGGCTCTGGAAAAACGGCATCACCCTTCAGCGCAACATTCCGGCCGTGCAGCCTTCGCAAAACCCCGGCCTGATGAAGCACGATCAGGAGCAGGTTCGTGAATTGCTCACGAACTACGGCCCGATTGATGTCATGTTTTTCGACGGCGAGCCGCAGGGCTTGCGCGAAGTCGCGTGGCAGACGCAGCCCAATATCGTCGTCACGCGCGGCGCGATTCCCACACCGGAGCAGACCATCCCCGGCGTGCCGCTCGAGGGCGCGTGGGAATCGTGCCTTACAATGGGCCACGGCTGGGGTTATCAGCCGACGCTCGAAACCTACAAATCCGGCGGTCAGTGCATCGCGCTGCTGATCGAGACGCGCGCGAAGGGCGGCAACCTCCTCCTCAACGTCGGCCCGAAGCCCGACGGCGAACTCCCCCTTGAACAAGAGGAGCGCTTGCGCGAGATGGCGCTGTGGATGTTCGTCAACCAAGAGTGCATCTACGCCGTCCGCCCGTGGGTCATCACCAACGAACGCGACATCTGGTTCACCAAGCGCAAGGACGCCGACACGCTTTACGCGATCGTCGAGCGCACTGAACCGTGGGCCGACGGGGCGTGGAAGGATCTTGTTTTGAAGTCCGTCCGCACCACCCAGCAAACCGAAGTCTCCATCCTCGGCCAAAACGACAAGGTGCTCGAATATCAACCGACCGTGGTTCCGAAGACCACGTTCAAGCAGGAAGCCGATGGGCTGCATATTCGTGCGATGCACACCCAACGCCTCCACGACGATCGCAAGTGGCCGAACCCGATCGTGATCAAGCTCACCCACGTGCAGCCCGCGCTCACGCCGCCGCGCATCGACACAACCAAGGTGAACTTCGACGCCGCCGCTCGCTCTGTCGTGTGCGACGGCAATCTCCTCAATCTAGGTGATGCGACCTCGCTCGAGGTTGGCTTTGAATACCGCGACATCACAGGCCTCGACATCAATGATCGTCCGGACAAATGGACGGCCGTGCCCGTCGGCGCGCGCACTTCACTCGGCGCATTTTCCGCGAGTGCGAACGGTCTGGCCTCCGGCCGCACCTACGAGTTTCGCGCGGTCGCAAAACATCCGCTGCTCCCGCTCTACGGCCGAGACTTGCGCCTGCGCATCCCGTGAGGCTTGATCGCAAGCTGCGTCATGCACTACCGCCAACTCGGCCGCACCGGTCTCAACGTTTCCGTTCTTAGCTTCGGCGCCTCGTCGCTCGGGGGCGTTTTCCGCGCCACCGACGACACCGAGGCGATCCGCACCGTCCACACCGCGCTCGATCTGGGAATGAATTTTATCGACGTGTCGCCCTACTACGGCGCGACCAAAGCGGAGACTGTCTTGGGCCGGGCCCTGAAGGGCATCGCACGTGATCGCTACATCCTCGCCACCAAGATCGGCCAATACGACAACGGGCAGTTCGATTTCTCCGCGGCGCGAGTGACTCGCTCCCTCGACGAAAGCTGCGCCCGTCTCGGCGTCGACCACCTCGCTCTGCTGCAATGCCACGATCTCGAGTTCGCCGATCTCAATCAGATCGTGAATGAAACCCTCCCCGCGCTCGTCCAACTGCGCGACGCCGGGCGCATCGGCCACATCGGCATCACCGCCTTGCCGCTGAAAGTTTTTCCCAGCGTGATCGAGCGCACCTCCCCCGGAGTGGTTGAAACGATCCTGTCGTTTTGCCGCTACGAACTGAACGACACGGCGCTCGATTCTCTCGTGCCTTACCTGCGCAACAAACACGTCGGCGTCATCAACGCCTCGCCCACCGGTATGGGGCTGCTCACGGAGCGTGGCGTTCCGTCGTGGCATCCGGCGCCAAAGCCGATGATCGAGGGGGCGCGCCGGGCCGTCGATTACTGTAAGTCCGTTGGCGCGGATATCGTGAAGCTCGCCGTCCAGTTCTGCGTCGCGCACCCCGGCATCGCGACTACGCTGGTTGGCAGTGCCAATCCCGACAACATCCGGAAGAACATCGCCTACGTCGACGAGCCGATCGATTTCGAGTTGATGGCCAAGGTCCTCGAGCTGTTGCAGCCAATCCATAATCACAACTTCACCCGCGGTCGTCCCGAAAACCGCGATCCGGTCATTCCCTGACGCATGCTGCAAATCACGCTCGACCAACCGGGAAAATTCTCCGCGCGCTCCGATGCCCCGGAACCCACGCTCGCACCGGGCGAAGCACTTGTGCGCGTCCACCGCATCGGCGTTTGCGGCACCGACCTTCACGCGTTCGCCGGCCGGCAGCCGTTCTTCAACTACCCGCGCATCCTCGGCCACGAACTGGGAGTCGAAGTCATCGATCCCGGCAGCGAGCCCCACGGCCTCAAGGCTGGTGACCGCTGTTCGTTGGAGCCCTACCTCAACTGCGGACATTGCATCGCCTGCCGTCGGGGCAAAACCAACTGCTGCACCACGCTCAATGTCCTCGGCGTTCATTCCGACGGGGGCATGCGATCGCTCATCGCGGTCCCCGCGCGAAAGCTCCACCGCTCCGCGAAACTGGACTACGAACAACTCGCCTTGGTTGAGACGTTGGGCATCGGCGCCCACGCCATCGAGCGGGCTGAAATCAAAAAAGCGGATTTCGTTCTCGTCATCGGTGCCGGTCCCATCGGATTAAGCGTGATTCAATTTGCCCTCATCAGCGGCGCGACCCTCGCCGTGATGGATGTCGCCGAATCGCGCCTCGCGTTTTGTCGCGACCAGCTCGGCGTGAAACACACATTCACGCCCGCCGAGTCACCCGCCCGCCTGAAAGAAATCGGCGGCGGCGATCTGCCCACAATCGTGATCGATGCCACGGGCAACGCAAAGTCGATGGCCGGGACGTTCGACCTGATCGCCCACGGCGGCCGGATCGTTTTTGTCGGACTCTTTCAGGGCGACGTCGCCTTCAACGATCCGAATTTCCATCGCCGGGAGATCACCGTGTGCGCGAGCCGCAACGCCGTGGCGCAGACGTTCCGCGACATCATTGCGCTCATCGAGGCCGGCCGCATCAACACGCGTCCGTGGATCACCCATCGCTTCGCACTGGCCGACACGCCCAAGGTTTTCCCGGAGACGATCGCCGGCAACCCGGCCGTGCTAAAAGCCATGATTTCCGCCGATTGAGCCGTGGCGGGGAGCGACGATCGCGCTCAAACACTTTCTACCCCACCCATGCTTCGTTGGCGCATTGCCCTGCTCGTGAGTGCCGCGGTCGCGATCAGTTATCTCGATCGCCAGACGTTGCCGTGGGCAATCAAGGCGATTCAGGCCGATATCCCGATCACGAATCAGGCAAAAGCATTTCTCGATTCGGCATTTCTCGTCGCGTATGGGTTGATGTATCTCGGTGGCGGGCGGCTACTCGACGTGCTCGGCACGCGGCGCGGATTTTTCATCGTGATGATTTTCTGGTCGCTCGCGTGCGCGAGCCACGGGTTCGCGGGCGGCTTGCTGATGCTTGCCGCAAGCCGGCTGCTGCTCGGCGTCGGCGAGGGCGGCGGTTTTCCGGCGGCCACACGCGTGATCGCCGAATGGTTTCCGGTGAACGAGCGCTCGACGGCGATGGGCATCGTCAACGCCGGTTCGGCGGTCGGCGCCGTGATCGCGCCACCGCTCATCACGTGGGTGCTGCTTAACGCCAACTGGCTAGGGCTCGCGCCGTGGCGCTGGGTTTTCTTCATCACTGGCGCCTCCGGGCTGGTCTGGGCGGCGGCGTGGTGGAAATGCTATTTCCTGCCGGGTGAACGCGAACGCGCGACGAGCTCAGAGCGTGAAGCGAAAACCGAAAATCTACCGCCGATTCCGCTGCGCGAATTGCTGCGCCACCGCGAAATCTGGGGCGTGGTCTCCGCGAAATTCATGAGCGATGCAGCATGGTATTTTTATTTGTTCTGGCTGCCGAAGTATTTGTTCGACGCACGGCACTTCGATTTGAAGGCAGCGGGCGCGGTCGGATGGATTCCGTATGCGGCGTCAGGGATCGGTAGTTTGTGCGGTGGCGCACTGTGCAGCCAGTTGCTGAAGCGTGGCGCGAGCGTAAACGCGGCTCGTAAAATCGCGCTGGGCCTGAGTGCGGCCGTGATGCCCTGCGTGATGTTTGTGCCGCATGCACCGTCAATCGCCGGGGTGATCGCGTTGTTCAGCGTGGCCTTCGCCGGGCAGCAATCGTGGTCGACGATCGTGATGGTGTTGCCGACGGATCTGGTTCCGCGTTCGTCGGTGGGAACGGTCGCGGGACTCGTCGGCCTCGGCGGGGCAATGGGCGGGGTGGTGCTCGGGCAGACGGCCGGCTGGCTGCTCGACCACGGCTTCAGCTACACACCGATCTTGATCATCGCGGGCTCGCTGCACGTGATGGGGTTCGTCACGATTTGTCTGACGGTGCCGCGCATCGTCCCGCTTTCTCTCTCGTCTACCTCTCGCGCCTGAAATGAAAATCACCGAAGTCCGCACCCGCGTTGTCCAGTGGAAAGGCAAGATCGTCCCACTACCGCCACATTTCTGCACCAATCCGATGGACCTGCTCGCGCCGTCGCTCAAACCAGCGACGATGGGGAGCTTCACGTTTCACGGCTGGCTGATTGTCGAGATTTTCACGGACAACGGCCTCGTCGGCATCGGCAACGCCGCGCTCGCGCCGCAGCTTTCGAAACAGCTCATCGACCTGCAATTCAAACCGCTCCTCCTCGGCGCCGATCCGTGGGATCACGAGCTATTGTGGCAGCACATGTATCGGACGACGATGGCGTATGGCCGCAAAGGCATCGCGATGGTCGCGATCAGCGCGGTGGATATCGCGATCTGGGATCTGCTCGGCAAATCCGCGAAGCAGCCCGCGTATCGCCTCATGGGCGGGCGCACGAAGCCACGCATCCCGGTTTACGCGAGCCGGCTCTACTCGACGCCGCTCGACGAACTCGCGAGCGAGTCCGCAAGATATAAAAAGGAAGGCTACAAGGCGATGAAGCTGCGTTTCGGCTGGGGACCGGTGGACGGCGCCGAAGGCATGCAACGCAATGTCGCGCTCGTGCGCACCGTGCGCGAGACGGTCGGCGACGGCATCGACATCATGGCCGACGCCTACATGGGTTGGACGCGCGACTACGCGCTGCGGATGCTGCCGCTGCTCGAGAAGTTCAATCTCCGCTGGCTCGAGGAGCCGGTGATTCCCGACGATATCCAAGGCTACGCCGAACTGCGTCGCCGCGGACGTATTCCGATTTCCGGCGGCGAACACGAGCATACGCTCCACGGCTTCCGCGAACTCATCGAAGCCGGCGCGGTGGATGTGATCCAGTTCGACACGAACCGCGTGGGTGGCCTCACCGCCGCGCGCAAAATCGCCGCGCTCGCCGAGGCGCACCAGATCCCGGTGATTCCGCACGCGGGCCAGATGCACAATTACCACGTCGTGATGGCATCGCTGAATTCGCCGATGGCGGAGTATTTCCCGCCCGTCGATGTCGAGGTCGGCAACGAACTCTTCTGGTATATCTTCAAGGGCGAACCCGTCGCGAAGGATGGGTTCGTCGATCTCGATGAGAAAGTTCCTGGCCTCGGCCTCACGGTGGACGAGAAGGCGCTGAAGAAATTCCACGTGATCGAATGACACGTCTCGTCCAGTTGCAGAATGGCGCGTCCCGTCGTGTGGCCCTCGTCGAGGAGCCGCAGTTGCGGTTCCTGGACGGCACCGAATCCGTTTATGCGTTGGCGGGCGTCGCGCTCGCGGCGGGCAAGCCGCTCACCGCGCTCGTGCGCGAGCGAGCGACGGGCGAGCGGCTCAGCTACGATGAGGTTTTTGCGGGGCGTTCCGCATGGCGGCTGCTCGCGCCGGTCGATCATCCGGCGGAGCCGGCGCGTTGTCTCGTGTCGGGCACCGGGCTCACGCATCTTGGCAGCGCGAAGAATCGCGACGCAATGCACGGCAAGAGCGATGCTGAGCTGACGGACAGCATGAAGGTTTTCCGCTGGGGCCTCGAACGCGGCCGGCCCGCGCCCGGCGAAATCGGCGTGGCGCCGGAGTGGTTCTACAAGGGCAACGGCACGATCCTCCGCGCGCCGGGCGAGCCATTGCTCGTGCCGCCTTATGCAGAGGACGGTGGCGAAGAGGCGGAAGTCGCGGGCGTCTATGTGATCGACGCGACCGGTGCGCCGCGTCGGCTTGGAATGGTGATCGGCAACGAGTTTTCCGACCACGTTTTCGAGCGAAAAAATTATCTGAATCTCGCAGGCTCAAAGATTCGCACCTGCTCAATCGGGCCGGAGCTGGTGATTGATCCCGATTTCCAAACCGTGCCGGGCAAGGCGACCATCGAGCGGGCGGGCCGCGTGGTGTGGACGAAGGAGATCGCGACCGGCGAGGCCGAGATGTGTCATCGTCTCGCGAACCTGGAGCATCACCATTTCAAGTTCGAGACGCACCGCCGGCCGGGCGATCTGCACGTGCATTACTACGGCGCGTGTGCGCTCAGTTTTGGCGAAGGCGTGCAACTGACCGAGAGCGATGTGATGGAGATTTCGTTTGCCGGCTTCGGCCGTCCGCTGCGGAATCCGCTGCGGGTCCTCTCCGGCCCAAATCCGTTCATCGCGGTGAAATCCATCGGATAAATTTTTGCTTCAACCCACCATGACCAAACCACGCGTCGCGTTCCTCGGGCTCGGCATCATGGGCACCGGCATGGCGCGTCGGCTCCTCGGCGCGGGAATTACGCTGGCAGTCTACAATCGCAATCCAGCGAAATCCGCAGTGCTCGTGGGCGAGGGTGCGCGGGCGGCGACGACGGCGCGCGACGCCGCGGCAGGGGCCGAGGTTGTGCTCTGCATGGTCGCGGACGATGCGGCGTCGCGCGCAATGTGGCTCGGCGTCGACGGCGCGCTCGCGGGCGTGCCGAAAGGTGCGATCGTCGTCGACTGCAGCACGCTTTCCGTCGGCTGGGTGCACGAACTCGCGCAAGCGGTGAACCTGTGCGGCTGCGAGTTCGTCGATGCGCCGGTGACGGGTAGCAAGAGCCACGCGGCGGCCGGCGAGTTGAATTTCATCATCGGCGGTTCGCTGGCGGCGCTGGAAAAAATTCGGCCGGTGCTTGCGCCGATGTGCAAGAGCATCACGCACCTCGGCCCGACGGGCAGCGGCGCGCTCGTGAAACTCATCAACAATTTCGTCTGCGGCGTGCAAGTGGCATCGATCGCGGAGGCGCTGGCGCTGATCGAGCGCAGCGGGCTCGATCGGGCGAAGGCACTCAGCGTTTTGATCGACGGCGCGCCGGGCAGTCCGCTGGTAAAGACGATGGCAGCGCGCATGACGGTATCGAATTTCACGCCGAATTTCCTGCTGAAACTGATGGCCAAGGATCTGGGGTATGCGTTGCAAGAGGGCAATGCCCGCGGCTTGAAGCCGGCCACGGCAGCGGCCGCCCTCGGAATTTTCGAGCAGGCGATCGCGGCGGGACACGGCACCAAGGATATGTCGGCGGTGATCGAACTGCTGCGCGCGGAGCGGTGAAGATGGCTGGCCGGATGCCGCCGCAGACTTCGCTGGCGGATATGACACGGGATTTTTTTCGTGCAATCGCTGCGAGCCAGGGCGACAAAGTTGTGTCCGCTTTCGCCGAACGGTTCCGCCGAATTTAGCTTCGAGCGCGTTATCCCCACCCATGTCGTCCCATACTCCCTCTGCCGTCGTTGACCAGCAACCTACTCGCACCCGCCATTGGGTCATCGTTCTGGCCATCACTTTGGCGGTGGTGCAATACATCGATCGCACCGCGATTTCCCAAGCCAAGGGTGACATCGCCAAGGACCTGAAGTTCAGCGATAACCAGATGGGCTGGATCTTCGGCGCCTTCGCATTGGCCTACGCACTCTTCGAAATACCCACCGGGTGGTTGGGCGATAAGATCGGCGCGCGCAAAGTGCTCGTTCGCGTGGTGCTTTGGTGGTCGTTTTTCACCGCCGCAACTGGCTGGGCGTGGAGCTACGCTTCCATGCTGGTAACCCGCTTCCTGTTTGGCGCGGGCGAGGCCGGTTGCTTTCCCAATCTGACGCGGGCTTTTAGCTCCTGGCTGCCGAAAAGCGAGCGCACCCGCGCGC
This sequence comes from Opitutales bacterium, assembly GCA_038231575.1. Classification (GTDB taxonomy): domain Bacteria; phylum Verrucomicrobiota; class Verrucomicrobiia; order Opitutales; family Opitutaceae; genus CAITWF01. Next base: position 1,873 of record JBBRLB010000130.1, on the reverse strand, counting down.
AGGCGCTAATGTGGATGGGCGCGCGCTGGGGCGGCGCGTTTACCCCGCTACTCGTCGTGATCGTCATGTATTTCGTGAACTGGAAGACAGCGTTCCAGCTGTTCGCGTTGCTGGGTGTGGCTTGGGCGATCGTCTTCTGGCTCTGGTTCCGGGACAACCCGCGCGACCACCGGGGCGTCAACGCCGCCGAACTCGCGTTGCTGAAGGAGAACGAAAAAATCACCGAGAGCCACGCCGCCATGCCGTGGCGCAAGCTCGTCACCAGCCCGACGATGTGGTTCCTCTGGGCGCAGTATTTTTGCCTCAGCTACAGTTGGTATTTCTTCGTCACGTGGCTGCCCGATTATCTCAAAACCAATGGCCGGCCGCTCCTCTCCAACAGCTTCTTGAGCTGGCTCGCCACCAACATGGCGGGAACCGTGCCCAAGGAATTAATCCCAAAAATTCTGAATTCCGTGCTCGCTGGCGTGCCGCTGTTCTTCGGCGGGTTTGGCTCGATTGTCGCCGGGCTCGTCGCCGGCCGACTGATTGCGCGCGGCGCGCGGGTCACGATCGTCCGGCGCAGCTTCGGCTTCATCGGCCTCACCGGGGCGGCCGCTTTGCTGATGACCTCCTATTACATCCGCGATCCGCTGCTGGCGATGTTTGCCATGGGCATGGCGAGCTTCTGCAACGACCTGACGATGCCGGGAAGCTGGGCCTCGTGTATGGACATCGGCGGCAAATACGCCGGCACCGTTTCCGGCAGCATGAATATGATGGGCAATTTTGGCGGACTGGTCGGTCCGACGGTGGTGGGTTATCTCCTGTCGGTCACCGCCACCACCAACGCAGCCGGCGACGTGGTGAAAAACTGGTTGCCGGTGTTCGTGATCGCCTCGGTAACTTATTTCCTCGGGGCGTTTTGCTGGCTCTTCATCGATCCGGTGACGCCGCTGGAGGCGGAGACGAAAGCCTAATCGCAACGGCGAACGGAATGAACGACGGGGCGCCCTAGGTGTGAAGTTTCAGGAGGTTGTCCCTCCGAGTCCTGCCTGAGAGAGATGGGTGTGCAAAAGAAACATCCAACCCAGGAGGACTCGAAAGGACATGCATGCCAATGCCCGGACCACCCCGCGTAGTCGAGCGGACATCGTGCGGATGGTGCTGCAAGAAGGACAGACAGTGAAGGCCGCAGCAGCGGCCTTCACTGTCTGTCGCAAAACCGTCCGCAAATGGATCGCGCGTTATCAAGCCGCGGGCCCCGCCGGCCTGCACGAACGTTCCTCGCGCCCGACCCACAGCCCGCAGCGCATCGGCGTCGCGCGGCGCGAGAGCGCCCTGCGCTGGCGGCGCGAGGGTCTGGTCTACGCAGAGATCGCGCAGCGCACCGGCTTGTCGGAAGCGACGCTGAGTCGAGTGTTGCGGGCGGTGCCGCGCCAAGCCGCACCGCCCCCGCCGCCAGTCGTGCGCTACGAGCGGGCCACGCCGGGCGAGTTGCTCCACCTCGACATCAAGAAGCTTGGCCGCATCGAACGCGTCGGGCACCGCATCACCGGCGATCCGCGCGACCACACCCGCGGTGCCGGCTGGGAGTGCGTGCACGTCTGCATCGACGATCACTCGCGCGTGGCCTACGCCGAAGTCCGCCCGGACGAGTGCCAAGCAACGGCCGTCGCCTTCTTGGAAGCCGCCGTCGCCAATTATGCCCGTCTCGGGGTGGGCGTGCAGCGCGTCATGACCGACAATGGCAGCTGCTATCGCTCCCGGGCCTTCCGTGACGCCTGCCAGAAACTCGGCGTGCGCCACCTCCGCACTCGACCCTACACCCCGAAAACTAACGGCAAGGCCGAACGCTTCATCCAGTCGTCGCTGCGCGAATGGGCCTACGCCC
>JBBRLB010000129.1:0-16890 GCA_038231575.1 Opitutales bacterium | reverse complement strand
GGCATTCGATCCGCCATGCGCTATGTGATGAAGCAGAAATTCTGGTCGTGGGGTGATGACTTCACGATTCGCAATGAGCGCGACGAGGACGTGTTTTTCGTCGACGGCCGCGCCTTCAGTTGGGGAAGCAAACTTTCGTTCCAGGACATGCGCGGCAACGAGCTCGCCTTCATCCACCAAAAACTTCTCCCGTGGGGTCCGACCTACGAGATCGAGCGCGATGGCAAACCGCTGGCCGTGGTGAAGAAGGAGCTGTTCACGTTTTTCCACTGTACCTTCACGGTGGATGTGCCGGGGCCGGACGACTTGACCGCCAAGGGCGATTTCCTCGATCGCGAATACGTGTTCGAGCGCGGCGGCCGGACCGTGGCGAGCGTCAGCAAGCGGTGGTTCAAGCTGACCGACACTTATGGCGTGGAAATCACGGCCGGCGACGACGTGCTGATTCTCGCGAGTGCGGTCGTGATCGACATGGTTTGCCATCAGGATGACGGGAAGAACCGCTGAGCGGTCGGACGGCGTGGAAAGAGATCAGGGCATGAATCATCGAGTCGCCGCGAGAGTTGATGCCCCCGGCACAAGCAGAAATTGGCCTGCTATTGGTTGATTGCGACGAATTCTCAAACCAAAGAGAGGAGCCCACCATGGAAATCAAACGCGCTGGTTCACAACCGTCCAACAAAGGTCCCGCCGACTGGTTTACCGGTGCCGTATGAATCGATCCGCTGGTTCCGCGGAACGCCCCGGCACGGGTCGCCAGTGGGAGCGTCACCTTCGCACCCGGCGCCGCCCCGACCACCGCAATGACTCACAGCGCGCTCCAAGAAGCGAACGACGGCAAGGTCGTCGCACTGGCCGGAGAAGGTGAGCGACGAACAGTATCAGCGATAACGTCAACCGGCCATCGCGCGGTTCCGATCCTACGGCGCCGCACTCAGCGCCAGCCGAAACCCGAGCGTGTAATCGCGCCGGCCCGCCGACCCGCCGGCGCGCGCGGCGCAGCGCCCCACCTCGGCCGCCATCCGCCAGCTCCCGCCGCGCGCCATCCGAAAAAATCCCCGCTCGGGGCCGCGCGGATCGGTCTGCGCGCCGCCCGGGTAGTTGCCATACCAGTCCCAACACCACTCGAGCACATTGCCAGCCATGTCGTAAAATCCCCAGTCGTTCGGCCGCTTCGTCGCCACCGGATGGGTGGTGCCGCCACTGTTCTTTTCATACCACGCCATCGCCTCGGGCTCGCCAGGGTATTGCGTGGTGCGGCCCGCGCGAAACGCATACTCCCACTGCGCCTCCGTCGGCAGCGTGTAAACATAGCCCGCGGGTAAACGTCCCGCCGCCCGCTCGCGCTCGGTGAGCTTCGCGCAATATTCTGAGGCATCGATCCACGACACCCGCTCCACCGGCGCATTTTTTCCGGCCTCGGGAAATCCGCTCGGGTTCACGCCCGCGATCGCCTCATACTGTCCCTGCGTCATCTCCGTTTTCCCGAGCCAGAATCCCTTCGTAAACGTCACGGTCATTTGCGGTCCCTCTGCCTGATTGCGACTCGGTTCATCCACCGAGCTGCCCATCGTAAACGTGCCCGGCTCGACCCAGATCAGTTCGAGTGCGAGATCGGCGATCGTGCGGTTGGCCGGTTTCTTTTCGGAGGGTTGCGCCCTAGTCGCGGGCGGCTGGATCTCGCGAGCCCTTTCGGCCGGCGCGCCGAAAGCCACCGAACTCAAGACAACGATCAATAAAAAATGCGTCCTCATAAATGTGTGGGAAAGCGATAGCGTGATTAGAGGCCAGACGGCGGAGGAACATGAGCCGTGAAGCCATCGCCCTCACCCACTATGCCGCGTCCCGTGTTTCAAGGCTACGCACATTTTGTCCAATCGTGGAGAAATTTTGTGGATGACCCGCTTTTTCGACGGATGCTTTTTCATCTGCAGCTATTCATAAACCGGCGTGAACGGCGTAAACGCGGCCTGCACCTCGATCGATTCGCCGGGTTGGTGGAAGCTGAAGATGAACGCGACGAGGTCGGCGACCATCGGCGGGCCGAGGACCGGACCCCACGTCGGCATGCCCTTCGACGGAACGCCGCGCGTGATCGTGCCGTAAACTTCGCGCGGGGTGCCGCCGTGCAGCCAGAGGTGATCGGTGAGATTTGGACCGGGACCGCCGGTCAACGTGACGCCATGACACGTGCGGCACGAGGAGCCGTTAAAAGCTACGCGGCCAGCAGCGACGACCGCCGGATCGCGGCTGCGCCGCCAAAATTCGTCATCGCTCGGCACGTCGGTGGTCGCGAGATTCGGCGCAACGACGGCGGATTTAGCGCCGCCGGTGGATACGGGCGCAGGCGCGCTGCGGTTGGGCGTCGGTGCGGTGGGCGCGATGACGCGGCAACCGCCGGCCAGACCGAGGCCGAGGGCGCAGAGGAGCCACCGGCATCGGCGCATGTTTATTTCGCGGGAGTGCCGGCGCCGCCGAGTGGGAACTGGTTGCCGACGGCGACGACTTTGTTGCCGCGGAAATGGACCTCGAAGTATTTCGAGCCGGCGATCGGCTGGCCCTTTTCGTCATGGAGGGTGGCGATCTTGTTTTTCGTTTTCGCGTCGAAGACTTCCTCGGTGTGCGTCCACGCGATGCGGCCATCCATGCTGAACAGAATCCAGCCGTGGCCGTCGCGGATGAGTTTGATCTCCTGCTTGAGAACGGGGGGCGTGACGGTGTTGTTGTAAACGAGCAGGCGCTTGCCGGCCTGATCGCTGAGCCACAATTCAGTTTCATCGGGTGTGAGCGCGGCGCCGTGCGTGCGGCGCGGAATCGGCGGGTGGCCGTCCTGCACCGTGACGAGTTTCTCGCCGGACTTGAGATCGACGATGTCCACGCCGACGTGGCTGTAACGGCTCACGTAGGCCCGTTCGAGTTTGCGATCGACGGTCATGGGAAACATGCCGCCATCGCCGACGCCGTGGAGATACATTTCCTTCTCGTCGGTCGCAGTGCGAAACATCGCGATCCAGTCGATGCCGGAGACGACTACGTGCTGGCCGTCGAGCGTGACGAAGGAATTGTGCGGACCCGAGCCAAGCGTGACGCGCTTCAGGACGGCGCCGTTGCTCGCGTCGACGATGAACATGCCCGCGCTGCGACCAAGATCCCAGTAGCCGGTGGGAACGTAGAGTTTTTTCCCGTCGTGCGTGATGTCCGCGCGATCGGCACCCTCGGGCAGGTGAACCTCCCAGAGGACTTTTTCGGTTTCCAAATCGAAACAACCGAGGAGCCCGTTCTCCGCCGTGTAGTAGGCCGCGTGGTTGACGAGACTCGCGCAGAATCCGCGCAGACCGAGTGGGCGCGCATTCACGCCGCGGCCACCGCCTTGGATAAACTGCGGGACGGGAATGAAGCGGACGAGCTTGTGGCCATCGTCGATATCAAACACCGCGATGCCCGGCGCGTGATCGAAGAGCGCAGCCTGCGAGCCGTCGGGCACCGTGAGGTAGAGGTAACGCTTGAGCGGAGCGGACGATTGGCCGAAGGCGGCGACGGAGAGCGCGAGGCCGAGGAGCGCCGCGAGAGCACGGTGGAGGAATGGGCGGGAGTGCATGAGGAATGGGGGTGACGATCCTTCGACGAGCTCGGGGGTCGGAGCGCCAAAGAAGTCGTTGCGGGGGATGAACAGACTATGAAGGAAAAATACGGCAGGAAGGAAGAATTAAGCGGAGCTAGCTCCACGCACCAATGCCTCTTGCTAACTCGATGAAAGACACGCGGTGGGCGGCGCAAAGTTGCATCGACCAGGCGTTTTTTCCTGAGACCTCCGTGCGCTGAGTCGAAGACGCACTCGACCGATCGAGGGAAAGACGCTCAGTGTCTATTGCATGCACCGCCGCCAGTTTCTCGCTTACAGTGCCCAAGCATCACTCGGCCTCTCGCTCTTCCCCCTGACTGGCTGCGAAAGCCGCAGCCCAAACGCGTCCCAATCCGATTCCACTGCCGCTTGGAAACCGTTGGTCGCCGACTTCGAGACGCAAATTCCAAAACTCATGGCGGCGGCCAACGTCCCCGGCGTTTCCGTGGCCGTCATTCACGACGCGCAGGTCGTTTGGCGCCGCGGTTTCGGCTTCAGCGACGCCGGCACCAAGGTTCCCGTGGATCACGAGACGGTCTTTCAAGCCGCTTCGATGAGCAAACCGGTCTTCGCTTACGTCGCGCTCAAACTTTGCGAGAAAGGAGTGATCGGACTGGACATCCCGCTGACCAGCTATGCCTCGGAGCCCTTTCTAATCGGTGACCCGCGACTTGACCTCATAACTCCGCGGCTCGTCCTCTCCCACTCGAGCGGCTTCCAGAACTTCCGCTCACGCGGCGCACCGTTGAGGATCAATTTTCCTCCCGGCTCGCGATATGCCTACTCGGGTGAAGGCTATTATTTTCTCCAATCCGTCATCACCCACCTGACCGGCAGGACCAATCGGAGCGACTGCGCAAAATTCGAAGCCGACCTCGAAGTGTGCGCGACGGACATCGGTGAATTCTTGACGACGAACAGCCTCGTGCCCTTCGGCATGAATCTCAGCCGTTACGTCGTTGACGAGACCAGCGATCGCCACGCCGCCACAGCTCACGATGAAAACGGGAAGCCTCTGCCGAAGAGCAAGGCGAGTGGCCCGGCTATCACACGATACGCGGCGATGGGTGGCCTCCACACCACGCCGACCGACTACGCCAGGTTCATGATTGAAATCCTCAACCCCAAAGCGCCGGACAACTTCCGACTGAAAAAAGAAACCATCGCCGAAATGCTCCGGCCGCACGTGAAAATCGACGATGGTCCCCGCCCCAGCGCCTGGGGACTTGGCTGGCAACTTCAGGACAACGGCTTGATCAATCACGGCGGCGACAACCGAGGCTTCCATTGTCACGCGATCGCCTCGCCAAAAACCAAATCAGGCCTCGTCGTGATGACCAACGGCGAGAACGGCTACCGAATCATCCAGGAGCTTCGCACTCGACCGGCCCTTGATGCCTTCCTCGGTGTCTCGACTACACCGCTGTAAGAGTTGGCAAAGTGTCGATGGAGCGCTCTCCCTTTCGCCAAACGTCTCGGGGAAAGTCGGCATGCCCACAGCCCGATCTCAACTGATCAACAGCAACCGCGGCAGGGTAAAGAGATTCAGCCGCACGTGACCGGGTGGGACCGAGGCCAGCGCCGCGACGGGCGCAGATTATCCCAACTCGGCTGGCTGCCGCGAAATCCAGGCCGTGCCTATTTCGGCAGTTGCCAGTTTTCATCGAAGAGGCCGCCGGTCACGAGGTCGGGGACGGGTGCGCCGGCTTTCACTTTCACGATCGCGTAGTCGCCCCACTCGGGCGTGCCGTAGTCGCCGTTGTAGCCGCGGTCGTTGATCGTCAGGCCGGTGTTCAGCACGACGTATTTCGTCGGGTTGAAAGGATTCGGATAGATCAGCGCGGGATAGTTTTCGTTTGCGGCGAAGGTTTCCGCGCCGAGCTTCACGCCGTCCTTCGTCCACGTGACGGGGAGCTTGCCGTTCAGTTTCGCGATCCACGAATTGCTGCCGGGATCGCCGAAGAGCACGACATGGTATTTCGCGAAGTCGGCCTCGGTGACATCTTTGTCGTCCTTCACGAACGGGTGGCCGCGGAAAAATTTCCCCCACAGGCGATCGAAGCGCGTCATCGTGCGCAGCGCCTGCGCGTTTACTTCGTCGTTCCACGCCTTGCCCGTCGGGCGGACCAGCAGGAACGGATCGAGAAACGCGTCGTCGATCGGGCCTTGGAGCGCGTGTGTCTTGTGCAAGCCGGACGCGGGGCCGTTTTTCGCGACGGCCCAGGTGGCGCCGTTTTTCGCGAGCGTGATTTCAGGCGCGGCGCTGACCTTGAGCGTCTGGCCGTCGATTTTGATTTCTCGGGCGTGGGCGGTTTCGCGGAGCGCGAGGCGGGTGAGATTTTTTGTTTTGATGTCGTAGGTCGCGCCGCCGTCGTTGCGCTGCGCGTCGACTTCCGCGCGTTCGTAGTGCTGCGCCAAACCGTCGAGTGAAACCCAGTGGCTGCGGTTGTAGCGGGTGGTGTAGGTGAGGAACCGGATGTGGTCGGGCGAGGTCAGGCCCTTGTCACCCCACGCTTTCAGAAACGCATCGAGGCGCTGGCGGACGAGCGGACTCGTGCCGTGGCCGGTCGCGAGGGATTGCATCCACAGGCCGGGAACGCCCTGCGAGCGCAAGTAGTCGGGATCGCCGGAAGACGGGTAGCCTTCCTTCTCGAGTTGCGCGCGGGCGCGGAGCGACGACTCAAGTTGACCGAGATCGGTTTCACCGTCGTGGCCGGCAAGCGGGAGGTTGTGAATGTTGAGCGCCCACTCGGAAATGTTTTCCCAGATGCGCAGCGTTGAGAGTTGGAAGGGTTTTAGTTCGGGCCGCTGTTGCGCGGTGCGCGACACGGTGCCCGCGCCGATTTCCGCCGCGGCGAAGCGATCCGGATAGTGCAGAGAGAGGTGCCATGCGCCTTCGCCGCCTTGCGAGAATCCGCGCAGGATGATCCGTTGGTCGTCGATGTTGAAACGTTTCTTCACCGCGGCGATCGATTCGAAGACGTCCATCTCGCCGGCCCAGTGCCAGCCCGCGCCGTTGATGCGGCCAAAGCAGTCGAGCTGGATCTGCCCTTGATCGGCGACGGGCGCGTTGCCGCCGCCGCGACGATTCAGGTGGCTGTAAATAAACTCGGTCTCAGTCGTCGTGTTCTGGCGGCCGTGCAACCAGACGTAGAGCCGCACCGGTTTGCTCGGATCGTAATTTTCCGGGAGCGTGATGCCGTAGGGTAAGATCGCGCCGTCGATTTCCGAGGTGTAGGCGTGAATCTGCCGCTTCCCTTGATTCCATTGCGGCTGGCCGGCCTGGAGTTGTTTGGCGCGCTCGATCCCGTGATCGAGGGTAACGAAGGCATGCTCGACGGAAGCCTGGTTGGCGAACATGTCCGAGTTTTCGAGCAACATCCGGCCCGCGTGCGCGTAGGCAGCGACATCGGTGATGAGCTCGGGCGCGGCGTGCTTCGCCTTCAGGTCAACGACGAGCGCGTCGATCTCCTCGGTCTGGGTTTTGATCTTCGCGAGCTCTTCCGGCTTGGCTTGGATCGCGGGCGGAGCGGCCGGAGCTTTTTTTTGCGCCGCAGCGGGAGCGGCGGGAGTCGGCGCGGGTGCCTGCGCAAGGGCGGGATGAACCAACAGCGACAGCCCAAGCGTCGCCGACAAAAGAAGTCGTTTCATAATTGGGGTCTCGTGAGGAACGGACGGGGTGACGATCGCTGCCGAGGCTGAACGGCCGGTTGCCGAATGGAAACTGGATTTTCAACGCCTCGCTGAAAGAGAGTATATCCGACCAGGCTGACAGGCGCGGCGGGAGCGCAACACGGGTAACCGCTAACCTCGCCCGCAAGCAGACTCGATCAATGCGAATAGACGCTTCTACGGTATCGCGAGGGCGATGAGTTCGGCGGGGACGCCGCGGGCGCCCGTGGCGACGACGACATATTGTCGATCGTCGAGCATGTAGGTCATGGGTGAACCGGTCACGTTGGCGGGCAGTTCCATTTCGTAGATGGTCGCGCCGGTTTTTTTGTCGAGCGCACGGAATTTTTTCCCGCCGCCGCCCGGGCCGGAATTAAAGAGGCCGGCGCCGTCGGAGGAGAAGAGGAGGGTTTTCGTCACGAGCAGGGAGGTGCGCTCGGGGCGGCCGACTTTCGACAGATCGATGCCTTTCATCGCCGGATGGTTTTTCACGGCGTCGGGCGCGTCGCCATTGTGCACCATCCAGGTGTGATCGCCGGTATTCATGTCGATCGCGGTGATCCGGCCCCACGGTGGTCTGATCAACGGCAAGCCCTGCGGTCCGATATTCGTGCGAGCAGGAGGACCTTCACCGCCATTACCCGGACTCCCGCCGGCACCCCCTCCGTCCGGCGCGGTGCCTCCACGGCTGGGACCACTCCGAGCGGCAACTCCGCTGCCAGCGGCACCTGCCCGTGCCCCGCCGGCGCGCCCGCCTCCGCCGACGTAAGTCATGTCGGTGCGGGCGGGTGTGCCTGGACTCACCATCAAGCTCTCGGGGTTCGTGAGTGAGGAGACATAGAACAAACCCGTTTCGGGGTCGAAGGACGCACCGGGCCAATTCGCGCCACCGGTATGGGTCGGCAGGGTCAGCGGCCCGATCTTGCCACCGAGATCTTCGCGGCGCATCGGCGGCGTGAAGAGCGGGCCGTTGGCGTATTGTTCAAAGATCTTCTCGGCCTCGGCGCGCAGTTCAGGAGTGAAGTCAATGAGATCGTCCTTGGTCACGCCCTGGCGATCGAAGGCCTTGGGTTTCGTCGGGAAGGGCTGCGTGGGCGACGTCTTTTCTCCGGGCACCGTGGATTGCGGGACGGGGCGCTCTTCGATGGGCCAGACGGGTTTTCCGGTGACCCGATCGAACACGAAGGTGAACGCGTGCTTCGTCACGAGCGCGACGGCCTTGATTTTCTTGCCGTCGACCGTGATGTCTTCGAGCAGCGGCGGCGACGACGGCTCGTAGTCCCAGATGTCGTGGTGGATGATTTGATAGTGCCAGATCTTCCTGCCGGTTTTGGCATCGAGACAAACCAGGCAATCGGCGAACAGATTATCGCCCGGGCGATGACCGCCGTAGAAGTCGCCGGTCGGGGCCTCGACGGGGATGTAGACGTAGCCGAGTTCCTCATCGCCGGCGAGGGGCGCCCAGGCGCCGGCATTGCCGGTGTATTTCCAAGAATCGTTCTCCCACGTTTCCACGCCGGGTTCGCCCGCCTGCGGGACGGTCTTGAACGTCCAGGTCTTCTTGCCGGTGCGCACATCGAAGCCGCGGATGTAGCCGGGCACATTGGTCTTGGAGGCGGGGGCGGTGCCGGCGAGCAGCGCGGCGCCGACGACCACGGTGTCGCGAATGACAATCGCGGGCGAACTCGAGCCGATCTGGCCGGGCTTCACGATCTCGCGATCGAGGCCCTCGGTGAGTTCGACGATGCCGTTTTTTCCGAAGCTTGGAATCGCGCGGCCGGTCTTCGCGTCAAGTGCGACGAGCTGAAATCCCGGGGAGATGAGAATGATGCGGGCGTCGTCCTTGCCGTCGCTCCAGTAAGCGAGGCCGCGATTCTGCGTGCGCACGGCGCGGTCCCCGCGCTCACCTTCGTCGAGACGATACATCCAGAGCGTCTCGCCCGTGGCCGCGTCAGCCGCGACGACATCACGCCGCGAACCCGCCGTGAAATAAAGCACGCCGCCGACCATCAGGGGTGTGACTTCCCAATTGTAGTCGGGACGCGGGCCGAAATTCTCCGCCTTCCACCGCCACGCGATCGTGAGCTCTTTGACGTTGGTCGCGTTGATCTGATCGAGTGGGGAATACTTCGTGTTGCCGGCGTCGCCGCCATAGTAGCGCCATTCGCCATTGGTGGCGCCATGCTGCCCGAGCAGGCTGGAGACAACCGACAGGAGCAGAAGCGAAAGCAGGACGGGGCGGTTGCGACGGGGGTTCATTTTTTCGGGGTAATTTGAGTCTGGTTCAACTGCTCGAGATCGGGGGCGAGTTCGGTCGGGCCGGTCGGAAAATCATTCGACGCGAGCATGAACGCGGCGAGGTCGGTGCTCTGCTTGCGGGTAACTTTTCCAGGGCCGTCGGACGGCATTTCCGTGCGGGTGTATTCCACCATTTCGCCGACGGACTTCCCGACCCAGCTCTTCAGAAAATCCTTGCCGACGAGCGCGGGCGAATCCTCCCCGCCACCGAGCACCTCGCCGTGGCAACGGGCGCAGAGCGAGCCGTAGACCTTTTGCCGCGGGCGACTTGGTCCGTGGAATAGAGCCCGTCCGCCGTGGAGCGGGAAGCCGCGGAGTCCGCAGCCACGGCCGTCACGATGGCCAGAGCGAAGAGAAGGATGGGGAGGAGTTTGAGGCGCAGGCTCATGTTCGAGGGAAGCGCGGGGCAAGGAGGCGCGGCCGGGTGCCCGGCGCGCGGGGAGCAATGCTGGTGGATGGGGGCGTAAAGAAGGTAAATTTCGTAAGGCCGGCGTCCGGCGTATCAACTTCATTTTAGTCATATACAACGACGGCTTGGCAGAAGTGTCATGCGCGCGGGTCCGGCGGAAAGGCGGATGGAGTGCATCCGGGAATTCTTAGGTGCTTTGGTGCTTCGGCGTTCCGCAGCAACTCCGCCACTGATGCCCGCCCCGTTCCAGCATCTTGACCACATCGTCATCACCGTCCGCGACACCGCCGAGGCGTTGAGATTCTACCGCGACCAGCTCGGCTTGCCGCTCCGCTTCAGCCCGGTGATGCCCGACGCGCTCGTCCGGCTGACGCATCTCGACGCCGGTCGCGGCGGGCATCTGCAACTCGTGCAGCCACTGCGCGACGATCATCCGCTCGCCCTCTGGCTGGCGAAAAACGGCGAAGGCCTCCGGCACCTCTACTTCAAGGTCGACAACGTGGCCGACGCGATGAAAACGCTGCCCGCGATCAGGCTGCCGGTGAATCATCCGGCCCCGCGCTCCGGCCCAAACGGCCCAGCCTCAGCGTTCCTCGATCCCGTGAATACGCGCGGCGTCTCAATCGAAATCACGTCGGAGCCGCGCGGCTGAAACGCGCGCCGCATTTCTCAATGCTCAACGGTAAATCTCGCGACGGTGACCGACAGCCAGCAGATGGAGTTCGTGCCGGGCAGCGTCGAATTTGTAGATGACCCGGTAATCGCCGGCGCGCAGCCGGCAACGGTCGCTGCCGGTCAGGCGATAGTGGGAAAAGCCAGCGAGGTCGCACCCCATGTCGTCGATGCGCTCTTGGATGCGCCGGCGCACATTTTCGGGCAACGCGAGGAAATCGGCGTCGAACGCCGAGTAGTAAATTTGGAGCGCCCGGCTCAAGGCGGTCGATCAGGGCTGGCGCGTGCGGGGTTTGAGTCCGGCAGCCATTTCACGCTCGGACCGCGCGATCTTTGATTCGAACTCGGCCGTCAGCGCGAGTTGGTCTTCGAGGATATTCTCCAGCCAGTCGCGGACCTCGCGCATCTCGTCGGCGGAGAGACGGCGGATGGCCGATTCGATTTCCTGCACGGTGCTCATGGTTTTAGACCGTAGGCGTCCCGCCGCTCGCTTCAATGCTAGAGTCGAGTTCTTCGATGCGACCTTTAGGTATTCCGGCGTCACGTAAACGGCTCATGGCTTCTTGAGCGCGCGATGGGCTCGCAAACGCGAAAAGCAACGGCGCGTGCGAGCGATAATAAAATCCTGTCGCACCCAAGGAAGAGAGCAGCCGGAGTTTTTCCTGTCGCTGGGCCGCGAGCGGCCGGTTCGGCTGGCGAAGGAAACTTTGGTCATAGGTGAGCACGCACACCGGCGAGCGTTGGTGAAGCTGTTCGACAATCTCCGACATCGAGAGGTGGCTTCGGCTGCGTTGGGTCGAGGGTGAGAGTCGGATACCGGTGTCGGGATCGTTAAAGATCGAGAAGTGGTGCGATGATTCCGCGTCAAGCAGCGGGATTCTCGTCAAGCGAAAGAAATCTTCTCGCAGCTCGTTGGGAATAAACCGGGGTTCGGCATACAGCGGCGCCCACTCCGCGAAGACCTCCTGCCAGAGGCGTTTCACGGCGTCGAAAGAATCGCCTTGGAATTTGCGATCCATGGCGGAGTAGACGTGAGGAGGACCGGTCGGAGACCGCGCTACTTTTTGACGAGCGCGCGGTTGAGCGCGCTGACGATCGCCTTGATCGAGGCGAGCTCGATGTTCGTGTCGATGCCGGCGCCGAAGAGCGTCTGCCCGCGATCCGTTTTGATTTGGATGTAGCTCACGGCGCGGGCCTCGGAGCCTTTGCCGAGCGAGTGTTCGGAGTAGGAGAGGACTTCGAATTTCGGGAGCGACGTGGAGCCGAGCGCATGCACAAAGGCATCGATCGGGCCGTTGCCGGTGCCGGTGAGCTCGTGCGCGTGGCCGTCGAGCGTGAGTGCCGCCGCGCCGTTCACCGTGCTGTCGCGCTCCGTGGTTTTGAAATGCTGGAGTGCGATCGGCGCGGTGCGGGTGAGATATTCGTGTTGGAACACATCGTGCACCTCCGTGGACGTGAGCTCGGTGCCCTTCGCGTCGGCGACGTCGTTGATGATCTTGCCGATTTCCTTGTGCATGAGTTTCGGCAGGGAGAAGCCGAACTCGTTTTCCAAGACATACGCGACGCCGCCTTTGCCCGACTGCGAATTGATCCGGATGATCGCCTTGTAGCTGCGGCCGATGTCGGCCGGATCGATCGGGATGTAGAGCACGTCCCACGGCGTGGCCGGCTTCTGCGCCGCCCAGGATTTTTTGATCGCGTCCTGGTGCGAACCGCTAAACGCGGTGAAGACCAACTCGCCGGCGTAGGGCTGGCGCGGCGGGACTTCGAGCCGCGTCGTGCGCTCGTAGACTTCACGGATTTCGTTGATGTTCGAAAAGTCGAGGCCGGTGGAAACGCCGTGCGTATAGAGGTTCATCGCGACGGTCACGAGGTCGACATTGCCGGTCCGCTCGCCGTTGCCGAAGAGGGTGCCCTCGACGCGATCCGCGCCGGCGAGCAACGACAGCTCGGTCGCGGCGATGCCGGTGCCGCGGTCGTTATGCGTGTGCAGCGAGACGAGCGTCCGGTCGCGGCGCGTGAGGTGGGTGCACATCCACTCGATTTGATCGGCGTGGACGTTCGGCGTGGCGTATTCGACGGTCGCGGGGAGGTTGAGGATGATTTTATCGGCGACGGTCGGCTGCCACACATCGGTGACGGCTTCGCATACCTCGAGCGAGAACTCGAGTTCGGTGCTCGTGAAACTTTCCGGCGAATACTCGAAACGCATCCGGGTGCCGGCGGCAACGAGGGGCGCGGAATACCGTTTCACCCACTGGGTGCCTTGGACGGCGATGCCCTTGATGTCGTCGCGGGTGGCGTTGAAGACATGCTTTCGTTGCGCGGGCGACGTCGAGTTGTAGAGATGAAAGAGGGCGTTCTTCGCGCCCTTCATCGCCTCAATGCTGCGGGCGATGAGCTCCTCGCGGCACTGGCAGAGAATCTGGATCGCGACGTCGCCGGGGATGCGGTTTTCCTCGATGAGGCGGCGGCAGAAATCGAACTCGATCTGCGAGGCGGACGGAAAGCCGACCTCGATTTCCTTGAACCCGATTTTGACCAGGAGATCGAAATACTCGAGTTTCTCCTCGACGCTCATGGGCTGGGCGAGGGCTTGGTTGCCATCGCGGAGGTCGACGCTGCACCAGATCGGCGCGCGGGTGAGTGTGCGCGTCGGCCATTGGCGGTTGGGCAGGGCGACAGGGGGAAAGGGGCGGTATTTCGAGGCGGGTGCAGATTGCATGACGGGCAGACGAACGGGAAAGGTTGAGTAAACTAACGGGAGGAAGCGAGTCGACGAAATGCACCGCAGCGGCGGTGTCAGAGGGAAATCAGGCCTACGCACGACCAGCCGCTAGGCGGCGACCTTGTGGGTCGTGCGCTTAAATAAGTCGAAGGGCCTGGAGCGAAACTCGCATTAGTCTGGTGATTGGTATCGGCGCGGCCGGCTTAAAGTCAAGGGGAGGTTCGCGGCCGCCGATTGCCTCTGTAACCGAGCGGAGGAACCTGCGTCTTGCCACTCGTGCATGACCTCGACTCCATCCCCGTATGCCTGACGACGCTCCGCCGCTCGACCTGGCTGGTTGCCTCGCTCGGGTGCGCCAGCGCGATCAAGCGGCCGCGCGCGAGCTGGTCGAGCACCTCCATCCCCTTGTCATCCGGATTGTTCGATCGCATCTTCCCCGGCGCGTGGCCGAGGAGGATCTCACTCAGGAAATCTTTCTGAAAATGTTCACCCGGCTCGAACAGTATCAAGGCGCCGTGCCCTTCCCGCACTGGGTTTCACGCATTGCGGTGACGACCTGCATCGACCACCTCCGGGCGCAGAAACGCCGCCCCGAGTTCCGCTGGGCCGACCTGTCGGAGACCGAAGCCGAGGTGCTGGACAACGTCATCACGAACGAAAACGACGTCCCCGCCAACGATGCGATGGCCGCGCACGAACTCGTCCATAAACTGCTCGATCAACTCAAACCCGATGACCAGCTCGTCATCCGCCTGCTCGACCTCCAGCAAAAATCCATCGCCGAGATCGCGCAACTGACCGGCTGGAACCAATCCCTCATCAAAGTGCGCGCCTTTCGCGCCAGACGGAAGTTGCAGAAACTCTTTCAAGAACTACAAAAAAAAGAACGCTCATGAATCTCAAGGACCCCAAGCACCCCTGGACCCGGTTGACCGCCGCCGCCCGCACCGTAGTCGATGACCGCGACCCCGCGGCACCCTACGGTTTTGCCACCCGCCTCAGCGCGATCGCGTTCACCCAGGAACGCACGATGACTTCACTGCTCGAGCGCTTCGCTCTGCGCGCCGTCGGCGTCGCGTGCCTGCTCACGATGACCACGATTGCGACGAACTACTCCGTCGTGACCAATCTTTTCGCCGAGCGGGAAGAGACTCCGCTGACGACGACCGACGATCCGGTGGGCGAGATCGTCGATGTCGCGTCGTCCTGACGCATGGATAAAAACTGGAGAGTCATCGCCGCCTTCGTGGGCATCTTCGCCGCTGGCGCGGTAACGGGCGGACTGTTGACCTTGCGCCTCGCGCAATCGCGCCCGGCTCCGTCCGTCGCTGAACTGCCGTCTGCTGCGGCGTCGAGCCAGTCAGCCCCGGTGCATGTGCCACCGGCCAACGGACCGGCCGCCGCGATCGTCCAAACTGAAACCGCGCCGGTGCGCCCCGCGCCACCGGTGCAACCCGAGCAGCTCGGCCCCCAGTTGTTCCGCCGCCTCACCAATCAATTGGGACTCACCCCGGACCAACGCGCCAAAATCCGCCCGATCGAGCTTCGGGCCATGGAGGAACTGAATCGTCTCCGACGCGATACCGTCCATAGCACGCAAGTCCTCATCGACAAAAACGAAGACGAAATCCGCGCCCTACTGAACCCGGAGCAAGCCGCGAAGTTTGACGAACTCGTCGCCCAGCAGCGCGGCAAGATCCAGAGATTTGTGAATGATCAGCAGCTGAAGCGTCAGCGCGATCAGCGCGAGAAAATGCTGCAAGGCCGCGGGCCCGCTCCGGTGGCCCCGCCTGCCCCGGCGTCCTCCGGCGAGCCGAAGAAATAATAGTTGCGCGCCGCGGGAAGCGACGCACTGTGCGCGTCGGCCAGGTGCCATGCATGAGCAGGCGCGTGAACTCCGCCAGGACCGGAAGGTAGCAACGGCAACGACGTTCTCTTAGTGCCGTGGAGTGCCTGGCCACTTTTTATTTTCGCGGGCGCGAGGCCAACCTTGTGACGCCTGGGCGAAGTGGGTTCGCCCATTGAGGTCGCCTCGCCCAACCTGCCGCACCGCGCGCCCCGCCGAAGGCAGGAGCGTGCTTGCAAGCGATTCCGCGATTGCGCTCAGTTTCCATCGCCTGCAAGCAGGCTCCTACCAAATGGCCGTTGCTTACCAAGTCATCGCGCGCAAGTGGCGCCCCCAGACGTTCGCCGATGTCGTCGGCCAGGATCATGTCGTGCGGACGCTGACCAATGCGATCACGCGTGGCCGCATCGCCCACGCCTATCTTTTTGTCGGACCCCGCGGCACGGGAAAAACCTCGACCGCGCGCATCTTCGCGAAGGCGCTCAACTGCACCGACGGTCCGAAGGCTGACTTCGATCCGAACGATCCCGCGTGCAAGGCGATCGCCGAGGGCTCACACCTTGACGTGATCGAAATCGACGGCGCGTCCAACAACGGGGTCGAGCAGGTGCGCGATTTGCGTGAGACGGTCCGCTACGCGCCGGCGCAGGGGAAATTCAAAGTCTACATCATCGACGAGGTGCACATGCTTACGGCCGCGGCGTTCAACGCGCTGCTGAAGACGCTGGAGGAGCCGCCCGCGCACGTGAAATTCATCTTCGCGACGACCGAGCCGCAGAAGGTTTTGGCGACGATTATTTCGCGCTGTCAGCGGTTCGATCTGAAGCCGATTCCGAACGACCTGATCATCGAGCGGCTGAAAAAAATTGCGCAGGACGAGAAAATCAAAATCTCGGAGCCGGCGCTCGCGTGCATCGCGCGCCTCGCCGACGGTGGCATGCGCGACGCGCAGTCGATCCTCGATCAGATGATTTCATTTTGCGGCGGGGAAATCGCTGAGCCGGATGTGCTCGACGTTTACGGTCTGGTGGCCGCCGAGAAAATCACGGCCCTCGCCGCCGCGCTCGCGGCCGGTGATCACCAGCAGATCGTCGCCATCGTGGACGACTGTGATTCGAGCGGCCGTGATCTCGTGCGGCTGTTAATCGATTTGCAGGCACTCGTGCGTTCGGCGCTCCTCGATGCAATTGCCAAGGGCGGCCGGAGCGATGCGATGGGCGGCGCGTCGATGACCACCGAGCAAATCACGCGTTTGTTGGACGGCCTGCGCGAAGGCGAGGGGAGCGTGAAGCTCGGACTCGCGGAGAAAATTAATTTTGAAGTGACGCTCCTGAAAGCGGTCGAAGCCAGCCGGTCCCGCGCGATCGACTCGCTGATTAAGGAATTGGCATCGCTCGCCGAGGAAGCCGCCCCCGCTACCGCCGGCACGGACGACAGCGAAAAAAAAAAGACCTGATTGATCGGTTGGAGGCGCGGTTGGGTGTGGCGCTCGGCGGGCGGAAAAATGGCGGTGGTCAGCTGGAGCCTGAATCTGCTTCCGCCGACGCCGACGGAGAGTCGGTCGCGCCGGTCGCTGACCGGCGTCCGACGGAAAATGGCGCCGAAGACGCCGGTCCAAGACCGGCGCTACTGGAGGGCGAAGG
>JBBRLB010000128.1:0-16987 GCA_038231575.1 Opitutales bacterium | reverse complement strand
CGAGTCCGCGGGTGCACGCCATCACCGGCGCGAGGATAGTAACATCCCCCGGCACCGTCATCGAGCACGGCACCCTGATTCTGCGCGACGGTGTGATCGCGGCGGTCGGCCCGGAGGCGGACGTGAAAGTGCCGGCGGACGCGCGGCTGTGGGCGGCCGACGGCAAAACAATTTATGCCGGCTTCATCGAACCACTGGCCGATGTGCACCTGCCGGCGGCGCTCAAAACCGACTCGGCCCCGGTCGGCGGCGGTCGGGGAGGCGGCGGAGGTCGCGGCGGCGCGGCGCTGACAGCCCAAGCGGTTGAAACGATCGCGCCGGCGGCGGTCGCGCGCTCGTGGAATCCGCGCGTTACGCCCGAGCGCGATGTGGCCAAGGTGCTCGTGGCCGACGAGCGCGGTGCGACGGCGCTCCGCGAACTCGGCTTCACCTCGGCGGTCGTCGCGCCCGGCCGCGGCATCTTCCGCGGCGAAAGCGCGCTCGTGAATCTCACCGGTCGCGCACCCGGCGCCACGCTGGTGCGGGCGCATGTCGCCCAGCACGTCGCCTTTGAAATCAACACGTTTGGTTCCGGTGGCGGCTATCCGACCTCGCTCATGGGCTGCATCGCGCTCATCCGCCAGACGCTCCTCGACACCCAGTGGCTCAAGGCCGCCCGCGCGGCCTACCAGAAAAATCCGGGCGCCGAACGTCCCGAAGAAAACGCGTCGCTCCTCGCGCTCGCTGACTACGTCACCGCCGCGAAGCCGATCGTGATTGAGGCGCAGGATGAACTCGATGTCATGCGCGCGCAGAAGATCGCGGAGGAGTTTAAGCTGAAGCTCGTCCTCCGCTCGCGCGGCACTGACTACCGCGTGATCAACGCGTTCGCCACCGCGAAGACGCCCGTGATCGTGCCGTTGAATTTTCCCACGTTGCCCGAGGTGGAAACGCCGGACAAAGCCGCGGACGTCTCCCTCGCCACGCTCCAACACTGGGAACTCGCGCCGTCGAACGCCGCCAAGCTCACCGCGCGCGGCGTGCCGGTGGCGTTCACGACGTCCGGCCTCACGACACCCGCGACGCAATTCTGGACCAATGTCCGCCTCGCCGTGAAACGCGGCCTCACGCCCAACGCTGCGCTCGCCGCCGTCACGACCGCGCCCGCCAAAATGCTCGGCGTCGACGACATCGCTGGTGCAATCGCGCCGGGCAAACTCGGCAACGTTATCATTGCGACCGGCGATCTTTTCACGGCGGACAGCACGGCGGAAATCACCGACGTGTGGGTCGATGGCGATCACTTTGAGACGGCCGCGGCCGAAAAGGTCGACGCCCGGGGCACGTGGAAAATGACGTGGCACGGTGCGACCGCGCCCGAGGAATTGAAAATCGAGACGCGCGCCGCCGGCCCCGCAGGTGCGGTGGTGGCCGGTGGCACCACCGCTCCGGGCCCCGCCGCGGGCGGCGCCGGTGGCCGTCCCCGCGCCCGCCTCGGTGACAAAGATCTTACGCTCGTCCAGACGCGCAACCAGATCACTTTGCTCGCACCTGCGGATGTTTTCCTGGGAAAAGACGCGAAGGGCACGGTGCGCCTCGCCGGCACGGTGACCGGTGGTTCGGCCGAAGGCGCGGGACTCATGCCCGACGGCACCGAGTTTCGCTGGAGCGCGGAGCGCACGGCGATCGCGGAGAAAGCCGCCGCGCCCGCACCGCGCGAAGAAAAATTTTTGGCCAACGCTGAGAACTGGCCCGCCGGCGCCTACGGCCGGAAGGGAATTCCCGCGCAGCCCGAGTGGGTGTTGATCAAGAACGCCACCATCTGGACGAGTGCACCCATGGGTCGCATCGTCGGTGGCGATCTGCTGGTGCACGCGGGCAAGACCGAAAAAGTCGGCACCCACCTCGTCGCACCTCCCGGCGCGGTGATCATCGACGCGACCGGGAAACACGTCACCGCCGGCCTGATCGACTGTCACTCGCACACGGCGATTTCCCGCGGCATCAACGAGGGCAGCAGCGCCGTCACGGTTGAGGTGCGTGTCGCCGACATCATCGATGCGACGGACGTCGGCATCTATCGCGAACTCGCGGGCGGCCTCACGGTCGCGAACGTGTTGCACGGTTCCGCCAACCCGATGGGCGGCCAGAACCAAGTGATCAAATTGCGCTGGGGTGCGCTGCCGGAGGATTTGAAATTCGCGGGCGCCAAGCCCGGCGTGAAATTCGCCCTCGGCGAAAACGTGAAACAATCCAGCCGCGTCGGTGCCCAGTCCGCCACGCCGGCGCGCTATCCGCAGACGCGCATGGGCGTCGAGCAGATCATGGCCGACACGTTTGCCCGCGCCCACGACTACGAACGCGAGTGGGCGGACTGGAAGGCCGGTAAATCCCCGCTGCCGCCGCGCCGCGACCTCCGCATGGAGGCCACCCTCGAAATCCTGAAGGGCGAGCGCGTCGTGCACATTCACTCCTACCGGCAGGACGAAATCCTCTCGTTCATCCGGCTCGCGCAGCGCGAGAAACTCACCGTCGCCACCTTCCAGCACATCCTCGAAGGCTACAAGGTCGCCGACGAAATCGCGAAGATCGGCGCGGGCGGCTCGTGCTTCACTGATTGGTGGGCCTACAAGATGGAAGTCGTCGACGCGATTCCCTACGACGGCGCGATGATGCGCGCCGCGGGCGTCGTGGTGTCGTTCAACTCCGATGACAACGAACTCGCCCGCCGTCTCAACACCGAGGCCGCGAAGGCCGTGAAATACGGCGGCGTGCCCGAGGACGAGGCCCTGAAATTCGTCACGATCAATCCCGCCAAGCAGCTTCGCATCGATGATCGCGTCGGCTCACTCGAGCCGGGCAAGGACGCCGACTTCGTGATCTGGAGCGCGAGCCCGCTCTCCACTTACGCACGCGCCGAGCAGACGTGGATCGATGGCCGCCGTTATTTCTCACTGGAGGACGACGCCGCGTTCCGTCTCGCGGCGACGACCGAGCGCGAGGCCCTCGCGCAGAAAGCGCTCACCGAACGCATGCGCGCTCTCGCCGCCGGCGGTGGCGCCGCGGCGGGTGGGGGACGCGGTGGCGCCGGTGCCGCCGCGCCCGCCGAACCGCCTTCGATCATCCGCCTGCTCGATGCGCTCGAGGAAAAACACGCCCGCGAATACCAATCCATCTATCACGACGGTGCCGACACCACGAACTGCTCCACCCATGCACTTTAATAAATCGTTTCTCCCGCTCCTCGTCGCGGGCGTGGCATTGGTGGCCCGGGCGTCCGACAACGTCCCGGTCGCCAAGCCCGGCAAGCCCGTGCTCCTGCGTGGCGCGACCGTTCACACCGTCAGCGGTGCCGATCTCGCGGTGACGGACGTGCTGTTGCGCGACGGCAAAATCGCCGCGCTCGGCCCCCAGCTCGCGGCCCCGGCCGACGCCACCGTCGTGGACGTGACCGGCAAGCACATCTATCCCGGCCTCATCTCCGCGCAGACCTCGCTCGGTCTCGTCGAGATCAGCTCGGTGCCGGGTTCGGTCGACACGACGGAGACTGGCGCGCTCAACCCGAACGCGCGCGCGCAGTCAGCGCTCAATCCCGACAGCGAACTCATCCCGGTCTCGCGCACCAACGGCATTCTCACCGCGCTGAGCATCCCGACCTCCACCGGCCTGATCGCCGGCACGTCGACGCTGATTCGCATGGACGGATGGACGTGGGAAGATCTCACAGTGCGGGCCTCGGTCGCGCTGCACGTGTTCTGGCCGAACATGACGGTCAACCGCGATCCCGCGGCGGTTCGCCCCGTCGCCGACCAGGAGCGCGCGATCAACGACAACATCAAGAAACTGCGCAACGCCTTCGCCTCCGCGCGCGCTTACCAAAAAGCCAAAGACGGCGCCGGCAAACCGATCGATGTCGATTCACGGTGGGAGGCGATGCTGCCGGTCGTGCGCGGTTCGCTGCCGGTGTTTGTGAGTGCCGACGAGCGCAATCAAATCGAAGCCGCGATCGCGTGGGCGAAGGCGGAGAAATTGAAAATCACGATCGTCGGCGGCCTTGAGGCTTGGAAAGTCGCCAGCCTTCTCAAGGCGAATGATGTCGCCGTGATCGTCGGGCCGGTGCTCACGTTGCCGCTCCACCGCGAAGATCCGTTCGACGCGACGTATGCGAACGCCGGAAAACTCGCCGCCGCCGGCGTGCGTTTCTGCATCGCGGGCGATACGGGCGGCATGGGCGCAATGGCCGATCGCAATCTGCCTTACCAAGCGGGCAAGGCGGCCGCTTACGGCTTGTCTCCGGCGGAGGCGCTGAAGTACATCACGCTTTATCCGGCGCAACTCCTCGGCGTCGGCGCTGAACTCGGCTCCATCGAAGTCGGCAAGCGCGCCACACTCATCGTAACCGACGGCGACCCGATCGAGATTCCGACCAAGGTCGAGCAAGCCTACATCGACGGCGCGCGGATCGATCTTTCGAACAAGCACACGCGCCTCTACGAGAAATACCAAAAGAAATACGAACAGCTCAAAGCCAAGTAACCGCACCCAGTCGGGCGCGGTCCGCGCGTGAATCCACCCGGCTACATTCCCGATCCACCTTCTCCTTCAACTTATGAAATCCCATTGTCTCCTCGTTTTGCTCTCCCTCATTGCCGCGTCCGCGTTTGCGCAAGGCGGCGGCCGCGCCGGCCGCGGCGGTGCGGGTGCGGGTGCCGCCGCCACCGAAGTGGCCACCACGACTGCGACGGCCTCGACCGACGCTAAGAAAGACGCGCTGGCGAAAGAGGAGAAGGAGCCCGTCCTCTCCGTCACCGAGCACGAAATCACGCTCGGCGGCAAAGTGATCAAATACAAGGCGACCGCCGGTTACATGTCCATGAAGGACCCGAAGACCGAGAAGACAAAGGCGCATCTCTTCTTCATCGCCTACACCAAGCTCGGCTCCGACAACGACAAGCTCGACCTCGCGAAGCGTCCCATCACCTATTCGTTCAACGGCGGCCCTGGCTCTGCGTCGATTTGGCTGCACATGGGCGCGCTCGGACCGAAGCGGATCGCGATGACCGAGAAAGGCGAATCGCTCCCGCCGCCCTACAAGATGATCGACAACGATGTGTGCTGGCTCGATCAAACCGATCTCGTGTTCATCGATCCAGTTTCGACCGGCTACAGCCGGGCTGCGACGGGCGAGGACCCGCACCAATTCCACGGCTTCAACGAGGACATCGCGTCCGTGGGCGATTTCATCCGGCTCTACACGACCCGTAACGCGCGCTGGCCGTCGCCGAAATTCCTCATTGGCGAAAGCTACGGCACGACGCGCGCCTCCGCGCTCAGCGACTACCTGCAAGATCGCTATGGGCTCTACCTTAATGGTGTGACGCTCCTCTCCTCGATCATGAATTTCGAGACCGCGCGCTTCACGCCCGGCAACGATCTGCCCTACACGCTGTTTTTGCCGACCTACGCGGCGGGCGCGTGGTATCACAAAAAACTCGGCGCCGCCTACGCCAACGCCGATCTGGCGACGGTGCTGAAGGCCGCGGAAAAATTCGTGCAGGAAAAATACGCGCCCGCCCTCATGCGCGGCGATGCGCTCACCGCGGCCGAAAAAGCCGCCCTCGCCAAAGAAGAGGCCGCGTTGATCGGCCTGCCCGAGGCGTTCATTCTCCAGCGCAACCTCCGCATCGATATCTCGACCTACACGATCAAGCTCCTTGAGGATCAGGATCGTTCGGTCGGCCGCTACGACAACCGCCTCACGGGCATCCGTTACGCGCCCGGCGGCGGCGCGCGGCAGGAATTCGATCCGAGCTACGAAGCCGTTTACGGTGCTTACACGGCGTGTTTCAACGACTATGTCCGCCGCGAACTGAAATACGAAAGCGATCTGCCCTACAACGCTCTCACCGGCGACGTGCAGCCTTGGAATTACAACAACGTGCAGAACCAATATCTCAACACGTCCGAGATGCTGCACCAGGCGATGAGCCGCAACACGAGCCTCAAGGTCTGGATCGCCAACGGCCATTTCGACCTCGCGACGCCTTACTTCGCGACCGATTACACCGTCCGCCAGATGGGCCTCGATCGGGCGGTGCGCGGCAACATCAGCCTCACGTTCTACGAGGGCGGCCACATGATGTATATGGTCCCCACGGAACTCGTGAAGCTCAAGGCCGACGCCGTGAAATTCTACGAGACCACGCTGAAGGCCGCCGGCGTCAACTGAGCCGCCGCCAAGCGGTGGGACGAAGTCATGTCAGCGCCCGCGGCGCGGATTCTTCTTCGTCGATTTTTTGGCCGGTGCGATCGCGGTCTTGATTTGCGCGACGAGCGATTTCGCGCGGAGTCTCAACTGCGTCAGCTCCTGGCTGACGGCGGATCGTTTCTGCGATCCTATCCGGGCGGGGGCGGGAGACTTGGCGCGGGCGACGCGCTTGTGGTTGGATCGAGTGGCAGACGCAGACGCGCCAGTCCGGCGCCGGGATTTTTTTGCGACAGGCCGGGGGAGGATTTCGTGGCCATGCGCCCGAGACCCCGAAATGGCGAACGCGTTCGCCGGGAGCAGGTAAAATTTTCGGTGGCAAGCCCGGGGGTTGCTCCGCGGATCAGTACCACCGCGAACGCCCGGAATTTATCGCGGGAGCGTCTTGTTCGGGTAGGCCGGTGGTTTCGGGAGCGCCCGCGGATCCTTTGCGATCAGCTCCTTCAATTTCGCGATGGCGGCATCGAGCTGCTTGTCCTCGCCGCGGAAAGTGCTGGCGGGATTGTTGTCGACGACGATGTCGGGCGTGATGCCGTCGCCCTCGACGACCCAGCCTTCGCCCGCGACAAACGATCCGTTCTCCGCGGCGCTGATAATGCCTTTATCAACGAGCACATTGGCGCTGCGCAACCAGATGCCGCCGCCCCACGTGCGGGTGCCGATGAGCGTGCCGAGGCCGAGGCGGCGCACGCCGTTCGCCATCGTTTCGCCATCGGAGGCGGTCGATTCGTTGACCAGCACGACGAGGTGGCCGCGGAACGTGGACTGCATGTTCTCGGTCGGCGCACCGAAACGCGGCGCCCACCACATCCAGGGTTTGCGCATCAGGCGTGCGAGCAGCCAGCTCTCGATGTTGCCGCCGCGGTTGTTGCGCAGGTCAAGCACGAGCCCGGCGCGATCGACGATCGGATAAAAATCGCGCGCCCACTGCGCGTAGTCGGGATTGCCCATGGCGCGGAGATGCACGTAACCGATCTGGTTATCGCTGGCCTGCTCGACGCGATGGCGGCGCGCCTGCTCCCAATCGGTGTAACGCAGGCCCGCACCATCCACCGAATTGATCGGCGAAACAATCACATCGAAGGCTTCACCCCCAGCGGCGGGCTTGACGTGCAGCAGCACCTGCCGGCCCGCTTGATTGCGAAGCAGTGACTCCACCTCGGGCACGCCGAGCGTCGCGGTCCCGTTGATGCGCTCGATGACGTCGCCGGCGGCGACGTGCAGGCCGGGGCGGGCGAGGGGCGAGAGCTTGTCCGTATAGTCCGGGTCGCCCTCGTAGATGTGCTCAATGCGCCAGCCGCCGGCCTGATCGTCGCGCGTGAGTCGCGCGCCGAGCGAGGCGGGCGGAGCGGCCTCGTCCTCGGGCGAGCTGCGCACATCGCCGGGACTCAGGGCGGTGTGCAACGCGGAGACTTCACTCATCATGTAGGTGAGGATGTCGTTCAACTCCGCGCGATCGTTCACGCGGTCAACGAGGGGAAGGTGTTTCGCGAGGTTGGCCTTCCAGTCGACCCCGTGCATGCCGGGGTCGTAGAAATAATCGCGATGCAGCCGCCACGCGTCGGTGAACATCTGGCGCCAGCTCTCGCGCGGCGTGAAGGAGAATTTGAGGGCGCTGAGGTTCACCTTGGATTTGTCCAGATTCGCGCCCGCGGCCTTGGCGGCGGCGTCGAACACGAAGAGATCGTTGGTGCGGCGGAGGAGGAGTTTTTTCCCGTCGGCGGAGAGTCGATAGAACGAAACCCCATCGGAGACCGTCGTCGGCTCGATGTCCTTGTTCTTGATTTCGACGCCGATGAGCCGCGCGCCGGCTTCGGGACCGGTGGCGCCGCGCGTGCGGTCGGTGTAGAAAAGATTTTTTTCATTCACGCTCAGCCGCCCGTAATTACCCGCCGGCACGGGGACTTCCCAGAGGCGGGCGGACAGGCCGTCCAGCTGCACGACGACGGGCGTCGTTTTCTTGGCGGCGGGTTTGGCCGCCGGCTTCTTCTCGCCGGCGGCATCATCCGCGACCGCGCTTTCGGATTTCTTCTCGGCAGGCGTGGCGTCGCCGCCCGCTTTCACCGTTTCCGACTTCTTGTCCTGATCGGACTCCTTTTTGTCCGCCGTGTCTTTCTTGTCCGTCGAGAGTTCGTCGTCGGCCTGGAACGGCGAGCGTTTCGTGTCGGCGGACAGCGCGAGTTGATAAATCTTCACCGGTCGATCGAGGAAGGGCTCGGGCTGGCGCAGGCCCCACGGCGCGGCGACGACGCTTTGGAGAGAGCGCTCCGAGAGAAAATAAAGCCATTTGCCGTCCGGGCTCC
Organism: Opitutales bacterium; assembly: GCA_038231575.1. Lineage (GTDB taxonomy): Bacteria > Verrucomicrobiota > Verrucomicrobiia > Opitutales > Opitutaceae > CAITWF01. The sequence continues at coordinate 8,440 of JBBRLB010000128.1, read as the reverse complement.
ACGCGGGGCTGTTGCTGCTCGTGCGCGGACTGGTGACGGCGACGGCCTGGTCGGAAGCGACGCTGTAGAGCCAGATGACATTGTATTCGTTGGCGGCGCTGTTCACGAACGCGAGCCATTGCCCATCGGGCGACCACGCGAAATCAGGGTCGTCGAAATCGCGCTGGGTCGACGTGGCGATCCGGCGCTTGTCGCCGCTTTTGGTGTGGAAGAGCCACAGTTCCTGATCGCGCTCGGCCGACGCGATCCAGGTGCCGTCGGGTGAGGCGAGGCCGCTCATGCGCAGGACGGTCGCGTCCTTCGTGAGTTGCTCGCGCGCCCCGACGCCATTCGCGGGTGCGCGCCAGAATTCCACCTCGCCGGACTCGTCGGAGAGGACGAGCAGCGATTTGCCGTCGCCGAGAAAGTTCGCTTCGCGATAGCGGACGCCGCTCTGATGCGTGGCCTCCACGAAGCGGCCCTGGCCCACCGGCGCCACGAAGACCTCGCCGCGCGCGGTAATTGCCACCCGGTCGCCACTCGGCGAGAGGTCGAGGTGGGTGACGTATTCCATCGGCTTCGCGACCCACTTCTCACGGGTCTGATCGAAATCGGAGATGAGCGTGATCGGCACGACGGTGTGGCGGCCGCTCGCAACATCGAGCAGCCAGAGGTCGGCACCGTTTTGGTAGACGATGCGGCCGCGGTTGCAGCTGGGATTTTTCACGCCGAAGTCGGCGTGCTTGGTGTGCTGCTTCACATCGGAACCATCGGGCTTCATCGACCAGAGATTCATCGTGCCGTCGCGATCGCTGGCAAAGTAGAGGCGGCCCTGGGACCACATCGGCCAGCGACTGGTGCCGGCGTAGCTGCCGGTGAGCGGCGTGGCCTCGGTATCGCCGGCGCCGAACCGCCAGAGATTTTGCGCGGTGCCACCCTTGTAGCGTTTCACGTGACTGCTCTGCGGCGCGAGGCGCGTAAAGTAGAGCGTCTTGCCGGTGTCGTCGTAAACGCCCTCGTCGGCTTGCGCGAGCGGGACGAACGTGCGCGCCCGCGTCTTCGGATCGATCGTGGCGAGCTGGCGCGTCGGGAGCGTCGCGAAGTGCAGCGTGCTGTAGAGAATTTTGCCCTCGGGCGTCCAACCGCGGACGAGCGCGCCGCCTTGCTCGCCCTCGAAGGTCAGCCGGGTGACGGGGCCGCCCGCGAGCGGCATCACGCAGGCCTCGGTCTGGCCCTCGTATTGCGCGCTGAACGCGACGGACTGCCCGTCGGGCGAAATCGCTGCGAGCTGCTCGATCCCCGGATGAGTCGTGAGTCGGTGGGCGGCGCCGCCGGCCGCGCCGACGCGCCAGAGATCACCCTCGGCGGTGAACACGATCGTGTCGTTGGAGAGAGCGGGGAAGCGGTAGTAACCGGACAACGAGTCGGCACGCGCGGTGCCGACGAACAAGAGACAGGCCAGCGGAAGCAGGCGCACAGCGGGCGGGAGACGCATGGGCGAAAGCACAGCAAGCACCCGGCGGGTTTCGAGCCAAAAGCGACCGGGGCGAAGTGGTGGCGCCCCTCGCCGCAGACGCCGGAGATTCCCCGGTTGGAAGCCGGCCCCACGAAATAAATCCTTCCGCCCTACGTCTTGAATTTCCGCTGCAACGCCGACGCGACATTCGCCGGCACGAAATGCGCCATGTCGCCGCCGAGTTTCGCGATCTGTTTCACGAGGGAGGAGCTGGTGTAGCTGAACTGCTCGTTCGGCATCACGAAGATGGTTTCGATGTCACCCTCGAGGTGGCGGTTCATCAGCGCCATGTTGAACTCAAATTCGAAATCAGACAGCGCGCGCAGCCCGCGGATGATCGCGGCGGCTTTTTGTGCGCGGGCGAAATTCACCAGCAGGCCGCTGAAGGTGGCGATGCGGACGTTTTTGTAACGGGCGACGTTGGGCTCGATCATTTTGACGCGTTCGTCGGGGCTAAAAAGCGGCGCCTTGGTGGTGTCGAGCGCAATGGCCACGGTGACGCGTTCGAAGAGCTTGGTTGCGCGCGCCAGCACATCGAGATGCCCGTGCGTGATGGGGTCGAACGTGCCGGGATAGATGCAGTGGCGCATGGCGAGGGTGCGCCGAACGAAACCGACAACCCCGCCCGTGGCGACTGCGTTTTTGCGCCGACCGCGGACGCGGGGAAGGCCCCGCACCCCCGAACAAGCAACCGGCTGACCCGCTCCACGCTTGCCATCGGACAACCGGGACGTGTTTGCTCGCGTCTTTCGCGCTGATGAACCTGCCCAACATCCTCACCATCTCGCGTGTGCCGCTGATGTTTATCATCGTTGCGCTGATGTTCATCGACCTGCCGTGGGCTGCGACAACGGCGTTCTGGCTGTTCATCGTGGCGGCGCTGACGGACTGGCTGGACGGTGAACTCGCGCGCCGTTGGAAATCCGTTTCGGTCTTCGGACGCTTCATGGACGCGGTGATCGACAAGGTGCTGGTGATCGGCCTGATGATCGCGCTGGTCACGAACCCCGACAATTTCATGGGCCACGATATCACGGCGATGGTCCTCTTGCTCTGCATCCTCTGCCGGGAGTTCGCAATTTCCGGATTGCGGATGGCGGTGGCGGTGAAGGGCGAGGTGGTCGTTGCCGACACGGGCGGGAAGATAAAGACCTTCGTTCAACTCAACGCGATCGGCTGGCTGATGGGCGCGCGCATGCTCGCGCTCGACCATGCGGAAAAATTTGGCGGCGACGATCGCAGCCTGCTGACGGCGGTGCGCATCCTCGGGATGTCGCTCTACGCGCTGTCCGCAGTGCTCACGATCACGTCGGGCATCACGTATTTTCGACGCCACGGTCGCGTGCTGTTCAGTTGATCGCGATGCTGCTGGCGCAACCGATCTGGACGCGGCGCTGGCCGACCCCGCTGGTGCTCGCGCTCGCGCGGCTCGGGCCGATCGGTGCGAAGTTGCCGGCGCCGGGCACGTGGGGATCCGCGGCGGGTTTGCTCTGGGTGACGGGCGCGTTTTGGTGGCCGCAACTCGGCCCCGGCTGCACGTTGGCGCTCGTGCTCGCGAGCAGCTACGCGGCCGTCGCACTCTGTGGCGAGGCCGAGATCCGCCTCGGAAAATCTGATCCCGGCGAGGTGATTCTCGACGAGTTGGTGGCGATGCCGCTGTGTTTTCTCGGGGCGTCGCGGCTGCTGGCGATCGCGCCGGCGTGGGGCGTGCTGCTCGCGGGGTTTGCGGTGTTTCGTTTTTTTGACATCATCAAGCCGCTCGGGATTCGGCGCCTGCAGGCGCTGCCAGGCGGATGGGGCGTGGTGGTGGACGATCTCGCGGCGGCGCTCGCGACCTGCGCGACGTTGCACGGCGCGGCCTGGCTGTGGTCACTGCGTTGAAGCAGCGCGAGGAACGGCGGCCCGCCGGCCCGGGGCGCGCTACTTCGCGGCGCGCTTGAGATTGAACTCGACGCGCATGCTGCCGCTGAGGCCGAGTTCAGTGCCGTCGGGTCCGTGCACCGCGCGGCCGCCCAGCGTGAGCAACACCTGCGCCTTGGAACCGGAGCGTGATTTCCACGGCAGGACGACCTCGGGGCGAAGCGAATAAACCTGCTTGGTTTCGTTACTCATCAAGGCCGACGTGTTGACGGTGGCGGTCAGCGAGCCGTGAAAGCGCTTCCACTCATGCGCCACACCCGCGCTGAGTGTGAGGGAATTCGAATGGAGTTGGTTGCGGCCAAAGTGCTTCATCAAAACCGTGCGATCGAGCATGTCGGCGCTGAGGGTGGCGTAGCCGAGCATGGGCCAGGACGGCATCAGCGGATGCGTCGCGGCGAGGTAGGGCTGCAAGTGCCGGTAGCCGTCGGTCAGGTCGAGCGGCGGCCGGCCAAGCGGCATCTGGTAATTGAGACCCACACTGATGCCGCCGACGCCGAGTTGGGGCAGCACGTGTTCGCATTTCGCACCGAGGCGCAAATTGGAAAAACCATAGCCCGCGGCATCACCCAGCCCATGCGTGACGTAGCCCTCGAACTCCGTGCTGGATTCGAAATTCTCGGTGACCTTGGCGCGCACACCGATCGGGATGCGCACGTAATCGCGGTGGAGAAAATCCCCAAAATGCGGCCGGACATAAATCCGCACCGCGCCGGATCGTTCAAAGTTCGGCAGGCGATCCGAAAACAAATCCGGCAGGCGATCGATGAACTCGGGTAGATCCCAGCCCATCGAGTCCGCGCCGATCTTGCCGGTGGCGGGAGTCTCCGCGCCGGCCCGCGCTGGCGCCAAGGCGGCGGCGAGGAAGGCCAGCGTCGCGCCGAGGACGGAGGAGAGGGGAAACCGCGGAAAGTTCACGTGGGCTTCGTCAGGGGAGGACCTGAAGTTGTTCCGCCGGCATCTTCACATGCAAGCCTTGCCGGAGGACATCGACCGAGAGCACGATGCCTTGAGGATTGGTTGGATCGTCGACATAGCCCTCGAGGCCGTGCAACGGTCCGCCAATGATTTTGACGCGCCGGCCTTTCGTAAGCAGCGGCATAACGCTCAGTTCAAGACCGGACGCGACGATGGCCTTCACGTCGGCGAGTTGGCGGAGGAATTTTTTCTCGTCCTCGACGACGATGGCGCGGGCGAGCAGGTCCTGTTGGTAGATTCGCGCTTTTTTCTCAAGGGAGACCTTCGCGAACACGTAGCCCGGGAAAAGTGGCTTGGTGAAGCGCTTCGTCTGCTGCGCGTAACGGCGCACGCTCGTGACAAGTGCGAGGTAGTGCTCGAATTTTTCCGCGGCCAGGAGTGCGGCGAATTTTTTCTCGCAGCGCGGCTTGGTGTGGCAGACCAGCCAGTAATAGTCGCTCATCCGCTCAACGCTTCAGGAGAAAACGCACGGCTGCGTGATAGCCCTCGAGCCCGAGGCCGGTGATGACCGCCACGCACGCGGGGGCCGTCAGCGATTCGTGCCGAAACTCCTCGCGCTTGTAGATATTCGAAATGTGCACCTCGACGGTGGGCAGGTGCGCGCCGAGCAGCGCATCGCGCAACGCCACGCTCGTGTGCGTGAACGCGCCGCCGTTGATCACCACGCCGTCGAATTTCGCGTCGGCGAGTGCGGCGATCTTATCGATCAGCGCGCCCTCGTGATTCGACTGGAAAAATTCCAGCTGCGCCGTCTGCTCAAATTCCGCGCGCAACGCCTTCTCCAGATCTGCGAGCGTGGCGCTGCCATAGATCTCCGGCTCGCGTTTTCCGAGGCGGTCGAGGTTGGGGCCGTTGAGGATGGCGATTTTTTTCATCGGGCAGAACCAAGGAGGAAGCCAAGAAACCCGGAAAGGGAAACCAAAATTCTTGGCCTTCCGGGTTCCTGCTCAACTCCCCGCCCGAATTCCGGCGCTCAGGGCTTCAGGTGCTTGCCCAGCCAGTCGAAGGTGCGCTTGAAGGCGTCGGTCGTCTCCGGGCTGTCACCGAAGATGAACACGTGCCCGCCGGGGGCGTTGTCGTAGATTTTCGAGTCGAAGGTTTTGTTGTGCGCCTTCAGGAGGTCCACGAAGCGTTCGGTGTTGAGGCCGACGGGCACGATCTTGTCGCCGGTCGTCGCGAGCGCGAGCAACGGCGTTTCGATTTTCTTCACAAAATTGATCGGGGAGATATCGAAATAGGCCGGAAGATTTTTGTCGGGGAGCTTGCCGCCGAAGTGCGCCTCGCGCGCGATTTCGGCGCGGCGCGTGTCCGGCTTGTAAGCCATGTAGGCGATGAAATCCAAGAGCGGGCAGATCGTAACGGCGGCTTGGAAGCGTTTCGGTTTTTGCTCGAGGCAGAGCGCGGTGCACATGCCGCCGCGACTGTGGCCGACGATCCCGATGCGCGTGGGATCGACGTAGTCCTTGGTCGCGAGGTAATCGGCGGCGGCAAAAATGTCCGCGACGTCGGTGACGCCGTAGGTATTGTTGTAGATCGAATCGCCGTAGCCCATGCTGCCGTGATATTCGGGGAAGATGACCGCGTAGCCATGCTCGACGCTTTCAACGACCAGCCGGAAAAACCGCCAGTCAAAAAACTCGTGCAGGCCGCCGTGCACGATGAGCAGGCCGGGGCGCTTCGTGCCGGGCTTCAGATCCACCGGAGTAAAAATGCTGCACGGGACCATTTCGTGATCGCTCGTGTTGGCGGGATAGTAGGTGCGCTCCATCTTCACGCGGCTGCCGTATTGCAGCAGGAAAAGCACGGCGGTCGTGTCGGCGCGCGCGCTGTATGAGACCTGTTGCGCCGCCAGCAGTAACGTCTGCGTGTCGGTCGAGTCGGACTTGAGGAACGCCGTGATCGAACCTTCCTTCGGTCCCTCCGCCCCGGACTTTTCCTGCGCGAACGCGATGACGGTGCTGGCCAGGGCGAGGGCGACGAGCCGCAGGGTTTTCATGGGCTGAGATATTTTCCAAACCAGTCAAAGGTGCGCTTCATCGAGTCGCGGCCTTCGTCGCTGTCGATGAAGGCGAACGCGTGGCCGCCGGGTGCGAGTTCGTAGAGGTGGGCGTCGTAGGTCTTGCCGTAAGCTTTCAGCGCTTCCTCGATGCGCTTGTTGTGGAGTTGGTAGGGCACGGTCTTGTCGCCGGTGGTCGAGAGGAGCAGTAGCGGCGTCTCGATTTTATCCACGAAGAACGCGGGCGAAACGGCGACGTAGGCCGGCAGGTTTTTGTCGGGCGTTTTTCCACCGAAATTTTTCTGACTCGCGATGTCCTGGCGACGGGCCTCGGCCTTGTAGCCCATGAACGCCACGAGGTCGCTCAGGCCGGCGATTTGGACGGACGCCTTGAAACGCTTCGGTTCGTGCTCGAGGGCGTTGAGCGTGACCATGCCGCCGCGGCTGTGGCCCATGATGCCGAGACGATTCCCATCGACGAATTCTTTTTTCGCGAGGTAAGCGGCGCCCGAGAGCACGTCGGCCACATCCGTCACGCCGTAATCGTTTTCGTAAATGGTCTCATCGTATCCCGAGCTGCCGCGATATTCGGGATAGAAAACAACGTAGCCGCGCTTCACGGCTTCTGCGATGTAAGGGAACCATTCATCGGAGAGCTGAATGTGGTTGCCGCCGTGCACCATCACGATCGCGGGTAATTTTTTTCCCGCCGGGAGATCCTTTGGCGTGAAAATGTAACCGGGGATCGCTTCGTGGTCCGCCGTGCTCGCGGGAAACCAAACGCGCTGCATCTTCACGCGGTCGCTGTATTCCGAGCGGAAACTGAGGACGTTGAGCTCGGTCTTGAGCAGAAAAACTTCCTGCGTGAGTCGGGCGACTTGCGGCGCGACGGCCGAGGAATTGCGATCGAGGAACTGCGTGAGCGTGCCCTCGGCGGGCGGTTTGGCGTCGGCCGCTGGAACTTGCGCACGAAGCGACGCGATCGAAACGACGGCGGCGAGCGAGAGACGGAGGAAGTTTTTCATGGGGTAGCTAAGGTTGAGCGTCGGTTAGAAGGTCGTCGTGAGCGAGAACTTGATCATGCGCGGCATCGTGGTCGCGAGGAATCCGTTGCTCGCGGCCCACGCGTGCTTCTCGAAAATATTTTCGCCGTTGATGCGCGCGGTATAGTTGTGGTTGCCGAAGGTGAAGCGATAGGAGCTGCCCGCGGTGAACGTGGTGTAGCCGCCGATGAAGGCCTGGTTCGCATCGTTCATCGGACGACGGCCGGTGTAGAACGCGCCACTGGAAACCGCGAGGCCCTTGACGCCCCACACGTGATATTCGAGGAAGAGCGAGCTGGTGTATTTCGCGGTGCCCTGCGGAATCCGGCCGAAGGTGGCGAGATTGAGGGCGTTGATCGCCTTGGCGTCGAGCACGGTGCCGGAAGCGATGACGGAGAGATCGGGCAGGAGTTCACCCGACAGGAAAAACTCGGTGCCCTTGTAGGACGCCTTGCCATTGGGGGTAAGAAAATTTCTCGAATCGACGAAAGTCGCGGGACGCTCGATGTCGAAATAGCCGAGTTGGAAGAGCACGCCGCCGAGCTGGGCCTTCGCGCCGATTTCAAATTGACGTGACTCAAGGGGCGGGAGCACGGAGCCGGAGTTGGCTTGCGCGGTCGTCGCGGTGGCGCCGGCTTCGAGCGCCTTCAAATAGGCAACGTAGAGGGACGAGCGGGGCGTCGGCTTCCATGCGGCAGTCAGCATCGGGCTGAGCTTGCCGCTGACATCGTAGTTGCTCGGCACGCCGGTAGTGACGCGGGTGGTGTTGTTCGTCGTGTAAACGGTGGTGTGACTGCCGTAGTCGGTGTTGCGCAGACCGCCGATGACGAGCACGCGGTCCTCGAAGAGGCTGACGCGATCCGAGACATAAACTCCCGTGTCTTTGATTTTGTTCGGCGTGCGAATGGTCGTAGCCGTCGGCGCGGTGAGCTTCGGCACCGGGACGGGCGTGAAGTAGTTGGTACTAAAATTAACGGTGCCGAGATTGTAGATGTCCTGCTCGCGGGCGTT
>JBBRLB010000127.1:0-17102 GCA_038231575.1 Opitutales bacterium | reverse complement strand
CGCGATGTAGGGCGGGGTCTCCGAACCCCGCCGGTTGCAGAAAAACTCATCGAGCGCACGCCGCCTGCCTCATCAACGACGCTCCAGGAACTGAGTTTTTCCGTCCACTTAACATGTAACGGCATTACCCATCAGATCGCGTCGCTGACGCTGTTAAGAACATTTCCCGGAGTCGTCGAAGTGGTCGACCTTTTGATGTTTTGAACCGCGCGATGAACTCTGGAACCGCTTCCATCAATCGGCAAAACGAACACTGCTCAAAGGAATGCCTGCCGCCCGGCGACTTCCTTTGAGCTTGGACGGAAAATGAAGGGGTGAATTTCATGGCGGTCCGGGTCACGAACGACGTCTACATTGAGGTTCACATCTACGCTTCCGAATCGCATTCTTCCTACGAGGCCACAAGACGCGCCAACTCGTTCAGGGCGGCATCTGCGTCGGTCCCATGTTGGGCGATGCTTTTCAGAAGTTCGGCGGGAGTCCGTCGGTCTTCTTCCCGTTTAGAGTTCGGATTGACGGCTTTGATGTCGTAGATTGCGAATTCAATATCTTGCGCCTTGGCGTCGAGATCACGCACCTCGCGCACCAACTCGGTGACCGCGGCCTCAATTTTCTCCGCGGTGGCTGGTGTCGCGCCCGCCTTCTTTCGCGCGCGGAGGTCCTTCTGTTTTTCCTCAAGCTGGGCTCGCTTTTCTGCGGCCTCGGCGTCGATTGGTTCGCGGGCCGCCAGCGCCGCATCACGCCGCGCGGCGAAATCGATACTCCAACTCCAGTCACTATCCCCACGCGGTTTCAGTAGTTCGAAAAATTTTCGTCCTTCGAACTGCGCCAGCGTGAGCGGCGACTTGCGACCGACCTTCACGTCGGAGACATCGAAATACCAAATCTTTTCCGTGGCCTTCCCTTTCGTGAAGAACACGAGGTCAGTCTTTACGCCCGCCCCCGCTGATAGAAACACTCCCGCGGGAAGACTCACGATGCACCATACGTCGCATTCTTCGAGGAGCTTCTGCTTGGTTTTGACGAAGGCCTTGTCGTTCTTCCGAAAAAGCAGGCCCTCATCGAGGACGATGCCGCAGGTGCTGCCGGCCTTCATGTGCTTGAGGACGTGCTGAAGAAAAAGGCACTGGGTCGAGCTTGTCTGAAAATCGAAATGGGTCTGAGCCGCCTTGCTTTCCTTGCCACCGAAAGGCGGATTCATGAGCACGACGTCAAAGAAGCCCGGCGCACCGGCGAAAAGCCCGTCGTAACGCGCCACGCCAGTCAGCGTGTTTCCATGCCAGAGGTGCGGTTCGTCGATCTCGTGGAGCAGCAGGTTGGCGAGCGCGATTGGATATGTCATGTCGTCCGTCTCGCGTCCGAAAAAGGTATGCCGCTTCAGTGTGTCGAGGTGCTGCGGCTTCTCCACCTGCGTCTTCATCCACGCATACGCCTCCGCCAAAAACCCGCCGGTGCCGCATCCCGGATCGTAAACCGTTTGACCCACCTTCGGATTGGCCACGCGCACCATGAGGCGAATGATCTCTCGTGGCGTGAAAAACTGGCCGCCATCGTTGCCCTTTTCGCCCATCTTGAGCAGCAGGCCCTCATAGACCTGCGAGAGCGGAAACACATGAGTGGTGTCAACTGATTCGCCAGTGAGCGCGTGCACTTTGTCGAGCACGTCGCAGAAGTTTTTCGCCGAATCGAGCCGACTCCGGGGCGTGTCGCTCAGGATTTGGGCGATCAACCGCTGCCGTGTCGTGGACTCGGACTTGACGTCGATGTAACCGCGCAGCGTCGAGAGCAATCCATCCGGCTCGCGATGGACAAAAGCCCAAACCTTTTCCGCGGTGCCGCCCTGCTTCGCGTCGCGCAATGCACACGTGGGCGCCGCCCAATCGCGCCAGCGATAAGGCGACTTCAATGCAGGTGTGAACGCGCGACCAACTGCGGCAGATTCCTCCGCTTCGCGTTCCTCCATCTCATCGAGAATGCGAAGAAACAAGATCCATGTCAGTTCCGGGACGTATTTGGTGGCGCCTTTGCAGTTGGACCGGCGCATGATGTCGCAGATCGACTTCACGGCCCCGTTGACCGACTGCTGAGAGGAGAGCTTTTTCTTAGCCATCAAATAGGGAAATCGGCGCGTTACTGAGCGCCACGGAAGATCAATGCGCGGTCTCGCGAATCCGCTGGACCAAGCGATCAAGCGTTTCGGCCGAGTAAAGGGTCACTTCGTGATCCGCGAGCATGCCTTCGATCTTTTGCTGCTGTTCCTGCGCCGCCGGGCCAAAGGCACCGACAATCACGAGTTGCTGGGCGCCCACTCGGGGATCGGGGTGTTTGAACAACAAATGGCCATCAACCGCTATCTTCATCGCCTCGCGCATCACGTCGGAGATGCGCTGCTGCGTGAATTCTTTCGCTTGGATCAGATTCAATCGGCCATTTTGAAAGGCGTAGTCGGCTACCAACTCGTCTCCGAGAATCGGCACCCGAGCCCGGGTTTGACCACGGACCTTTTGCGCGAATTCAGCGGTTTCGAAGCGCAGACGCAGCGTCTCGACTAGATCGACATCGGTGGACACGTCCCGCCGAACCCGCCCGCCGCCGACTAAGTCCTCATATAACTGCGTCAGTTCGACCTCAGGATTTTCCACGCGGACCGGTCGCGGCGCGCTGAAAACGAGTTCGTTGGCGAAACGGGTAAGGAAGTGCTGCAACTCCCCGGGGGTTCGAATCCCTCTTGCTTCGTCCTCCACGCGGTGCTCCAACATCCGTTTCATGAGGTTTACCTGCGTGAGATCACCGGCCTCATCCTGAAAAAATCGACGGATTCGATCATTTCCCTGCGCCAAACGGACCTGCAGGAATTGATGCGCAGGCGCGAAGAGCAGCACGCCCACGTTCGCGGCCTCCAGCCGCGACCGATCCGGGCAATACTGGACGAGACTGTAGTAACCGGTGGTGGGAGGATTCATGGCGGAAGTGATCAGACGAACAGCTCAGGTTGATCAAAAAGCAGCCCAGGGAAAGCCCCGATCAGCCAATCTTTGCGTTGAACAAGGAAACGCTCCAGCGCTTCGCGGATCGAGGCATCGACCTGCCACTCGCGTGGCACGTGAGCAACGACCGCTTTAATCGCCTCCGGTGCCACGACTTCCAGTCGGCGCCGGGCAGCCAATGCTCGCGCCCAAGTGACGTGACTGGCAAACCCCGGAAACATGCCGAAGCGAATCCGGCTTTGAATCCGGTCGATCTGGGCAACCGCTGGCGTGAGCGGCCGGCCGCACGTAAGGATGTGGGTGTGATCCATCGCCACCAGCCGCAGCTTGCCGGCCGACGCATGCTGACGGGAGAGAAAAACGTTGCCGAAATTCACGCGCAACGGATCGGGCCGGTAACGGTCGCAGTTGAGCGTCCAAAGATCGAGCAACACGAGCACTGCCAGATCGTCGGGGTTATCGATGACGGTCAGATCCTCGGCGCGTCCGCTCCACGGGAAACCTTCTTCTTTGCGCGTGATCCACGCCGGAGCGGCTTGAGCGCGTCCACCGTGATACAGCGTGATCTCCGGCTGACCGTCGTAAGGCAGCAACGCGTGTTCGAACACTGACAGACCGAGCAAGGCCGCGAGATGCGTGCCGATGAATTCGCAGGCGAGCACGTGCGGTCCTTCGCGCCCGCCGAGAAACTTTGCGTAGCCGGGGCCAGCATCGGTCATGAGCTCCACGACCTCCGAGCCCGTGTCGTGGCAACGGTCGATCCAGCGGATTTTGGTGGGAGACCAAGGAGCGGAAATCGGCGCAACCATTTGGTTTAGAATTCGAACGCCGCTCGCAGGAATGCAACGGGGAGCCGGTCGATGTCTGCGAGTCGTTGACGCAATGCGGTGAGGGCTCGATCTGCCGGCGCACTGAGTTTGGTGTAAGCGGCGACTAGCGCACGTTGGTCGACGAGCGGAGCGCAGAGAATGGGATAAGCCCGCAGCACTTGCTGGTTGATGCTCGCGATACCCGTCGTCTGTTTCGCGTGGGCGAGGAAGTAAGTCTTCGCGTAGGCGGAGCGAAACTGGAGAGCGAGATACACCGGGTCGAAAAGCGTCAGATCGAAACGCACTCGGAAGATGTGGTTTTGGTGAATGCACGTCGGCAGCTCGTTCTGCCAGAGCGTGCCTCGGCCGACTTTGTCTGGATCGCCGCCTTCGGTTAGTAGCATGTCGCCAAAACGCAGCGTCAGCGCGTCCACGACTTTCTGCGGCACCGCGATAGATTTCACGTCGCTCAGGTCGAGCCGTCCGTCTTTCACGTTGGCGACACGGAGATATGGCACCGTGATCGTATCGCTGGGTGGGTAGTCCTTGCCAAGAGTGACGCCTGCCTGAATTTCCGCCGCCGCTTCGAGTCGCATGGCAGCCGCCCCGGACTGGGCTGTGGCGGTAAAGCGATCGTCGATCCAGCGCTGCATGAGTCTCTCAGCATCGACAAGCTGGGCGGCGACGGCGGCGCGGGCGTGGGCAGCGGCGGCCATTTGTGCGTCGAGCTGAGCAACGATTTCGCGCTGCTGAATGAGCGGCGGGAGCGCCACATTTTGCCGCATTAACGCCGTCATGTCGGCTCGCGGCATTCGCGACCCCGTTTTTTCTCCCATTGCCGCGTCGACCGTTGCGGGATGCCTCAATGTGTAGGCAAGGTAAGTGCGATCAACCCCGTCTGCTGGAAGAAGTGGAATCAACTCGGTCGAGCAACGTCCTTCGAAGTCAGGAACCGCCACTTTGTTTAGATAAGGACGCAGTTTACCGTAGATGACATGCCGTGAGTCGAAACGAAAACACTGTCCTGTGATGGGCTGTGTAGTTGGCACGTGGAGCGAAATGATACCAGTCCCACTTTCGACATGCTCCATCCCAACGTAGCGGAGTCGAGCGGCGGCTTCTGAATCGGGCAAAACCGCGGAGCGATCTTGTTCACAAATACTGCTGAGGGGAACGCGAACGCTCATGCGACGAAGAGTCCTTCCTTGATCTTCCGCATTACTTCTTGTGGGTCGCCGGCCTGCTTGAGGAGCGCGATGGCGTTGGCGCCGGCCGGAGCAACTTGCCGGAAGAGTTCCTTCGTCTCCAGCGCTTCGGTCCCGCCCGCTTCGAATTGTTTCACGATCCGACGGACGACGTCAGCAGTGGGTTGCGGGAGTTGCACGAGCCACGGCGTCGCTGTTTCCAAAAAGCGCGCGGTGCGGACGGCCCGAGTGAGTGGCTCCACATCGTAGACCAGCGCAGCAAGCAGATCGAAGAGATCGTAGTCAGCCTGTTGCGCAAGATCGGGCAGTCGGTCCACGCAGAGGCCTTGCGCTTGCAATGCCTCGAGGAGGTCCCGCTTCGTTGTGCGGTCGACCCATCGGGCTCGAAAATCGGAGAGATCGGGAGAGAGCGCGGCGAGTTTTTCCGTGAGAAGTGCGCGATAATGCTCGGGGGTGACGCGAGTCACGCGACCGTTGAGATTGAGCACCTGGAAATCGCCAGCGGGTTTGATTGCGATCCGAGTAGTGCGCACTTGCACGGGTGGCGGTCCGCCGGGGCCCGGGCCTGGACCGGGAGGCGGGTCGTCACCGCCGGGGGCCGGAGGCGGGGGCGTCTCGAAATCACGACCGAAAAGAGCCGTGGCGCCGGTGTAGTCCCACAGCGTGAACATGAGTTTGCCCGTCCCCTCATCGATGCGCGTGCCACGGCCGACCATCTGGTGAAAGAGAATCGGCGATTGGAGAAACCGGAAGAAGACGATGTGTCGCAGGCAGGGCACGTCGACCCCCGTGCTCAGGAGATCGACGGTGGTGGCGATGAAGTGCGAGGTTTGGCGCGAGCGAAACTCGGGGATCAGTTCCTGTCCGTCGGTCGAAGCGGTGCATTGAAACGCAAACTTCGGCACGCGCTTTCGGCCGTGGTCGGTGCACCAGCGAGCATACAGGTTGTTGAGCTCGGTGGCGACGCGACGGGCGTGCGGATCGGATTGGCAAAAGATGATCGTCTTCTGGTGCGGATCGCCGTCGCTGGCGGCGAGTAATTTTTCGAAGAAATGCGCAGCGAAGGTCTGCGTGCGCTCGACGAGAACAATCGTGGCATCGAGACGCGAGGGGCTGTTGGTCTCTGCGACAGCGTCGGGCGTGAGCTTCTCGCCGGTCAGGGCGTGGGTGATTTTCTTTTGCTGCACGTCGGCGCGGAGAATGCCGCGGACGCGTTCAGGCATCGTCTGGTCGTCGTGAAACAGGTCGAAGGTGCGAATCTCGCAGGGCGCAAGGTAACCGTCTTCGACGCCGTCAAGATAGTCGTAGGAGTAAACGGGCTCGCCGAAATAGGTATGGTTGTCGGCGAGGAGGCGGGCGTCGCTGGCAATCTTTGCGGCGGTGTCGGCGTCCGGGGCGGTCTCGGGGATTTTTAGCCGCCGGGGCGTAGCGGTGAGGCCGAGATGGAGGGCGTGGGGATTTCGATCCAGGATGACGCGCCACTCGCCCCACGCAGAGCGGTGACATTCGTCGATGACGATCACGTCGAAATAGTTTTCGGCGTAGTGCTCGACGAAAAAGGAGCCGGGGGGCGGGGCGGCGGGACTTGATGCGGCGGGGTGATTCGTCGGGTAGGTTTCATCATCACCGACTGGCGCTGTGGGCTCCTCCGTTTGCGGCGTGAAGCCGAGCGTCTGGTAAGTGGCGACAAGAACCTTGGCGTTGAGCTGGGGTTGGCCGGTGGAGACGACGGCAGCGTTGCTGCCGAAGAGCGCTTGCATTTCAGCAATGGCGCTAGCGCGCAGTGGATCGCGGTCGCAGACGAAGAGAGCGCGGGTGAGACGGCCAGAGGCGTCGAGGTGCTTCAAAAGTGCGGCGGCAAGCTTCGTTTTGCCTGAGCCCGTGGCCAGAGCCAGCAAGGCACGGGGCGCGACAGATTTTTTCTCCTCGATGACAAACTTCTGTAGCGAGGCGCGGATAGCGGCGTCCTGGTAGTAGCGTAGATGAAGTGAACCAAGATCGGCGGGGGTCGTCCACGGCGCGGCGGCCGGTTCGGCGGGTGAGAAGCCGAGAAACTGCGTCTGCTCAGCGCAAAGATCTTCCGGACGTGGAAAGCCGGCGAGGCCCTCTGGCTCGCTGGTGAGCCCAGTCTTTTCGTCAAAGCGCACGAAGAGATGACCGTTGGTCGAAAGCACGGTCGGCACGTGCCGAAGTCGGCCCTTTCGATAGTTTTTTCCCTGCTCTAACCCGTAGTCGGGCGGAAGGCCCTCGCGCTTCGCCTCGACGATGGCAATCGGTTGCGGCGTCGTGCCGCCGGAGCAATCCCAATAAAGGACGTAGTCCTTGGGCTTCGTCGCGCGACGACGGGCTTTGCCGTCGATGATCTCGACTGCGGCGTCACGTTCCTCGACGCGAATAGCGGAGTAGGCATTGTTCGGATGTTGCCAGCCGCGGCCACGCAAAGCCGGATCGATCAAATCGAACCGAGTTTGGGCTTCGCTGCGTGTCGTCATCGCGATGGAGTTTTGCGGCGCCATGGCTGAAAGCGCAACGTCGCAGTGCTATAGCAAAGCCGCGGCACGCGCTGACACTGCAAGTCGGATTTCCCTGCGCCGCAGTGGGCACCGAGCGCCAGCCGATGTTGCTGGTTTCCTTTGAGCGGCCGGAAGGGATCAGGTGTGATCCGTGAGGAGAATTATCAGGCTCATTGCTTACTGCTTTCCTCGCTCGTTTTGATCTCTCACACCCGCATCAAAATAAAGCTTCTTGAGTCGCTGTATTTGCGGAGGGGCCACGCGAAGGTTTACGGTGCCAGTGTTCATTCGACTTTTCACGAGAAGATCCTCGAACGCAATGTCGCGGGTTTTTGTCCACTTTAGTTCGTCAGCGAACTCGTCCTCTAGGCGCTGGAAGTCGTCCATGCAAAAACCATAGCAATGCGCGCGTGCGCCGCGAGGTCGAAGAAGAACACGTCTTTCGGTTCGCGCGGCATCGTCGTTGTTGAGGCCCGTGCTTTCAGACAGCAGCTTCTAGTTTGCGACGTCAGCTCCTCGATGGGCTCGGCGCCCTGAGGTTCGTTTCCTTCCTTACCTTCTGTCAGCGAGCCTGAGGTATTTTTTTGCGCCTTCTGTGCGTTTTTGCGGCTACCTTCTTCCGTAGTTCTCCTTCATCCTCTGTCCCGATGGACCCACGGAAAATCGATTTCGATCTGAATTCGCTCCTGATGATGTGTCATCTCGCGCGGTCGGCGAGCATCCCGGATGCGGTGGCGAAGCTTTCCTATGGCATGACGCCGGGGCGGTTAAGCCAGCGCAAAGCGGAGTTGGAGGATCAGCTCGGTTTCAAGATCTTCGCGCCGGGCAAGGGGCATCGGCTCACGGAGGCGGGGGCGCGGCTCGTGCAGCGGGCGGAGCGGTGTTTCCGCGATGTGGCGGACGAGGTCTATGCGGCGCGAGATGCGCACAGCCCGAAGCTGAGCCTCGGCGGGCCGGCCGCGTTTGAGAAGACCTATTGGGCCCGGCTCCTCCAAAAACTCCGCGCGGACGAACCGCGGATCAATCCGCACATCCACAGCCTCGCCGAGGATGAACTGCTCGCGCGGCTCACGACCGGCCGGCTGCAGTTGATCGTGATTCCTCTCGCCCACACGTTGCCCCCGCACTTTGCGACCCGGAAACTCGTGTCCCTGCCGCTCGTGCTGCTCGTGCCGAAGGGCTCGTCGATCCACCGGCCGGAAGATCTCCAACAGGAGAAGCACCTGCCCTATCCCGTCGCGCTGCCCACGACATCGTCGACGCTGATCGCGCTGATGACGAAAAATCTCCGCCGCCTCGGCCTGACGCTCGGGCCGGTCACGGAGTGCTCGTTCGAGGGGGTGCTCCAACTCGTCGCCGAAACCGGCTGCCTCGGCCTGAGCCTGAAGCACCCGGCGCTCATCCGACATCCGAACGTGCGCGCCTTGGAACTCACGCACTGGGGCCGGGTCGACCTCGGCGTCGTCTGGCACGCGCCCGGCACGCCGTTGGAGCGGCGCGTCGTCCGCCTGTTGTCGGAATGGGCGGGCGAGATTTAGGCAACGTGCCTCAACGCTCAGGCAGTTTTACAGGAGGGAGCAGAGAGAGCAGAGTTAAACGCAAAGAGGACGGAGGGCGGTGGACAAGATTACGGACGGCAGTGGTCGGAAGTCTGTCTTCCGCCTTCCGTCCGCTGTCTCCCGTTTCTCTGCGCTCTCTGCGCCCTCCTGTAAAACCCGGTTAGCCCTCCGGAGCCGTCGCCAGCTTGCTCATTTGCGCAGGGCGGCCGACCGGGCCTGCGGCTGAAACTCAAAAGGGAAACGCTCTTACTTCGCCGGCGGCGGCACGAGCGAGCTCACGTAGGCCGCGATCGCGACGAAGTCGTCGTTCGTCAAGTTGGCGACCACGGGGCGCATCAATTCCGACAGCGCGCTTTTGCGCGTGCCTTGCTGCATGTCGTAAAGCTGGCGGGCGAGGTAACTGGGCGAACGCCCCGCGATCCCCGGCACCTCGGCCAAGCCTTGCAGGTCCGGCCCGTGACACGTGGCGCACGCGACGGTTTTTCCGGGGAGCGTTTTTCCCTCGACCACCGTCGCGCCCCCGGTCGTCACGAGCGCCGCGCCCTGGCGCACGCTCCCGATCGGCACATACGCGATGAAACCGGCGCGCGGATTGCGCAACAGCTCCGTCTCCTCGGGTTTCTCCGGGACTTCAATGATGCGCGCGCCGAGCAATTCGGTGCGCTCCTGCTCGATCGGTAGAAACATGTTGGTCGACGTGCGCGTGCGCGGGACCCGCTCGGTCTCGACGACGCGAATCCACGGCGTCCACGGCATCGTCGCAAAATAGTCCGCCGTCTCCTTGATTTCTGCTTCGGTCATCGCCTGCGCGAGCGCGATCATGAGCAGCGTGTTGGCTTTGCGCGGCTCGGCCGAACTGCGCAGTCCGTTGCGCAGGTCCTGCATCTGGCGGATGAAATACGCCGCGGGCAAACCCGCGACCGGCGCATTTTCCGGGCGGCCCTTACCGTTCGGCATGTGGCAAAACGCGCAGCCGTAGGCGTTCGCGCCGAGACGCGCGGGGCCGTGTTTCAAGATGGGAGTCAGCGGCGGATGGTCGCCGGGAAACCAGTCCACCACGTCGTTACCGTTGCGGATTTCGAGCAGAGAGAACGCAGCCACGCTGCCGTCGATGTGCCGTGGGCGGGTCTGCTCACCCGCTTCCTCGTTGGGCCGCAACGCGTGGGCGGGACCGGCAGGCATCGTCGCTTTCTCGCCGGGCGCGGCCGCGGTCACAAAGCCATAGGCCCACAACGGCTCCTCGGCGCCTCTGGCGCGCGGCGTCATCGTCGCGCCCGCTGCAGACAGCATCAATGAACCGAGCACGGCGACAACAGGGCGGGGGAGTTTCATTACAGTTTGGTGGGGAGCGGCAACGGGGCTTCGGACTGTTGTCGCCTCCTTCCCGTTCGCTCAAGCGCTATTCCGCGCCTGCCCATGGACAAGTAGTGTCCCGCGCGCGTCGAAGCCCCAACAATGTGTCAACCGAGTGAACCGAAACCGCCGTTACGCTACGATCAGATACGCGCTAGCTGCAGCAACGAAGGCATCATTTGACATCTCTCCACCCGCTTCCGCCCGCCGAATTTTTGCTCGCGGCGATCATCGATTCTTCGGACGACGCCATCGTCAGCAAGGATCTGACGGGGATTGTCACGAGCTGGAACAAGTCGGCTGAGCGGATTTTCGGTTACACCGCGGCGGAGATGATCGGTCACCCCATCCTCCTCCTCCTGCCCAACGAACGGAGGGATGAAGAAATCGAAATCCTGGCGAAAATCCGTCGCGGCGAGCGGCTCGATCATTTCGAAACCATCCGCCGGCGAAAGGACGGGCAGCTCATCGACGTTTCCGTCACGATCTCACCGGTTCACAATGCCGAAGGGGAAATCGTCGGAGCCTCGAAAGTCGCCCGCGACATCACCGAGCAACGGCGTGCCAGCGAAGCGGGACTCCTGCTGGCAGCCATCGTCAATTCCTCCGACGACGCGATCGTGAGCAAGAATCTCAACAGCATCATCACGAGTTGGAATGCGGCCGCGCAGCGCATTTTCGGCTATACGCCGGAGGAAGCGATCGGGCAGTCCGTGGTGATGCTGGTGCCAGCCGACCGCCGGGACGAGGAGCCGAGGATCCTTGAGCGATTGCGGCGCGGCGAACGCGTCGACCATTTCGAGACGGTGCGCGTGCGCAAAAACGGTGAACTCATTCCGGTTTCACTCACGATCTCGCCGGTGAAGGATGCGACCGGCCGGGTGATCGGCGCCTCGAAGATCGCGCGCGATATCTCCGAAATCAAACGCCTCGCCTCCGAACGTGACCAACTCCTCCAAAGCGAGCGGGCCGCCCGGTCACAGGCGGAGAACGCCAACCGGCAGAAAGACGATTTTCTCGCGACCGTGTCCCACGAATTGCGGACGCCCCTGAATGCGATCGTCGGCTGGACGCAGGTCCTCAAGGAATCCGCCGGCAATCCGGACGAGGTGCAGGAGGCCATCACGATTATCGAGCGCAGTGCCCAGGCGCAGGCGCAGCTCATCGACGATTTGCTCGACCTCGGCCGCATTACTTCCGGCAAAATGACCCTCGACGTGCAACCGATCGAGATCGGCACGGTGGTGCAGGATGCGATCGCGGCGGTGCAGCGCACCGCGGATCTCAAAGGCATCCGCCTCCGCACCATCATCAACAGCGGGGGCGGCGCGATGATGGGCGACAAGCAGCGGTTGCAACAGGTCCTCTGGAACCTGCTGGCCAACTCGATCAAGTTCACGCCGAAGGGCGGCCACGTGGTGGTCACCGTCGCGCGCGTGAATTCCCAGATGGAAATCGCCGTCGCGGACACCGGTCGCGGCATCACGGCCGATTTTCTGCCCCATGTATTCGAGCGCTTTCGTCAGGCCGACGCGTCCACGACGCGCCAACAGGGCGGCCTCGGCATCGGCCTCGCGCTGGTCAAGCATCTGGTGGAGTTGCATGGCGGCAGCGTGCTCGCGGAGAGCCCGGGGTTGGAGCGGGGCGCGACGTTTACCATCGCGCTGCCGGTCCAGGCGGCGCATGCGGCGGTCGATCTCGCCGAGTCCACCGTTTCGGCGCCGGTCGAAAGCCGGCCGAGCGAAGACCTTTCCGGCATCAAGGTGCTCGCGGTGGACGACGATCGCGACTCACTCCACGTGGTGAAACGCATCCTCGTCAGCCGCCACGCCGAGGTGGAAATCGCGGCTTCCGCGGAAGAAGCGTGGAAAATTTTTCCGATGTTTCGACCGGACGTGGTGTTGAGCGACATCGGTATGCCGGGCCACGACGGCTACGAATTCATCCGACGCATCCGGCAATTCCCTGGTGGCTCTTCGGTGCCCGCTGCGGCCCTCACGGCTCTGGCGCGTTCCGACGATCGGATGCGCGCGCTGCACGCCGGCTTTCAAACCCACGTCGCAAAACCGATCGCGCCGAACGAACTCGTCGCAGTGGTGCGCAGCCTTGCGGCGCTGCGTCCAGCGGCGCCGGCCGGAACCGGGCGAGCCTAGCGCGCGCCCGGTCAGAGTGTCGGGCAAAAATCCCGATGTCTTTTTCCACGCAAAGTTGCGCGGCATCGAAACGCCGGCCCCCTCCTTGGTCTGGCAGCGCGAGAACTTTGAAGCGTGCAGCGGATGTTCCCTTCGCCGTTCAAAGTCCGCCTCCCTGCTGGTGCGGTGGAGGCGAAAAACCCAAATCAAAAACCACCATGAATAGGGATGAAAAAAGATCTCAATCAGCAGTTGAAGCAGGACAAGTCGCGCAACCCGGATCTGATTACCGGTGAACCGGGCTCTCATCCGGTGGGCACCGGCATCGGTGCGGCGCTGGGCGGAGCCGCGGCCGGTGCCGCCACTGGCACGGTCGCCACCATCGTCGGAGCCGCGGTCGGTGCCGCGGTCGGAGGATTGGCCGGCAAGGGCGTTGCCGAAACAATCGATCCCACGCGCGAGGATGCGTATTGGCGCGAGCGCCACGGCAAGCAGGTGTATGCGAAGAACCGCCCGTATGACGACTTCGCGCCAGCGTATCGCGTCGGCTACGAAGGTTACAGCCGATATGGTATGGACGGCAAAACGTTCGAGCAGAGTGAAGCCGATCTCCGCCGCAACTACGAAGCGAAGCAGGCGAAACTGCCCTAGGCGGAAGTGCGCCCGGCGAGCCAAGCGGCGTGCTCGAAGTTCGACCAACGCAAGCCGGCCACGGACGTGGACACATATGGCAATCCGCGCCGCACGTAACGTAAAAGGTGCGAGATCTCCTTTCGGGGCGAAGCGCTCCTGTTAAATAATTCCAACCAGCGCGCGATCGCCCGGTAGTTTTTTTGAGACCGGATGAGCGGGCAGGCGGAACCGGGCGAAGCCGGAGCAAGTAGGATGGGGCACCTTGGCGCTTCAGCGCGGCGGACGGGCAAGACGGTTCCGGGATATTTGATTTAAACGTCGCGCGCAACGGGACCGGAACGAGGCCGGTGCGGTCTAACACCCACGTGATGACTTCTTCCAGCAGCCCGGGTGGTTCCCGGACGCATCGGTGCGCCCGCCGCCGATGAATCCGGCGCTCGCCTATCTCGTGGTGTTTCTCGGCTCGCTCGCGGTGGACTTGATTCCCGTGATCGGACCGCCGGCCTGGACCCTGATGGTTTTTCTGCTGCTGAAGTTCGATTTGAACCCGTGGCTGGTGCTTGCCGCGGGCGTGCCGGGTTCCACCATCGGTCGCTACTCGCTGAGTCTCTACATCCCCAAGGTCTCGGACAAACTGATCACCCGCCGCAAGAACGAGGAGCTGCAGTTCGTCGGCAAAAAACTCGGGCAGAAACGCTGGCGTAGTTGGGCCTTCGTCTTCGTCTATTCCGTGTTGCCGCTCTCCACGACCGCGCTCTTCTCTGCGGCGGGCATCGCAAAGATCTCGCCACTCCAAATCATCCCGCCGTTTTTTTGCGGCAAACTGATCAGCGACGCCGTGATGTTGTTCACCGGCTCCTACGCGGCCAAGGACGCGGGGGATCTGCTCCATGGGACGTTCTCGGCCAAGAGCATCATCACCGCGACCGTGGGTCTGCTCATCATCGGCCTCCTGTTGTTTCTCGACTGGCGGGCGGTGCTGCAGAGGAAAAAAATTGCCTTCAATTTCCAGATTTGGAAATAACCCCGGCCGTCCTCAACGACTCGGCGCGGAATCGAGCGGCCACCGCGCCAGGAACGCGAGCTGCGCCGCTTGGTCGGGCACCTCTCGGTAGTCGGCGCGGTGCAAAAACTTCATCGGATACGCCGCCTCGAGCGCCCGCACGCACACGGTCTCGTCCGTCACCGTGAACACCGCCCGCCAGGCCCCGCAGCCGATCTCGAAGTCGGTGGCGTTGCGACGCCGGATTCGCCGCGTGCGATGCGGCGTCGGATCGCGCGAGAGCAATTCGATCAACCGCGGCGTGAAATCGATCTGCCAGTTCTCCCTCAACCACTGGGCATGGACGGTCGCCGCGGCGGAAAGGCTCACGGTGAACCGCGCGGGCTCGCGCAGCTCCGTCTCCATCGCGTCAATCCATCCGGCGCGCGCGGCCGGAAACGCGTCGTAAGCGGCGACGTAAGGCTTCAGATCGAAAATCGGCGTGCCGTCCACGAGATCGCAGGGTCCGAGCAGGAGACGCCGTCCGTCGACGCCGAGCAACGGCACCGCGGTCAGGCCGAGCGGATTCGGACGATGCGGCGACCGCGTCGCGAACACCCCGCGGCGCCGCGCCGGGCCTCGCGGCGGCAGCACCAGCGGTCGCCAGCGTTCGTTGCGATGAAACCACCACAGCAGCCACACGCGCTCCATGCCGCCGAGATCCTGCAACGCTTGCTCATAGCCGCAGCCCGCGAGCAACTCCAACTCATTGGCCGCCTCCGCGGCGGTCGTCGGCTGGTGCCCGGCTTGAAACTTCACCTGCTGGCGCGTGCGGAGATATCCGATCGGTTGAAGCGTGAGGGAGGGAAGCAAACCGGAAGTCAGCCGCGCGGCCCCGTCGAGGTCTACCATGAATTCCAGCCGCCGTTCGTTAAAAGCTTTACAAAGAGGCGCGTTGGCGAAGTCGTTTGGGTCTGACCGGGGCGGCTCCGCTCACTCTATGCCCCGTAACCAAGCCCCCGAAAGGGTGTCGAAAGCACTGTCATCTCACCGGATCGAATCGCAATGACCACCGTGGATATCAGTCTTCCCCTCTCTCACATACCCGTCTCCGAAAGCGCCCATCCCGGGCTTGGGCTCAAGAACCGGAAAATTCTCATCGTGGCCGACGATCGGGCGAAGGTGCGGAGCTTGTGCGAGATTCTGCGGCCCGCCGGCTACGCGGTGTCGGACGTAAATTCCGGTGAAGCGGTGATGGATTCCTACGCGCAATTCGATCCGGATTTGCTCCTGCTCGATGTGGCGCTGCCGGGGGTGCACGCCTTCGAGATTTGTCGCTACCTGAAAAACCTCCGCGGCCCCGACGCCGCCACGGTGATTTTTATCGCCTCGCGCAGCGAACCGGCGGAGGTGGTCGACGGCCTCGCCGCCGGCGGAGTCGATTATATCTCCCGGCCCTTTCGGGAAATGGAAGTGCTCGCCCGAATTCGCGTGCATTTGCTGAACCGCCTCCGGCTCGCTCAACTGCACAAGGAGGACAAGGCCAAGAGCCGCTTGCTGTGCATGACCGCGCACGATCTGCGGAATCCCCTCGTCTCCGTGCGCGCGTTGTCCCACTTGCTGCGCGGCGGGGCGGCGGGCGCGGTGACGCCGGACCAGCGCGACTTGCTCGACACCATTTACGACGCCAGCCAGTCGATGCTCGACATGGTCACCGAGTTGCTCGACCGCTCCGTGCTCGATGCGGGGGAACTGAAACTCACGCTCCAGCCCGCCTCGCTCGCCGCGCTCGTGGTGTCGTGCGTAAAGCTGAACAACGCGACCGCGACGCAAAAAAATTCCACCATTGTGCTCGAGTGCGGCGCGCTGCCGGAACAGCTTCCGCTCGATGCGCCCAAGGTGCGGCAGGTGCTCAACAACGTGCTCGGCAATGCGCTGAAATTCTCTCCGCCGGGCTCGACGATCACGGTGGCGACCGCAATGACCGCGACCGAGTGCACCGTGGCGATCCGCGATCAAGGCCCGGGCGTTCGCGCGAGCGAGCGCGATCGGCTTTTCAAGGATTTCAGCCGGGCTTCCGCGCGGCCCACCGCCGGCGAATCCAGCACGGGGCTCGGCCTGTCCATCAGTTATAAAATCATGCAGGCCCACGCCGGCTCGATTCGCGTCGAAAACCTGCCCGGCGGCGGCGCGGAGTTCCGCCTCGTCTTCCCCTTCGCCGGATGAAACTGACCGGCAAGATTCTGGTGGTGGATGATGAGGCGCACATCCGCAAATTCGTCACCCTGTTCATCCAGTCGCTCGGCGACCTTACGGTGCTGCAGGCGGCCAACGGCCTCGAGGCGCGGGAAATTTATGAGCGCGAGCGCCCGAACCTCGTGTTGCTCGATGTCAACATGCCGCGCGTCGACGGCCTGCAGACGCTCCGAAGTCTCAAGGAACTCGATCCGCACTGCACGGTGCTGATGCTCACGTCACTCGTGAACCGGCAGACCGTGGAGGAATGCCTGCGCCTCGGTGCCCTCGGTTATCTGCGGAAGGACAATCCGCCCGATGAAATGATCGCGCAACTCAGACGCATCCTGACGACCGCGCTCGCGCCGTCGCCGCCCAAAGTCGCCTGATCATGCCCGTGACCGAACCGCCGTTTGAGGACGCCGAGTCCGATTCGCAGTCTCCCTTTCTCGAGATTCGCTATTCCCTGCGCGAGTTGTTGCGCGAGGTGAAACGCGATCGTTCGTCCGCCGCGTTTGCGATGGAGAAACTCGACCAGGCCGCGATCAACACCCTGTTCGAACAGCAACAGGCCCGCCGCAATGCCCACCCAGGTGCATAGTGAATTCGTGGAGCGCGTGCTGGCGAATCCCGGTTTCGACGCCCGCGCCAAGCTGGAGTCGCTCGCGGAGCGTTACGAAAATCAGCTCGATCT
>JBBRLB010000126.1:0-17788 GCA_038231575.1 Opitutales bacterium | reverse complement strand
GTGTTGCGGCGATACGCCGACGCTTGAGATTCTGGCTGCCACTTCAATTCTCCGTGAGCATCTCCCGGCATTGAAAATCCGCGTGATCAATGTCGTCGATCTGATGAAGCTGCAGCCGCAGAGCGAGCATCCCCACGGGTTGAGCGAGACCGACTTCGACGAGCTGTTCACCACTGACAAGCCGGTGATTTTCGCGTTCCACGCCTATCCGTGGTCGATTCACCGCCTGACGTATCGTCGCAAGAATCATCACCACATTCACGTTCGCGGCTACAAGGAAGAAGGCACAGTCACCACGCCATTTGATATGACGGTGCTGAATGAGCTCGATCGTTTCGACCTCGTGATGGACACGATCGACCGGCTCCCGCAGACCGGCGAAAAGGGCATCTACCTGAAGCAGCAGCTCAAGGACAAGCTGATCGAGCACCGGCACTACATCGACAAAAACGGCCAGGACCTGCCCGAGATCCGGAATTGGAAATGGAGTCATTCATCATGAACACCCCTTCATTGATCGAAACGGCGCGTGCCCTGTTCGCAGGTGACAAAGGTTTGCTCGCGATGGATGAGAGCACGCCCACCTGCGATAAACGCTTCGCTAAATTGGGCATCCCCCAGACGGAAGAAATGCGGCGGGCATACCGGGAATTGATCATTACGACGCCCGGCCTCGGGGAAAGCATCGGCGGCGCAATTCTCTTCGATGAGACGATTCGCCAGAAGACGAGTGCGGGCACGCCGTTCGTTAAAGTCCTCATCGATGCGGGAATTGTCCCCGGCATCAAGGTCGACGCCGGAGCTAAAGATTTGGCCGGTCATCATGGAGAGAAAATTACGGAGGGACTCGACGGCCTGCGCGATCGCATGACCGAATATTTCAAAATGGGCGCCCGGTTCGCGAAGTGGCGCGCCGTGATCGCCGTAAGCGATGATCTTCCCAGTCGCAGCGGTCTCGAGGCCAACGCCCACGCCCTGGCGCGTTACGCTGCAGTGTGTCAGGAAGCGGGGCTCGTCCCCATCGTCGAGCCGGAGGTCCTCATGGACGGAGCGCATACGCTGGAGCGATGCCTCGCGGTCACGGAGGAGACGCTCCGGACCGTTTTCATCCAGTTGAATTGTCAGCGGGTGCAGCTGGAAGGAATCATCTTAAAGCCAAACATGGTGCTGCCGGGACTTTCTTGTCCGCACCAACCGACGGTCGAGGAGGTCGCCGATGCGACGGTGACGTGCCTTTTACGCACCGTGCCCGCGGCCGTTCCGGCGATCGCGTTTTTATCGGGCGGCCAGTCGGCCGAACTCGCGTCGGCGCGGCTGAATGCGATGAATGTCCGCTTCAAATCGCGCGTGCCATGGGCCGTCGCATTTTCTTTTGCCCGCGCCATCCAGCAGCCCGCGCTGGATCTTTGGCACGGCGATTCCGTCAACATCGTGGCAGCACAGCAGGCGCTGGCCGACCGAGCGCGGTGCAACCGCGCAGCTCGACGGGGCGAATACTCGTCTGGCATGGAGGGCGAACGATGACCGATGTCACGGTTCTCCCGCTACCGGCCGGCATGGTGGTCGCGGTGCGCGGCAGTGTCGTCGATATCCGCTTCGAGACGCGGCTGCCCCCGATCTATTCCGTGCTGCACGCGGGAGAGCAGGATCGCATCGTGATCGAGGTGCTCGCCCAGCGCGATGCGCGTCACGTTCGCGGGATCGCGTTGACTCCGACGCAAGGTCTCGCGCGGGGCATGGCGGTAAAGGACACGGGCGGCCCGCTGAAAGTCCCTGTGGGAAAAGAGATCCTCTCGCGCATGTTCGATGTGTTCGGCCACGCGATCGACCGCGAGCCTGCGCTGCCGGAGATGCCGTGGCGGTCAGTGCACCGGGCGCCGCCGCCGCTCGCCGAACGGTCGACGCAATCGGAGATCTTTGAGACCGGGATCAAAGTGATCGACGTGCTCGTGCCATTAGAACGTGGCGGCAAGGCGGGGCTGTTCGGGGGCGCGGGCGTCGGCAAAACCGTCCTCCTCACCGAAATGATCCACAACATGATCGGCCATCAGCACGGTGTGAGTATTTTCTGCGGCATCGGCGAACGTTGCCGGGAAGGCGAGGAGCTTTACCGCGACATGAAGGAGGCCGGGGTGCTGCCCAACATGGTGATGGTCTTTGGTCAGATGAACGAGCCGCCCGGCAGCCGGTTCCGCGTGGGCTTTGCCGCGCTGACGATGGCTGAATATTTTCGCGACGATGAGCACCGCAATGTGCTGCTGCTCGTCGACAATATTTTCCGTTTCATTCAGGCGGGCATGGAGGTGTCCGGACTAATGGGTCAAATGCCGTCGCGCCTGGGTTATCAACCCACGATGGGAACCGAACTTTCCGGCTTGGAGGAGCGCATCGCGAATACCGCCACAGGCGCGATCACTTCGATCCAGGCGGTCTATGTCCCGGCGGATGATTTCACGGATCCGGCGGCCGTGCATACGTTCTCCCATCTCTCGGCGTCGATTGTGCTCTCGCGCAAGCGCGCGAGCGAAGGCCTTTTCCCGGCCATCGATCCGCTGCAATCCAGCTCCAAGATGGCGACGCCCGGCATCGTGGGGGAACGACACTACGTGCTCGCGCAGGAGATCCGCCGGACACTCGCGCAATACGCCGATTTGAAGGATATCATTGCCATGCTCGGCTTGGAGCAACTCTCCCCCGATGATCGCAAAGTCGTCGGGCGGGCCCGTCGTTTGGAACGATTTCTAACCCAGCCCTTTTTCACCACGGAACAATTCACCGGCCTCAAGGGAAAACTCGTGAGCCTCAAGGATTCGCTGGACGGCTGTGAGCGCATCCTGCGCGACGAATTCAAAGACTACCCCGAGAGCGCGCTCTATATGATCGGCGCGATCAGCGAGGCGAAAAAGCCGGCGGCACCCGCAGCGCCGGGAAAACCGGCAGCGACGGCCGCCCCCAAACCGGTCGCGGCGTCCGGCGACAAGTCCGCTCCGCCGGCGAAACCCATGACCGCGGCAACGGCCGAGCCGACCCCCGTGGTCGCAACGAAACCTGAACCGAAAACCGCACCGGTGACCACCGCCCATGACGCTTAAAGTGCTGCTTCCCTTCCAGGTCTTCGCGGAGAAAACCGGTGTGTCGCGCATCGTCGCCGAAACGCACGAGGGTTCGTTTGGCCTCCTGCCGCATCGGCTCGACTGCGTGGCTGCGCTTGCCCCCGGGATTTTGACTTACGAAACCGAAGCGGACGGCGAAATGTTCGTGGCCGTCGACGAAGGGGTCCTGGTGAAGACCGGCGCGGACGTGCTCGTATCGGTGCGGCGTGCACTCGCTGGCAAAGATCTCGCTCAGTTACGCGAGATGGTGACCAAGGAGTTTCTGACCTTGGACGAACAAGCGCAAAGTGTGCGTTCGGTCATGGCCAAGCTGGAGTCCGGGTTTCTCCGTCGCTTCGCGACTTTACGCCATGAGTGATCGACCGGACAAACTCCCCGACGCGGATTCGCAGCTCGCCGCCCAGATCGGCGCGAAAGCGGCGCGCAAACTCAAGGCGCGCAATTCGCCGCAGGGCGTCTGGTTCGGCCTCGGCATGATGGGGTTGATCGGCTGGTCGGTCGTCGTCCCGACGCTGCTCGGCGCCGCGCTCGGCATCTGGCTGGACGAACATCATCCGGGCAAGCACGCGTGGACGCTGGCCCTGCTGGTCGTCGGTCTCGCGATCGGTTGCGCCAACGCGTGGTTCTGGGTCGCTAAAGAAGACAAGGCGATGCGCGACGACCCCGGAGAGTCGCCATGAATACGTCATGGATTATATTCTTTGCGGGGCTGGCGGGCATCGGGCTCGGCGCGATTTTCTTTGGCGGACTTTGGTGGACGATTCGTCGCGGCGTCTCGTCGTCGCGCCCGGCCGCGTGGTTTCTCGGCAGTGCCGTTCTGCGCATGGGCGCGGCCTTGGCGGGATTCTATTTTATTTCGGACGGCCATTGGCCGCGGCTGGTCGCGTGCCTCGTCGGCTTCATCGCCGCGCGTCTCATCGTGACGCGGCTGACCCGGCCGTCGGCAGATGCGCCCGGTCCCGTCGCAGCGAACAAATGACGCTTATCTCTTTCCCCCATAATCAACCCGTCGAAAAAAAATGATCATCCAATTCAATACCGACCACACGATCCACAATCGCGCCCCGTTAACGGCCGAAGTCGAGGCCGCCGTGCGCAGTGCGATGAGCCACCACGAGGACCGCATCTCGCGGGTCGAAGTGCACCTCAGCGACGAGAATGGCGCCAAGGGCGGCGGCAACGACATCCGTTGTGTGATGGAAGCCCGGCCGACCGGCCATCAGCCGGTCGCGGTCACTCATCACGCGGATGATTTGGTCGAGGCGGTGAACGGCGCGGCCATGAAATTGAAGGCCGCCCTCGATCGCACCTTGGGCCGGCTGGAGCAGCACCGAAGCTAGGCGCCGAAACTGGAGCCCCGCCATGCACCTTAGTCCCGATCAGCTGATTTTCTGGCAGCACGGATTCATCAAGCTCAATGCCACGATCGTTTTTACGTGGGGCGTGATGCTGGTGCTGGCGATCGGCGCGAAACTTATTACCCGGAATCTCACCTCGGAACATCAACGATCCCGCTGGCAGAACCTGCTCGAGATCGTGGTCACCGCCATTGTCAGCCAGATCGGCGAAGTGGGGCTGAAGAACCCCCGGAAATATCTTGGTTTTCTCGGCACACTCTTTCTCTTCGTCGCGGTGTCCGCGCTTGGCACGGTCATTCCGGGCTATGAGCCGCCGACGGCTTCGCTTTCGACGACGGCGGCGCTGGCGCTGTGCGTGCTTGTTGCCGTGCCACTGTTCGGCATCGGAGAGCTGGGGATCGGGGGCTACCTCAAGTCCTACGTGGAACCGACGTTCATCATGCTGCCGTTTAATATCATCAGCGAAGTGTCGCGCACGCTCGCCCACGCAGTGCGCCTGTTCGGCAACATGATGAGCGGGGCGATGATCATCGCGATTTTGCTCACGATCACGCCGTTCGTTATTCCGCTCGTCAAGACGTTGCACGGCCACCTGACCGGCAAGGTGCAGGCCTACATCTATAGCATTCTCGCCGCGGTTTATATCGCAGCTGCCACCCGCACACCCGAGCCCGCCGCCACGGCGGCGCCGGCTCCCATCGTCTGAAACCACCACCCTCCACCAAGGAAATTATTTATGGATAACATGACCCTGATCGCCATCGCCTCAATCGCCACCGCCGGGTTTGCGACCAGTATCGGCTGCATCGCACCGGCACTCGGCGAAGGCCGGTCCGTGGCTTCGGCCCTCACGGCCCTGGCCCAACAACCGGACGCGTCCGCCACCATCACCCGGACACTCTTCGTCGGCCTGGCGATGATCGAGTCCACCGCGATCTACTGCTTCGTGGTTTCGATGATCCTCATCTTCGCGAATCCATTCTGGAATCATGTGATCGCCGGTGCGACCCAAGCCGCGGGAGGAAAGTAATCCCGTGCTCATCGACTGGTTCACCGTCGGGGCGCAGGCGCTCAACTTCCTCCTCTTGGTCTGGCTGATGAAGCATTTCCTTTATCAGCCGGTGTTGAGCGCCATCGACGGCCGCGAGAAAAAGATCGCGGCCGAGCTGGCGGACGCGGCCGCGAAAAAAACTGAGGCCGCCAAGGAGCGCGACGAGTTTCAGAAAAAAAATGAGGCGTTTGACCAGCAGCGGACCGCGTTGCTGCTCCAGGCAACCGATGAGGCGAAGGGCGAACGTCAGCGACTACTCGACGAGGCGCGGAAGGCGGCCGACGTTTTGAGCGCGAAGCGACAGGAGACGCTACGCAACGATGCTCATAATCTGACTCAAGCGGTCGCGCGGCGCACGCAACAGGAGGTTTTTTCCATCGCGCGCAAGACGCTAACCGATCTGGCCACCGCGAGTTTGGAAGAGCGGGTCGTTGCGGTGTTCACGCGTCGGCTGGGCCAGATGGACGGCAAGGCGAAGGAGACCATGGGCACCGCGCTCAGAGCGACACCGCAGGACGCTTCGGTCGTGCGCAGCGCATTCGATCTTCCGGCGGAGGAACGGGCCAAGATTCAAAACGCCATCAACGAAACGTTTTCGGCGGACGTGCATCTGCGATTCGAAACCTCGCCGGACTTGGTCGGCGGCATCGAACTCACCACGAACGGACAAAAAGTAGCCTGGAGCATTGGAGAATATCTGACGTCGCTGGAAATGGGGGTCGGCGAAATCATAAAACAGCAGGAACCGCCCAAACCAAAACCCGAGGCCAAGCCAGAAACCACCGCTCAAGCCAAGCCCGCGCCGGGAACCCAAATTGCGCCGAAGCCCACACCCGGGGCCGAAGCGACGGCCACGGTGAAGACGGAAAAGCCCGCGCCCGCGTCCGTCGTCTCATGAGCGCGCCTTCCGAATCGTTGCAGGAAGTCTTCGACCGCACGTTCGCCGGAATTGAGCAAGGGCGGGACGCCTTTATACCGAGTTTCGCGCCGCACGAGGTCGGCACGATCATCGATGTCTCCACGGGGATCGCTCGGGTCAGCGGCCTGCCCAGCGTGGGCTTCGAGGAACTGCTCGAATTTCCCGGAGATGTCTTCGGCATCGCGTTCAATCTCGATGAAGACGAAATCGGCGTCGTGTTGCTGGGCGATTACGCGCATTTGCACGCCGGCGCCGAAGTCCACCGCACGGGCCGGGTGATGGACATTGGGGTTGGGGACGAATTGCTCGGCCGAGTCTTGGATCCGTTAGGCCGGCCGCTTGATGCTGGCGGCCCGATCGCCACGAGCCGCCGACTGCCCGTGGAGCGCCCCGCCGCGGCCATCATGGATCGCGCGCCCGTGACCGTGCCGCTCCAGACCGGACTCACGGTGGTCGACGCGCTCATTCCCATCGGGCGCGGCCAGCGCGAATTGATTTTAGGCGATCGCCGGACGGGGAAGACCGCCATCGCCCTCGATACGATCCTCAATCAGCGCGGCCGAAATATGGTCTGCGTTTATTGCGCGATCGGCCAGCGCGCTTCCGCCGTGGCCAAGGTCGTGGCCAGTCTCCGGGAAAAAGGCGCCATGGACTACACGGTGGTCGTGGTCGCCGCAGGCCACGAAGCGCCCGGCGTCGCCTATGTCGCTCCCTATGCCGCGACCAGCATCGCCGAACATTTCATGGAGGCGGGGCGCGACGTCCTGATCGTTTACGACGATCTCACGCACCATGCCCGGGCTTATCGCGAACTTTCCCTCCTGCTTCGCCGGCCGCCGGGACGCGAGGCCTTCCCCGGGGATATTTTCTACATCCATTCGCGGATGCTGGAACGTTCCACCCGGTTATCAAAAGAGCGCGGCGGCGGTTCGCTCACCGCGCTTCCGATCATCGAGACCGAGGCGCAGAATATTTCCGCTTACATTCCAACGAATCTGATCTCGATCACCGACGGCCAGATTTATCTCTCGCCGTCGCTGTTTGAATTGGGGGTGCTGCCGGCGGTTGATGTTGGGAAGTCCGTCTCGCGCGTCGGGGGCAAGGCGCAACGGGCCGCCTATCGCGCCGTGGCGGGCGACCTCAAGCTCGCCTACGCGCAGTTTGAGGAACTCGAGACCTTTGCCCGCTTCGGCGCGCGCCTCGACGACGACACGCGCAAGATCATCGAACATGGCCGGCGCATCCGCGCCTGCTTCAAACAACCGGAATTCGCGCCAGTGTCGGTGCCCGCGCAAATCGCCATCCTGCTGGCTTTGACCACCGATCTCTTCGACCCGGTGCCGTTGGACAAGATGACGGAAGCGAGAGGCGCCGTGCGTGATGCCGCGGAGAAGATTTCGCTGGAAGTTTGCGCGCGCTTTGAAAGCGCCGACAAGTTGAATGACGAGGATCGCAAGGCGATTGTGGAAATCGCCCGGCAGGCACTCACGCCCTTCCACCGGAAGCTTGAACCTCAACCCAAGTCCTCATCCGCGTCCGGGCCCCAGCCGCAGATTGCGCCGGAGATCAATGCCAAGCCGGCAGCGGCCCCGGCGGCCACGGAGAGGCCATGAGCGACACGACCGCGAGTCTGCGCCGGAAGATTAGCAGCGCCGGGGATCTTCAGTCTGTCGTCCGCACGATGAAGGCGCTGGCGGCGTCGAGCGTCGGCCAATACGAGAAATCGATTCAAGCCTTGGGCGACTACTATCGCACGGTCGAACTGGGATTGGGCGCCTGCTTTCGCGACCGGCCCCCGGCGGCGCCGAACGTGAAAACGAAAGAACCCACCGAAGCGACCGCGATCGGTGCGGTGGTTTTCGGATCCGATCAAGGACTCGTCGGGCAGTTCAACGACCTCGTCGCGGACTTTGCGATCAAGACCCTCGCCGCGCTGCCCGGCAAACCCCACGTCTGGGCCGTCGGCGAGCGCGTGAGTGCGCGGCTGGCGGACGCGGGCCTGACGCCGATCGGTCTTTTTACGGTGCCGACCTCCGTCCAGGCGATCACGCCGCTCGTCGGACAAATCCAAATCGAAAGCGAAGCGCACCGGGCCAAAGGTGAGTATGCGCAGCTCTATGTTTTCCATAATCGCCCCCAGACCGGTTCGCTTTACGAACCCGTGGGCCAGCGCTTGCTGCCGCTCGACGCGGCTTGGGCCGATGGTCTCGCCAAAAAATCGTGGCCGACCAAAATGCTGCCCGAGGTCATGGGGGACGGCACAACGACCCTGCGCGCGCTGATCCGCGAATATCTCTTCATCTCGCTCTTCCGGGCCTGCGCCGAATCCCTCGCCAGCGAAAACACCAGCCGGCTCGCGGCGATGCAACGGGCTGACAAGAATATCGACGACCTGTTAGAGACGCTCCATGGGAGCTTTCACCGCTTGCGTCAGAGCGGCATCGACGAGGAATTGTTTGACGTGATCTCCGGTTACGAGGCGCTGGCCATCGGGCCCGCATCTGGCGCCGGAAATCAGCCGCTGCAACGCGATCGGCTTGCCGCAGGGAGCAAATCGTGAGCAGACTGAAACGACTCCTGGGCGACCTGAGGGGAAGCTTTTGGTTTGTCCCTTTGTTGATTGTGGTGGGCAGCATAGTGCTAATTGACGCGGACTCCTTGGGCAGCCCGATTTGGAGCCCGCCTTATGATTCGATTGACCCAACGCGGGCGAAGCGAGGCTGGTCTGGCCGGAGCGAAGGGGCTGGCGGCATAGTCGCGGACCCGGAGCGGAGCGCCAGACGAGCCGCGCCGTGCCGCACAATGCCGCCACCAGCCTTTCGCGAGGCGGCGCGACAACGGAGCGACGGCGAGCGAAGGGCTGGCGTCGGTGGCGCCGGAGAATCGTGACCGCAGGACACCTACTTCCTCAGAAAATACATGACTAAAATTGTCAGCAATGATCCGCCCGTCGCGCAGCCGAAGTATGGCCACAGCCGGGTTTCCATCGAGACACGGGCGACCCAACTTTGGACCTTCTGCGCGGCGGCGTGGTGATCCTTCGCAGCCGAGTGAAATTCACCGCACGCGGATTGCAGGCGTGCCGCGCACTGCGTCGCCGACTCCTCGAAGCTTTTCGCGATGCGGTCGAGCGATTGGGCCGTCTGCTGTTCTTTGTTCTGCCACGTCGCGATGTTTTGCTCCAAGAGTTTCTGGTGGGCGGTGAATAGTGTGCGCACGTCGGCGGTGGCGTTCGTGGTGGCCGTCTCGTGCTTGGCGCAAAGCCTTGCGAATTCCGCGATCAATTTGTCGCGCTCTCCGGCGAGCGCCTCCGGCACTTGCCGGGAGATGCAGGTGAACACCGCCATGCCTTCGGCAAGGATGAGCAGTTCGTCCTTGGGGTTGAGCGTGCGCAGATGCGCCACGTAGCGGAAATACGATGCGCGCTGCTCCGCGGGCAAATAGGCGCCGATGCGGTCGAACGTCGAGTCCGGGAATCGGTTGAGTTCGCTCACGGGCAAAGCAGGCTGCGGGCGGAATCGAGAGCGGAGTCGATCTGGCTGGCGTAGGCCTGCGCGCGGATACGGGCGGTCCCGCCGTTGAGGAGCGGGCCGCGGCGGTCGGCATCCGCGATCATTGTTTGCGCCGGTGTGAGGCCGCGGTTGTCGAGTTCGGTCTGAATTTCACGCGCGCGGGCGCGGAGCGAGATCACCGTTGGCTTCGCCGTCGCCGCAAAGGTGCGTCCCGGGTCGGTTTGCTCGAAGTAACCAAAGTCGTCACCGGCCATATGGTTTTTCACGACCAGATAACGCACGCGATCACGGAGCGCCGCCGACCACGTAAAGAGCGTTTCCACGCTGCTCGCCGCACTCGTGATCGTCGCCACGGCGGTGAAGCGAAATCCCTCGGCGGCGAGACCATCGAACATGGTATCGATCCACTCGAAGGTGTCGCGGCCGGAGCCGGCCGCCAAGTCGGCGAGCGCGACGAGCGTCTCGGCCGCGAGCATCGTGTCAACGAAACGGTCGAGGCCGCGTTCGGCGCGAATGTCGAGTTTCGTAGCGGTGGGAAAAAAGTGACTCAGCGAGCCGCGCTGTTTGTTTTCGGTATCGCAGTCGAACAGCGTAGCGGGAATCCCGCGAGCGGCGTAGAAATCAGCGATGGCAGTGGCGACAGTCGTCTTCCCGACGCCGCCTTTGCCGCCGCAGGAGAAGACAATGAGTTTCGAGGATTCAGTCATGGTGTGTCCGTGGTTTTTTCGAGCGGTTTTGCTGGGTCGTAGAACTGCCAATCGCTGGGTGCGGCGGATGAGGCTGCTGTTTGCGCGGGCCGCAGCCGCATAGGCGATGCCGGGTGCGTCGCACCTGATCGCGCGGGCGACGGCAAGGTGATCAAACTGCGGCATTGCGCGCGGACTTTGACGAACGCGAAGATCGTCGACGGCGCGGCGCGCAGGCCGAATTGCGCGAGCAACCCGGACGCAATCTGCGGATAACTCATGCGCTTGGCCCGACATTCCCGGATGAATTCGAGATGCGGGAGCAGCTTCGACTGGAACGGCGCGGTGGCCATCGGATTCGAACAGATTCGAGCGGATTCGAGCTGGTCAGTCGGCGAAGTGCCGCAGCTCGAACGATGCTCGAATGAAGCTCGAACGGTTGCGCCGCATGGCGGTGAGTTCGCCCAACGCCCAGAAAGGCGTTAGGGATATTGCGTCTCTTCTTATCATGATTGGGATTTTCGTGATGTTTTCCGATCGATTTTGGTTGATGAGATTTTCGTGATTTTGAACTCGTTGAACTGATTCGTGGATTTGGTCTCTGGTGGATATTTCTTCGGTGGGATGAGAGTTGGTGAGTATGTGAGGTTGAGCGTTGTGCCGTTCAGTTTTGTGAGGGTTCGTGTTTTGAGTTGGGTTGAACGGTGATGGTAGTGATGAGGATTTCGTTTGGTCGCATGAGACTTTGATAACGGGCATCCTTGATTCGGAGGTGCAGTCCTTTGCCGTTGCTCAGAAGCTCCGTTACGCCGTCGAGGTGCTTGCCATGAATCGTCACCTCGTGCTCGGTGAGTGTGAGGATCAGCAACTCGTGCGTGGCCAATGACCGCCATCGCCAGCGGTAGAGCCACGTCAGCGGAAAGCCCTCCGTGGCACCGTCCTGCTGGGTCAGCACGAGGCTGCGGTGACTGTCTTCACTGGTGCAGCAGCCCGGTTCGGGGGACGATAGAAAGCGGGGAATATTGGCTTCGCCGCTTTCGGATAACTTGGGTTTGAGCGTCATCGTTTTTTCGACGGGAATATTTTAGAAGCGCATCCGCATCGCAGGCGTGGCGCGCACCGAATGATGCGTGCGCCGTTCGCTGGTGGTGCTGTTTTCGATGGCTTGACGGGATTTAAGAATGGGGCGGAGCACGGAAGGCAGCGCGATGGGTTCCGGGACGCGGACGATGGGCGTGAGTAGCTCGCGCACGCGTTCAACCACGCTGCGCACCCAGCGGAGCTGGTCGCTGCGGACCGGCTTCCAGACATCGAGCGCGGCTTGGCGGGACCGATTCGTCGAGGGCAGTGATTCGAACAACGCCGTCTTGTCCGGCGTGTAGCCAGTCGCCTGTTGGCGGGCGCGCGAGAACGCCACATAGGTGGCCTTCGCATCGAGTCGCGCGGCGCACACGATTACTTCGTCGCAGGTGCGACCCTGGGCTTTGTGCGAGGTCACGGCGTAGCCGTGGGTGAAGGCGCGGAAGTCTGTGGGAATCTCTTTCTCACGGCCGGCTGCGTCGCGCGCCCGCCACGCCCCGGACGGTTCGCGCGCGGCAAGCGTGAGCACCTCGCCGTTGACGAGACCGGCAGCGCGATGGTTCTGGCGGATGAGCACGCAATCACCGGTGGCGAGTTCAATCATCCGAGGCGCGGATGCGGTCCATGCCGTGGCATGGCGACGCGGTGAGATCTGGGTTTCACGGCCTTGGGCGTCGCGCACGCGAATTTCGCCGCGCTGAACCGAAACGACTTCGACAGTTGCTCCCGCCGGAAGCTGCGCTTCGCGGAGCGGTCGATGCAACGTCAGCAAATAGCCGGGTCGATAGTTTGCTACCGTCTCCGCCTGGGCCTTCGTCCACGCGAGTGGTTCAGCGACCGTCGCAGGCTGGCCCTCGCCGAGCAGGCCGCGCTTTTTCAAGCCGCTACGCACTGCGTCCGTGAGCCGGTGAATCTCCTCCCAAGTAGGTGCAACGAGGATTACGTCGCGCTTCGCCGCGGCGCTTTCGACGTAATGCTCGGCGGCGCGTTTCACGTAGTCGGCACTGTCCTCTTTGACCCAGCCGAGCCGGTCGAGAGCCTCCCACCCGGCGCGGGCCTGACCCTGGGCCATCGATTTTACGGCGCTGCGATATTCGCGCGCGGTCTGCCGTCGGATGTCGGTCAGTTCGCGGGTTTGCAAGCGCGAGTGATTTTCGAGGATCGAGAGAAAATCGCCGGCCTCGACGCCGCTGTGCTGACGCGAATCGCCCACGAGGATCAGCCGGGCACCCTGCTTCTCCACGAGCGCGCACAATTCCGCGCCCTGACGCGTGCTGGCGATGCCGGCTTCATCGACGATCACGGTCGCACCGAGCAGACGCGGCCCGTGCTTCGCCTCGCCGTTTTGGAGAAAATCCGCGAGCGTGGTGGCCGTCGAAAATCCTTCGCTGCGCAGCACGGCTGCGGCGGACGTGGTGGGAGCGCACGCGAAGACTTCGCGGTTCGCCGCGACGAGGCCGCGCTGCACTTCCTGCAACGTGAACGTCTTTCCTGCCCCGGCAACGCCGCGCAGTGCGCACACACGGTCGGTCGATTCGAGCAGCGCATTGACGGCACTGCGCTGATCGGCGGACAGCCGCTCACTGAGTTGAAATTTGGCGCTGCCGAACCGTGCGCACGCATGGCGCCCGCCATTGACGACTGCGATGGCGGACAGTTCCTGCCGCAAGCCCTCGCGCGTGGCGTAGGCGGCGTGGAGACCGTGCTCGCCGGGCTTCAACGACACACAATCGGTGGCCTTTCCCTCCGCGAACGCTTGTTTGATGTTTTCGAGCGAGAGGCCGCCGAGGTTTTGATTGAGAGCTTCGGCGAGCACCTCGTGGCCGCGTTGGACGCTCGCACGCTCGAACAGGTGATTGCGTGCCTGAAGAAGCGCTGCGGCCTCGCCCGGTGCAGGGGGCGACACCGGTGCTCGGCGCCGGGCCGTATCGACGACCGTGTCCAACACCTGCGCACGTTCCGGTGAAAAATCCGCCCGCTGTCGGCACCGAACTTCGGCAGTCGTGATTTCGGCGAGTTTGTCGCTGCGCGTCTGCGTTGTGATGCCGTGGATCTCGCGCGTCGTCGGCTCGCGTCCGTGTTTTTTCCTGAACACTGCTATTTCCTTCTCGATCTGCGCCCGGCGTTTCGACGCCCTGGCGCGGTCCTCGGCGCTCACGCCAGCGACTTCAAAACCTTCGATGACACCGCGGTCGCTGCGCGCGGCTTCGATTTCGTAGCCGGCCGCGAGCACGCCGCGGGCGAGTTCGTTCTGATAGACTTTGCCCGCGTAGCGGATGGCTTCGACCATCTCACGTTCGGTGAGCGCGAACCATTGGTCGGCTTTGGCATCGAAGGTCGCGTTGGCCGTGACGAGGTGCGTGTGGAGCTGCGCGTCGAGCGCCCGCGAGGCGTCGTGCTCGAAGCGTGCGGCACAGAGATTGCCGGTGATCGCCGTTTGCTCCGACCACGCGGCGTCGCCACCACGCACTCGCCGCGCGGCGAATCGCTCCAGTTCGGCGAAGGCTATCCCGACAGCATCACGATGGGCCTGGCGCAATCGCTCGTCGCCAAACGTGACGGCCAGCAACGAAACGCTTTTAGGTGCCGAGCACTGAAAATCCAAAAATGCGATTCGACCAGCGCCAGTGCGCGCTGTCAGTTTCCGACCGGTGAGAGGATGCCGGTTGCAGCGCAACCGCTCGAACGCCTCGTCGTGTGCGCCGAGGCCGCGACCGGCGAGGCCCAGGCGCTCCGCACCCTGGCCGACCCAGACTCCCGCGACGGACTCCTTTTCGGAATAATAGTCGTTCGCGGAAAGATGGTTCGCGAGGTAGGTCGAACCGTCGCGCAATTTTGCCATCGTGAACATGCCGGGAGAATGCACGCGCAGAGACGCGCAACCAAGAATGCGGGAATAACACCCGGCCCCAACCGGTGTTAAAAGGCGACGGGCGAAGCGCCTCGAAGCCTCTGACGGGATCAGTTATCTCCGCGTATTGCGTGATATTCGGATAGCACGCTCTCCAACCCGGCGTAGAGCGCGCGGACCGCCGTTTCGCGCACGCGTTCATCGTGCTTGTAACCGCGGGCGTGATGATCGAACCACGCATTTACGGCGTCGTATTTCGTGATCGAGCGCTGTTCCAACACCGGGAAATGGATGTCCTTCAAAAGCCCGAATCTCTCGGCGTTGGCCTCGCGCCAATCCTGCACGAGGGCGGCAAGAACGAACTTCTGGCCGGGGCGAGAGGATTCCTCTCGGAGTGCCGGCAGGGCCTGAAGCAGCCGGCAATACGAGGGATTCGTTTCCCGGAGGACGGAACGCAGCGACCGGAGAAACAGCACCCACCAAAGATCGAAACGCGCCCGCATGAGGGCGATGGCACCACTCGCGGGAACGTTGGCGAAAAATCCCTCGGGCACGCGGCAGGCCCCGACCGCTTTCCAATAGATTTCGGCGGAGACCCGGCCCGCCCGGCGAGCTTCGTCCGCTAATGGATGGCGAGCGCGATCAAGGCGCCACTCGCAACGGCGCAACTCGACCGCGAGACGGCTGACCCCGTCAGAAGTGCGCCGAAGCGCGATCAAATAGCCGCTTTGCGTCATCTCCAGAGCTTCCTTTGCGGCGCCATACTCCGCCCCGCCTGAGCGACGATATACGGCTTCGATGGCCGCAAGCACCCGTGTTTCAGCCTCCGCCTCCCGCAAATCGAGCGCCCGAAAACGCAGATAAGCGCTTACTTCCGAAACGAACGCCGCCTGTGCTCCGGCAAAGGATGCTAGCTCCTCCGGCCAACCGGACGCCGCCAAGGCCCGGATGACACACCAATCGGTGAGCACTACGGGCCAATGGGGCTGGGCGGGACGGGATTTCAAGGTGTAGGTCGTGGATTTTGCTGATAATATACACCAGCACATCCAAAGTCGCCAGTTGCCCGCGATTTTTGTGCCTGTAATTCGGATGCGCGCAGAATGCGTCAAGGCGCTCTGATGAACACCGGCGCGGGTGCCGTGTTCGCCGTCCTCGCTTCACTTCAGCGCATCTGGTGCGGCATTATCACGCTCAGAACACCATGCACGGATTTCAACGCCCTCATTTGACCGGAAACGCTATCGTTGCCGACGCCCTGGCGGAATGCGCCAGTGCTGGATTGCTAGAAGAGCTGCGCGCGGCGGTGAACCCGGCTGGAGATTGCTCGCAGGGCGATGCGCTCCATGCTGTGCGCGATCTCGTCTATGAACTCGCGGGCGCACGCGATCGCGACCTGGCGGTCGATGTCCTCATTTATGCCACGGGCGTCGCCGAGTTCGATCTGACGAGCCTGCGCGACTATGGGCGCAAACACGGTCTCACGCCCGAGGGATTTCGACAGCATGTCCTAAAAATGCAGCGGCGGCTCGGGTTGCAGCTGCGGCCGATGCAGCACGCCGATGCAAGCTGACGTGCAGCAACTCTTGGCGGTGCTGCCGTCCACCGGCATCGACCGCGCCACGCCGCTGGGTCTTTCACTAGCGCCACAGATGGAAACAGACGCATGGCGGCATCTCGTTACTCGCGTTGCCAGTCTTGCGCGCACGGCAACTGGTGCACGGCACACCTTGACGGCCTGGCTCGGTGACGCACTCGCTTATGGTGGTGCACGCGGACAGGGCCTAATCGTCGAATGCGCAGAGGCCGCCGGGTTTGATCCGGGCACGCTGCGGAACGCCAAGATGGTGTGCGCACGCATCCCGGTGTCATGTCGCCATGACGCCCTAACTTGGACGCATCACTGCGAAGTCGGCCTCATGTTCGCGGACCCAGCGGAGATCGAACGATGGCTGTCGATTGCCGAGATCGAGCACCTTTCAACCTCCGCGTTGCGCTGCCGGGTGAGGGCGCAGGTCGCGGCCACGCATGGACACGGGCCTGCGAACGCAATGGATGCATCGGTGACAGCATTTCGTTTGATGCGTGAATTGCGCGCGGCGAGCCGGTCGCTGGCTCGCGAACGATACCTGTGGCAGCACTGGTCGCCCGCGGCGGCGCAGCTGGCATTTCAGGAACTGCGGCCCCTGACGGAGTTCGTCGATGCCATGCGCGCGCGCCTTGACCGGGAGCCCAAAACTTCCCACCGGCATCGCCGCGAAATGAGCGCCAGCACCGCCGGGCGATCAGCCACGCGCGGGCACTTTTAACTTGGTGCGAATGTGCAGAGCGACTTCGGTCGTATCGTAATACACAAAGTGCCCGACCTTATGGTGCGGAATGCGCCGCAGCTTCGTCCATGAACGAAGCGTGCGAATCGACGGCTCTTTGCCGGACGGGAAAATGCCACTGGTGCGCAGGCCGATGACATCGGTGAGTTGGTTCGTGGCGGTCGATGAAGGTGCGGTTGATTCCATGCCTATGCTGCCGCGTCAACTGGCCGTCCCGCCGCAACCGGAATCGATTCAAATGCGGCCCGCCGTTTCGGCATGATCGCGAAGAACTGTTCGGCCTCCGTGGTGCTCTTCAAGTCGAGGTAGTGCTTGCGGATGATGCTCTCGGAATTGCCCGCTTGCAGCGCCGCTTCGCCCATCGAGCGAAATTTCCCCACGAACATCGAAATGAACGTGTGTCGCAGCACATCATGCGTGAGCCCGAACTGCGTGCAGATTTTCCGATGCGTGTTCATCGAATTGGCCGGGATGATCGGACACCGGTCGAGGGGGTAGGCGCGGAGCCATGCGGCCAGATTAGGCTGGATCGTGACCAGCCGCTTCATCCGCACCTTTGAAACCTCGGGCTCGATGTGAATGGCCCCGGTGTCGAGGCGGACGGACAATGCCTGAAGTTTCGTGATTTCGCCGAATCGAACGCACGGCCTGATACCGGCGAACAGGCAAAGTGCGAAATACGGCACCAGTTTTCCGTTTTCGAATGTCTCAAGGTAAGCCATCAATTTCGCAGCTTCATCCGCCGTGATGGTGGTGGCTGACCCGCGCCGGTGATTGATTCGATGGTGCGGTATCTTCTCGACGGGATTCACGAGAATCCAGTCTTTTTGGAAGGCGAACTTGAAAAAAGTGGAGAGAAGGCCGCGCCGGTTGTTGTAGGTTTTGAGG
>JBBRLB010000125.1:0-17821 GCA_038231575.1 Opitutales bacterium | reverse complement strand
GAGCCCGACGCCTCGCCGATTCTTTCCGGCGGCGCGCCGGGCCCGCACAAGCTCCAGGGCATCGGCGCGGGCTTCGTGCCTGCGGTGCTTAACACGAAAATCTACGACGAAGTCATCCGCGTGAAGGAAGCCGACTCCGGCCCCGTCTCGAAGCAGGTCAATCAAATCGATGGCATCCCGATCGGCATCTCCTCGGGTGCGGCGGTTTGGGCCGCGCTCCAGCTCGCGAAGCGTCCCGAGAACAAGGGCAAGCAGATCGTTGTGATCATTCCGTCGTGCGCGGAACGCTATCTCTCTTCGTGGCTCTTCGCC
Organism: Opitutales bacterium; assembly: GCA_038231575.1. Classification (GTDB taxonomy): domain Bacteria; phylum Verrucomicrobiota; class Verrucomicrobiia; order Opitutales; family Opitutaceae; genus CAITWF01. The sequence continues at coordinate 17,509 of JBBRLB010000125.1, read as the reverse complement.
GACGTGGGCGTGGAGAGCGACTCGGTCGACGATCTCATCGGCGCGCCGGCGACGGCGTAATCCGCGAAAACACGATCCTTTCCGGCGGGCCTTCGGGCCCGCCGTTTTTGTTCCAGACGGTCCGGCCCTTTCGGCTTATCGGCCCTCAGTCCGCCGCACCGATCACGGCACGTGAAACAACCGCGGCATGAAGTCGATCACGTGCTGGCGCCACATCGCGTAGTTGTGCGCGCCTTCCGTGGGCGACCACGTGTGATGGATCTGATGCGCCGTCAGCAACGCGGACGTTTTCTCCGCGCCCGCGAACAGCGTGTCCCGCCGGCCGCAGCCCATCCACCGCACGTGGATCTTCGCGTTGGTGCCGGCCGGCGCCTTTCCCAGGCACGCAATCTTTCGCGTTTCAGGCGGGCGATTTGCCAGCGGCGTCGCGTCGCTCTCCCGCTTGATACCAGCGAAAGAACGCCACCGCAAACGCGCCGCCGGCCATGCCCATGCCGACGAGCTTCATCCCCACGCCCGCGAGTAATTGATCGTCGGTGGAGGAGAAATTGGCGAAGAGCCTCGGGGCATACTCGTAAGTGGGGTAAAGGATGTCTTCGGAAAACGTGATGTAGGCGAAGACGGGCGTCATCAGGATGAGCACGCTGAAAAAATACAGCATCTGTCCGCCGTAACCCAGCGGTGGTAGCGCCCGCGATGGGCTGAGCATCGGCCACCAATAGAACAGCGCCGCCCCGAAAAACATCACATGCTCGACGACGTGGACGACCTTGTTTTGCAGCGCGAGATCGTAGGCGGAGGGCGCGTGCCACAGGCTGATGACGAGCGTGTAGATCACGGCGCAGATCAGCGGGTGCGTGAAAAACCGGAGCGGCCCGCGCAAGGCGGGCCGCCCGAGCACCGGGTCGACCATCCACGGCGTGAGGCCGAGGAGACACAGGATCGCCGCCGGGTAGATCAGCAGTTGGTGCTGAAACATGTGCGCGCTGAATAGAAAACGCTCGCCGATCTGATCGAGCGGCGATCCGACGGCGAGGTAGAAAATCACGAGCGCGCCGTAGAAACTCCATGCCTGCCGGCGCGGGTAGGGCGTGCCCGGCCCGGCGAGGCGGACGCGCAGCGGGCCAGCGAGCACCGCCCAAAGCCAGCCGAGGAGCACGATCCCGCCGACGAGATAGGGTTCGTTGTGCCAGTGCCGCCAGTCGATCATCGGAAAAAAGAAAGGCGGCCCGGAGGCCGCCTTTGGCAAGAGGTAAGTTGCGCGCGGATCAGGTCGGCAGCGGGATGCTCGCCTCGGCGCCAAACAGCGTGAGCAGCGCCCACATCGTGCCCGCGGTCAGCACGAGTCCGATAAAGAACAAAATCGTGCAGAACGGTTTGTCCCACCGCAGATGCATGAAATAGAAGATTACGAACATGAACTTCACGGTCGAAAGCACGACGAGCGTCGTGACGATCAGCCATTTGGCGAAGGGTAGGTAAACGCCGATGATTTCGACGCCCGTGATGACCGCGAGGAGCATCGCGATCTGCACGTAGAGCGGGAATTTGCTTTCGTCGTGGTGCGCGTGATCGTGCGCGGTGGCGGAGGCAGTGGCGGCGTGGTCGCTCATGGTTGAATCAAAGGTATTCGAGGAGGTAGACGGCGGTGAAGATCACGATCCAGACGATGTCGACGAAGTGCCAGTAAAGGCCCATCGACTCGACGTCGATCGCGTGCTTCTCGTTGAAGTCGATCGCACCGGCCGGGCGGGCGAGCCAGAAGCAGCCGCCCACGGCGACGAGCGCGCCGGCGAGGGTGAGGAACTCACGGCCCATGAAGCCGGCCATCGCGTAGCCGTTGAAACCTTGCAGCGCCCAGACGAGCTCGATGACGAACTTCATCGAGAGCACGAGCGCGCCGAACAGCGCGCCGAGGTGCAGGAGCGTGGTGAGCCAGACGCCGCCGCCGCCCTGGCCACCGGCCGGCTTGAACGAGCGAACATACATCAGCCCGAGCCAGAGGACGCCAATCGCGACGTGACAGCCGTGCGTGCCGGTGAGCGTGAAGAACGTCGTCCCGAGCAGGCTGTTCGAGAGCGTCATGTGTTTTTCGAGGACGAAGTTGTTGAACTCGAAAACCTGGCACCCGAGAAAAATCGCGCCGAAGAACATCGTCGTCAGCAGCGACCAGCGGCAGCTTTTGACGTTGCCCTTCTGGATGGCGTTCACCGCGAGCGCCATCATCAGCGACGACATCAAAAGGATGAACGTCGAGAACGACGTGAGCTGAATGTCGAAGACATCCAGCGGCCGGATGCTGCCGGACGGCGGGTGCAGCCGGTAGATGAGATGCGTCGAGATCAGCGAACCGAAGAACATGCAGTCCGAGGCGAGAAACGCCCACATGAGGAGTTTCTTGTTCGGAATGCCCGTCGAGGTGCTCGGGTCGTGATGGTGATCGATAGTGGCCGCGTGGCTGCTCATGGAGGAAAGGGAAGAGGGACGAGTGGGCGGATCAGTGTTTCGGAGCGTCGGGCTTGTGGTCATCGCCCTCCGGATGGAGGTGGTAGCCCTCGGCGCCTTCGAGCGACCAGAGATAGATCCCGATGAACATCACCAAGCCACCGGTCAGCGACAAACCGAGTTTCCAATGGACGCCCGGCGACCAATCCGAATCAAAAATCGTCACGCCGATGGCGGCGATGAGGATGCCGAAGCTGGTGACGAACGGCCAAATCGACTGGAACGGCATGTGGATGCCGCCGTGCGCCGCCTCGGCCTGCTCGTGCTCGGCCTTCTCCTTGGCGATTTCTTCCTGGTGATGCTTCTCATACCACCACGCATCGCGGGCATGCACGGTGGGGATCACGCGGAAATTATATTCCGGCGGCGGATTCGGGATCGACCACTCGAGGGTGCGGCCATCCCAGACGTCCTGCTTGACGCGTTCGCCCTTGAAGCGGGTGTAAACCATCACGATGAAATAGGTCAGGATGCCGAGGCCGAGCAGGTAGGCCCCCATCGTCGAGATGAAGTTGGCGGTGTTCCAGCCCATGTTGGGGTCGTAGGTGAACGTGCGGCGCGGCATGCCGTTCAAGCCGAGGAAGTGTTGCGGGAAGAAGGTCACGTTGAAGCCGATGAAGATCAGCCAGAACGAAAGCTTGCCCCAGAACTCGCTCACCTTGCGGCCGAAGATCAGCGGGAACCAGTAATGGATGCCGGCGAGCAGCGCGAAGATCGAGCCGCCGATGAGCACGTAGTGGAAGTGGGCGATGACGAAGTAGGAATCCTGTTGTTGCGCGTCGGCGGGCGCGGCGGAGTGCATCACCCCCGAGAAACCGCCGAGCATGAACATCCAGATGAAACCCAGCGCGAACATCATCGGCGTGCGCATCTGGAGATGGCCGCCCCAGAGCGTGCCGATCCAGTTGAAGATTTTCACGCCGGTCGGGACCGCGATGCACATGGTCGCGAGGGCGAAGGCCGCCGTGGCGACCGCGCCCATGCCGGTGGTGAACATGTGATGGCTCCACACCGCGAAACCGAGGAAGCCGATGCACGCGCCGGAGAACACCACGATCGGGTAGCCGTAGAGCGGCTTGCGCGAGAAGCAGGGGAGGATTTCGGAGATGATGCCCATCGCGGGCAGAATCAAGATGTAGACCTCCGGATGGCCGAACACCCAGAACAAGTGCTGCCAGAGGATCGGCATGCCGCCGCCGGAGACTTCGAAGAAGTTGGTGCCAAAATTACGATCCATCATCAGCTCGACCAGGGCGATCGTGATGGCGGGGAAGGAGAGGATGATCAGGAAGGAGGTGACAATCGTCATCCAGACGAACACCGGCAGGCGCATCATCGTCATGCCGGGGGCGCGCATGTTGATGATCGTGACGATGAAATTCAGCGACGCCGCGATCGACGCGACGCCGAGGAGCTGGAGGCCCATGACCCAGAAATCGATCGAGTGCTTCGGGATAAAGGTCTTTGAAGTCAGCGGCGCGTAGCCGAACCAGCCGCCATCCGGGGCGCCCCAACGATCGACCGGGAGGAACCAGCCGATGTTGAGGATGATCGCGCCGGCGACGAACGTCCACAGCGAGAAGGCATTCAGGCGGGGGAACGCCACATCGCGCGCACCGATTTGCAGCGGCATGATGAAATTGAAGAACGCGGCCGACAGCGGCATGACGGCGAGGAAGATCATCGTCGTGCCGTGCATCGTGAACATCGTGTTGTATTGCTGCGCGGTCAGCACGGTGTTGTTTGGGAACATCAACTGCGTGCGGATGAGCAGCGCCTCGACGCCACCGACGAGGAAAAAGATCAGCGCGAAGAAACCGTAGAGAAAACCGATCTTCTTGTGATCGACGGTGGTCAGCCAGTCCATGAGGCCGGTCGGCGACTTGGGCCGCCAGAGGACAAAGGTCTTGGCGGGGGCGTGCTCCTCGTGAGGAGAGAAATCTGACTTGGCCGTGGTATCGTGTGCCATGTGGGAGGGTGATTTTTAAAGTGTTTCCTGCGCTGCGCTCAGGCGGCCGGACTGCGTCCGATTATTTCAGACTTTCGATGTAGGCGGTGAGGGCGGCTTCGTCGGCATCGGTCAGGGTGATATTGCGCACCCAGTGCCCGCCGTCGTCCTTCTTCATGTAACCGGCCATCGCGCCGACGCCAAAATACATCTTGTTGCCCGGCTTTACGTCGCCCGGGTTGTGAATCCAGCGCTGGAGCTGCTCGCGATTGTTTTCGAGCAGGCCGCCGGCGATCGTCGTGCGAGCGCCCACGTGCGTGAGATCGGGGGCGGTAATGCCGCCGAAGCTGACCTTCTGCCCGTTCCGGTCGACCGAGTGGCCGCGGATCGTGTGGCAGTTCATGCAAGTTTTGTCCGCGAAGAGCTCGCGGCCCTGCGCGATGAGGGCAGCGTTCTCGTTTTCCTCGGGGAGCTGCTTTTTCTTCCAGGCTTCGAGCGGGGTGGGGCCTTCGAACTTATCCGTGATGCCCGGCTCGTTCTGCTTGAACGACCGCAGCGCGGCGAACTGCGCCTTGGGCGCCGCGGCTCCGGCCACGGCCACCGGGGCGACCCGCGCGGCCTGCAACTGCGAGTCGAGCCACTCGCCGTATTCTTTCGGCCCGAGCGCGATGACGCGGAAGCGCATCACCGCGTGCGAATCGCCGCAATACTCCGCGCACTGGCCCCAATAGTAGCCAGGCTTTTCGGCCTTGAACCAGAGGAGGTTCGCGCGGTTCGGAATCATGTCGACCTTGCCAGCGAGCTTGGGAATCCAGAAGGAGTGAATCACGTCCGTCGTGCGCAGGTTGACGTGGATGGCCTTGCCGACGGGGATGACGAGTTCGTTCGCGGTGACGAGCGAGCCGAAGCCGTTGATCTGCTCGCCGGGATATTCGAACTTGAACCACCACTGGTAACCGATGGCGTTGACCTCGTAGGCCTCGCCCTTCTGCACCAATTCCTCGAACTTGGCTTTCGTATCGGCGCCGGGAACATCATAAGTGAACCAAATTGCCGTGAGGGTAGGGATGGCGATGACGACGAGCGCGAGCACCGAGCCGGCGATCAGGCCCATTTCGACGAGCGGATTGCCGTGGCCCTGCGGCGGCGGCTCAGCGTGTTCGTCGGCCGCGGTGCGGGCCTTGAACTTGACCGTCGCATAGGCGAGCACCGCACCCACCAGGATGAAAAGCACCAGCGTGACCCAGCACGTCACATAAAACAGGTTGGTCTGCGAACGGGCGACCGGGCCCTCGACAAAGATCGTCGATTGGTGGCCATCCATCACGAACCAATTGGCGTCGGACGCCCGGAGCAGCGAACTGCCACCGAGAGCCAAAAACGCGCAAACATCCAGGCGGAAAAGTTTCTTGAGCAAGGAGGTCAGACGCATGTGTGCAGTGGGAAATGAAAAGGTGGATGGGGCGCGGACGCCAAGGCTCAAAAGAGTTCGCGAACGCTTGGGCATTTCAAGCCCTATTCCGCAGTTTTTGTGCCGCGACGCCGCATCTTTTGCCGCGGAATACCGTGTGTTCGCGCTGCTTATGGGTGGCGGAGAAATACGGCTTCGGGTTTGCATGTCGCCAACGTGTCGCCCAACTTTTTACCGCTATGAAAATCCGTTCCCTGTTCGCCCCCGTTTTTGTTGCACTGCTTCTTTCCGGCTGCGGCCAGAAAGACTCCGCTTCCGCCGGCGCCAAAGCGTCGGCCGCGGCGCCCGCGCCGGTCGCCGGCCCGCGCGTAATTGAAATCACCGCGAACGACATGATGAAATTCATGCTCGGCGACAAGGCCTCCAGCGCGGCCGCGCCTCTCGTCATCGAGGCGAAGGCGGGCGAGCAGCTCAAGTTCGTCCTCACGAACACCGGCACGGTCCCGAAGGAAGTCATGGGCCACAACCTCGTGCTGTTGAAAGCGGGTTCCGATGCGACCGCGTTTGCCACCGCCGCGACTGTGGCGAAGGATACCGACTACATTCCTCCGGCGCTCAAGGATCAGGTGCTCGCGCACACCGACGTGATCGGGCCCCGCAAATCGTCGGAATTCACCGTCACGGTTCCGGCCGCCGGGGAATATCCGTTCCTCTGCAGCTTTCCGGCGCACTTCCTCACGGGCATGAAGGGCACGCTCGTCGCGAAGTGATTTGGGACAGCGCAGGCCGCGGGCCTGTATAATCGGAGTGCGGGAGAACCACCAGCCCTCCCAATCGAGCCGGGCCACATGCGCCCGGCTTTTTTTGCGGGCGGGGGGACAGCGGCTATGACGTTTGACCGTCGCGTGGCGCTTGCCAACCCGCGGCGGATCGCGCCACGCTCCGCGCTCGTGATGTCCCCTGCCAGCACGCGCCAGTTTTGGGAGACGCGCGCCACTGCGCTGGCGTGGCGAATCAATTTCGCTGCGTGGCTCGCGTCGGCCGCGCCGGTTTTCTTTTTCGTCGCCACCGGTTCCGCCGTGGCGATTTACGCGCTGCGCCGCGCGCAATCCGCCCCGGCCTCCGCGTGGCTCGGCTTCGCCGCCGCGTTCGCGCTCGCGGCCTTGGGTTGCTGGTGGCGCGCGCGCCGCGGCTTCTACAACTCCGCCGAGGCGCGCGTGCTGCTCGAGTCGCATCTGCGGCTCGATACGCGCCTCACCGCCGCGACCAGCGGACTCGTCGCGTGGCCCGCCGCGCCCGCCTCGCTCGCGCCCGTCGTCCGCTGGCAGCTCCGCGCGCCGGGCGGCTGGATCGCGGCGTCGGCCGCGCTGCTCGCGCTCGCGGGGTTTGCGCCGGTGCCGCGCGATGCCGCCGCGACGCATGCGTCCGGCCCCGCGCCGGCGATTTTGCAAACCGAGTCGATGCTCGCCGCGCTCAAGGAAATGAAGCTCGCCGATCCACAGGCCATCGAGCAGCTCGCCGATCGCGCCCGCGAACTCGCCCGGCGTCCCGCCGACGAACAATATTCCCATTCCGCCCTCGAGGCCGCCGATGCGCTGCGCAACCAAACCGCGGTCGCTGCCGCCGGCCTCGCGCGCGGACTCGATGCCGCGGCGGACGCGCTGCGCTCGACCGACAGCGCCGACATGAAGGGCTCCGCCGGCCGTCTCGCCGCCGCGCTCGCCGGCCTCCGCGACGGTTCGCTGCCGGCGAACAAGGATCTGCTGGCAAATCTTCCCACCACCGAAGCCGAGCTCGCCGCGCTCACGCCCGAGCAACGCGCCGATCTCGCCCGCGCGCTCGCCAGCGCGGCGGGAGCCGCGCGCGGCGTCAGCGGAGCGGCGGGCGCCGGCGCGCAAGTCGCCCAAGGCGATCCCGATGGCGCGGGAGCGGGCGGAGATGGCGGGGACGGCGACTCCGCTCCGCTCATGCTGGCGAAAGACGCGAGCGACGCCGGCGACGGCACCACCCAGGGCCTGACGCTCGGCTCGCTCAAACATTTTTCCCTCGGCGACAAACTGGGCACCACGATGAGCACGCACGACGTCGATCCGAAGAAGGCGGCGGGATCGACGTCCGCCGGCGCCGTCGCCGCGCCCGCGCAAGGCGGCGACGCCGTCTGGGTCGAGCGCCTCACGCCCGCCGAGCGCGCGGCGCTGAAAAAATTCTTCAAATAAAATCTGCCCACGGAACACACAGAAGACACGGAAGAATTCAAAGTTGATTCAGACCTGAATCCTTTCCGTGTCTTCTGTGTGTTCCGTGGGCCAAAAAATCCTCTTCCATGACCCAAGCCGCCCCGCCCACCGAAGCCGAACTTGCCACCTCGCGCGCCGCGCTCGATCGTCTCGTCGCCACGCTCCAGACCGTGCTCTTCGGTCAGGAGCAGCTCATCGAGCTGGTGGTCTCCGGCGTGCTCGCGCGCGGTCACCTGCTGCTCGAAGGCCTGCCCGGCCTCGGCAAAACCGAGCTCGTGAAAGGCCTCGCCCACGCGCTCGGGCTTCACGCGCGCCGCGTGCAATTCACTCCGGACCTCCTCCCCGGTGATATCACGGGCAATCCCGTCCTCGAGGAAACGCCCGCCGGCCGCCGCTTCGTCTTTCAACGCGGCCCGGTCTTCACGAACATTCTCCTCGCCGACGAAATCAACCGCGCCTCGCCGAAGACGCAGTCGGCCCTCCTCGAAGCGATGCAGGAGCGCCGCGTCACCGCCGGCGGCGAAACGCACGTGCTGCCCGATCCGTTTTTCGTGCTCGCGACGCAAAACCCGATCGATCTCGAGGGCACTTATCCGCTGCCCGAGGCGCAGCTCGATCGGTTTCTTTTCAAGATCGATGTGCACTCGAATCCGCCGGAGGTGCTGAAGCGCATCGTGCTCAATCGCGAACTCGGCACGGAGCCGGTCGTCGCGCGCGTGGTGTCGGAGATCGAGTTCACCACGCTGCTCGCGCTCGTACGCCGTGTGCACATGCCGGAGGTCGTCGCTGATTACATCGCGCGGCTCGTTTACGCGTCGCAGCCCGGCGCCTCCGCCGCGAGTGCCGGCGTGCGTTTCGGGGCGAGCCCGCGCGCGGCGCTCGCGCTGTCCGCCGCGGCCCGGGCCCGCGGCCTGCGGCACGGCCGGCCGCATGCGAGCTTCGAGGATGTGCAGTCCGTCGCGCGTTCCGTGCTCGGCCACCGCATCATTCTGGAGCACGTCGCGCGCCTTGACGGCGCCACAACCGCGGGCGTCGTCGAAAAACTTCTCGCCGAGATTCCGGCGCAGGCCAAGCCGCTCCCCGGCACGCTCGCCGCCGCCAAGATCGCATGAAGATCTTTCCGAGGTGGAACGCGTGGGCCGCCCCGCGCTTTTTCGCGCTGCGTGGCAGACGAAAACGCGGGGGGGGCTGCGCGCTCCACCTGACCGCGCTCCTCGCGCTCGCTTCGCCCGCCGCGTTGCGCGCCGATTCTGTCCAGGTGCTGCCCGTCGCGCCCGGCGCGGAAGTCTTGATCAAGGTGACGAGCCCGACGGCGTCGATCCCCCGCTTCGGGTTCGCGCCGCTGCGCGTGACGATCGTGAACACGGGGCCGGAACGCACGTGGCGGGGCGCGTTTCAGATGGGCGCGCGCCAGCAGTTTCCTGGACTCTCGACCACCACGCGGGAATTTGTCGTGCCGGCGGGCCAGACGCGCGAGACGTGGGTGTTCGTTCCCATTGCCGAGCCGTCGATCAATGCCGGCAACGTCATCATGGGCGGCCCAGCGGCGGCTGGGAGCGGCGGAATCACCTATGCGAATGTTGACATCCAGAAGACTTCGACCGGCACCAAGATTACACGGGTGGTTGTCGGATCGTCGGGCACGCCTTTCGGGACGGAGGTTATCGAACTCAATGCGACCACCGGCGAGCGGACGATGACGATGACGTCGTCGGTGGTGGGCGGGACCAACAGCACCAATCACAGCACACCGCCCCCCGGCGTGAACGTCACCTACGTGATCGATCCGATCACTGGGACGGTGACCAACCGATACGCCGGTTCACCGACCGCCGGCACTGTCGCCCTTGGGGTGGCTGCGCCGCGTCCGACTAAAGTCGAGATTATCACCTCAAACATACCCGCCACCGGGTCGTCGCGTCCTGGCGTGGGCGGCGCGCCCAAGGTCACGGTCACGCAGACGCCGGTCGGCACGAAGGTGTCGATCACGCGCGGCAACGGACCCAATGCCTTCATCCAAGAGCAGGAAATCGACTCCACGACGGGCGCGATGACGACAACCTACGTGATGCCGCCCGGCCGCACCGGGCCGTTGCCGACCACCCGCTCGCCGGTTTCCCCCGGCACCGAGGCGACCTTCACGATCGACCAGACGATCGGCACGGTGCGCACGTCGATGCGCCCGCTGCCCGATCGCACCGCGCCGCCGAAGATCATTATTATCACCGCGCCACAAGGCGGCTCGATCGCGGGGGCGACCATCGTGTCCTCCAGCGGCACGCTCACCACGCCCGTTGTCGTGGGGGGCACCAATTATTCGTCGGGCATCCAGGTGGAGTTTGCCGGGCCGGGTGTGCTGAACAACAACCGCCTCTCGTTTGGCAGCGCGGTGAATTTGTCGATGCGGCCGTTCGCGGTGTCGGCCTCGCTCGAGCCGGTCGTGCGCAGCCAGCTCGGTGCGGTCGTGCGTGGTGCGCCGAATCTTTCCGTGATCGAGGCGGCGCAACTTCCGGCGGACTGGCGCGTGTGGTCGTCGTTTGCCGCGGTGCTGATGACCACGGATGAGTTTGCCTCGCTCGACGCCGGTCGCCGCGCCGCGTTGCGCGGCAGGATCGGGCTCGGCGGCCGGCTTTGGCTTTCGCCGGCCAACGCCGGCAGCGAGCGCGTGGAGAAATTTGGCATCGGCCAAATCACCACGCTCGCCGATCCGATGGCGGGCGAGGCGGGAGAGAAAACCGCGGCCGCGGTGGCGGGCCGGCCCGGCGCGCCCATCGAGCAGCGCACGATCGATTTTTGGGTGGGCAAGGTGGAGATCTACAACGCCACGCCGGGCCTCCCCAACGCCAACGATCTCATCCTGGAGAAGACGCCCATCGGCGAGTCGGTGCAGGAGCGGCCTTCGAATAACACTTGGCTGGCGGTTTTCCTCGTGGCGTTCGCGGCCATCATCGGGCCGGTAAATCTGTTCGTGTTCGCGCCCGCCGCGAAACGCTACCGGCTGTTTCTGACCACGCCGCTGCTCGCGCTCGTGGCGGCGGTGATTCTGGGCCTCACGATTGTGCTGCAGGACGGCCTCGGCGGCGAGGGCGCCCGCCGCGCGCTCGTGGTGCTGTTGCCTGGCGACAACCAGGCCGCGGTGTTTCAGGAGCAGGCGTCGGTCACCGGATTTCTCACGCGCCGCACGTTTGCGCTCGGCGACGACGCGCAGCTCGCCGTCCTGATGCTGGACGCGCCGGACCCCGGGATGGGCGGAATGATGCTGGGCAACAACGCCGATCTCGCGCGCAACGACGGCCGTGGCGGGGGCGACTGGTTTCGCAGCCGCGGACGCCAGGCCCAACTCGTCCAGCGCCTCGTGCCCACCCGCGGTCGGATCGAGCGCGCCGGGACCGCACCCGACGGCGCGCCGATCGTGCAATCGAGCCTCGGCACGACGCTGCGCGAATTCGTGGTCGTCGACGATCTGGGGAAATTTTGGACCGCGGCCGACCTGCCGCCGGGCAAACGGGTCGCGCTCACGCGCGGCACGAGCGTCGTCGGCACGCTGGCGGGCGGCGGCAGTCGCCGCTTCGCGGCGGTGATCGAAGCGGCGACGCCGAAGACCGCCGGCCACTGGCGCGCGCATGGCGGCGCGACCGACCTCGCGCCGATCGCGACGCTGGAGACGGTGCGCTGGACGGAGGCGGATGTGTTGTTCGCCGGCATGCTCGAGATGGGCGCGCCCGAATCGAAAGCGGAGGTGAAACCATGAGCGCGCCCCTGCTCGAGGTCGACAATCTCTACCGCTGGTTCGACGGCGTCCACGCGGTCAACGGCGTGTCGTTTCAAATTCCCGAGGGCGAAGTCGTCGGGCTCATCGGCGCCAACGGTGCCGGCAAGACGACGACGATGCGACTCCTCGCAACGCTCGACATTCCCGACCGCGGCGTGATTCGGCTCGGCGGCGTCGACATCGTCGAGCATCCGAACGAAGTCCGGCGCCGCATCGGCTGGATGCCCGATCATTTCACGGCCTACAAGGACACGACGGTTGGCGACTACATTGATTTCTTCGGCCGGGCGCATGGGTTTCACGGCGCCGAACTCCGGCGGCGCGTGGAGGAAGTCACCGCATTCACCGATCTCACGGAGCTGGTGCGGCGTTCGATGGACAAGCTGTCGAAAGGCCAGACCCAGCGTCTCTGCCTCGCGCGCACGCTGCTCAACGATCCGGATTTTCTCGTGCTCGACGAACCCGCCGCCGGCCTCGATCCGAAGGCGCGCCTCGAGTTGAAGAACCTGATTCGCGTCCTCCGCGATCGCGGCAAGACGATCCTCATCAGCTCGCATATTCTCTCCGAACTCGGCGAAATGTGCGACACGCTCATCTTCATGGATCGCGGCGGCGTGATGCATCACGGCGACACCGATACGCTCCGCCGGGGCGCCGACACGGCCGCGACGTGCGTCGTCGACCTCGTCGTCGACGGTCCCGCCGCGCCGCTGCTCGAATGGTTCGCGCTGCGTCCGGGCTGGAAGATTGTCGAGGAGCGGCGCAACGGCGCGCGCGCGGTGTTTGCCAGCGCCGAGCCCGCCGCGCTCGCCGCGGAATTGCGCCGGATGGTGGCCGACGGCATTGCCATCGCGGATTTTCACCGCGAGGAGCGCCGTCTTGAGGAAGCGTTCGTCGAGATGCTCCGCGAGCCACCGGTGCTGAAACCGTTTCCGACGTCCGAAAATCCGCGATGAACGGAATTATTATGGCCGCAAAAAAGCGCAGGAATCCGTTGGCGAATGAAGCCGGCACGGCGCCTATAGGCGCTCGGGTGATTTTCGCCTGCCTGACCAAACTATTTTTGCGCCTTTTTGCGGCCAACCGTATTCCTGCCGATGGGTGGCCGGTTTTTTTGAGTTAATTTTCGATGACTGCTTCCATCGCCACCACCGCCGACTCCGTTCCGCTGCCGAAGCCCGACGGCGATTTTCCCACCTGGCTGCCGCCGATGCTCGTGAAGGAGCTGCGCCAGGGCCTGCGCACCCGCGGGTTCGTGATCGTGTTCATCGTGTTTCAGGTGCTCATGGCGCTGCTGCTCATGGGGGCAATCGTCGGGCAGGATGCGGCGCTGCCGGGCATGCGCGCCAGCATCTCGACGACCATCAACGGATTTTTTTGGACGCTCCTCACCGTGCAACTTCTGATCGTCACGCCGGCGCGCGCCCTCGGCTCGCTGCAGCTCGAAATGGATTCGCGGGCAATCGATCTCCTGCTGCTCACGCGGCTGTCGGCCTGGCGGATCGTCGTGGGCAAATGGGGCTCGCTCATGGGGCAGGCACTCCTGCTGCTCGTTGCGATGCTGCCCTATGGCATCGTGCGTTATTTTTCTGGTTCGGTGGATTTGGTCAGCGATGCGCAGATCTGCCTCGCGTTGCTCGGCGGTTGCGCGGTGCTCACGGCGGCGGGCCTGTGGTCGTCGGGCATGTCGAAGGTGCTGCGCGTGGTGTTCGGATTCATCGGCATTGTCGCCTTTCAGGCCTGGCGCCCGATGATGGTGGGCCTGGGGGTCCCCGGCTTCGGCGCAACGTCGCCGGTCGTCGGCTCGGATGCGCTGATGTGGGCGTTCGATGCGGCGTTGCTGCTGGTGTTCTTCCTCGTGGCCGCGGTGCGGCGCGTGGCGCCGCTGGCAGAAAACCACGCCCCGCTCGCTCGCGCGCTGCCGCTGGCCGCCTTGCTGTCGCTGCCGATCTGGGCGCGGAACGGGTGGACGAACGTGCTGAGCGTGCAGGCGGTTTTCACCGGGGTATTTTCCGCCCTGCTGTGCGCGGTGGAACTTTCCAATACGCGCCTCCCGATGCTCGTCCACGTGCGGCCCTGGCAAAAACGCGGGACGTGGGGACGGTTTGTCGGGCGCTTTGTGCTGCCGGGCTGGCCGAGCGCGCTGATTTTCACCGCGTTGATTGGCGGGCTCTCCGCGCTGGCGCTGCAGGCCGCGCCGGGCGGTTCCACGTCGAGCCTGCCCGGTGGATCGCGTCTGCTGGCCTGCTGGATCGTCACGCTGGTGTTCGGCGCGCTGGTGTTTCCCACGCTGGCCCTCGCCCTTTTTCCGCGGACGGCGGCGCGCTCGGCGACCTCGCTTTATACGCTCACGTTTGGTGCGATGAGTATTGTGGCGCTTTCGGCGGGGGTGATGGCGGCGGCGTTTCCGCTGCGCTACGCCGCGCTGGTGCTCTACGCGCGCGTGCTGCCGGTATCGGGCCTCTGGCTGACAGTGCCGAAGGCGGATGATCTCTCGACCAAGGCGGTCATCTGCCAGGCGGTGCTGTTGGTGATCACGTTTGCGGTGGTTGCGTGGCGAACCCGCGATTATTGGCGGCACGTGCTCGGCCTCGAGGCGCGCGGGGCCTTGGAAAAATCATGAGCGCGGCGGCCGCAACCTTCTCGGCGCAACGCGGCGCGCTCGCGGCGGCGGCCCGGTGGCGGCTGCCGTTTTCGCGCAACGCGTGGCGTGGGCTCGCAGGCAACTGGCTCGGCGCGGGCGCGGGGAGCTCGCTCGATTTTCAGGATCACCGGGGCTACGTGCCCGGCGACGATCCGCGGCACATCCACTGGCAGGCGTTCGCGCGCACGGGCGCGTTGACGATGAAACTCTACCGCGCGGAAGTCGCGCCGTTTGTCGACGTCGCGGTGGACACGTCCGCGTCGATGACGCTCACGCCCGCGAAGGCCGCGCGCACGGACGAACTCGTAGCGTTCTGTGTCGAGTGCGCCGATCGCGCGGGCGCGCCCGTGCGGATCCATGCGGCATCCGGCCGGATGGTGCGCGCGATTTCGGTCGACGAAGTGCGCGCGGGCCGCTGGCGCGAGCGGCTCCCGGTCGCGATGACGGGGAAGGTTGGAGGCGCGGTGCCCTCACCGCGCGGGGAGGCAGACGCGACCGCGCAGCGCGGTGAGGGCGCCGCGTCCCCAAAATCAGCCGCCTCCGATCCGACCGTGATGCCGGGTCCGCTCCCGTGGCGGCCGGGCGCGTTGAAAGTTTTGATTTCGGATCTGCTTTTTCCCGGCGATCCCTCTGCGTTGCTCGTGCCGCTCGCGAGTGGCGCGGGCGTGGGCGTGGTGTTCGCACCGGCGCTCGCCGAGGAGGGCGAACTCGAGTGGCGCGGCAACGTCGAGCTGACCGACTGCGAAAGCGGCACGGTGCGGCGGCAGCGCGTCGACGAACCGCTCGCGACGCGTTACGCCGCCGCGTATGCGCGGCATTTCAGCCTCTGGCGCGAAGCCTGCCGCCGGCGGGGCGTGCTCTTCGCGCGCGTGCCCGCCGAGCCCGGGCTCGCTGTGGCGCTCGGCGGCGAGGCGCTGGCCGGCGGGGCCGTCGAGCCGCACGCATGAACCCGCCCGCCACTGCCCTCGTCTGCGGGCCGGCGCTGGCGCCGATTTTCGTTTGTCATCCATTAGATGACAACCGATCGGAAATTTTCCGGAATCGAACAACCGGTTGTCATCCAATAGATGACAAACGACCGGCATGCCCGGCCGGCAGAAGGAGCGGGGAATGATACCGCTCTTTGCAAACCCCGCGGGATTTTGGGCGCTGCTCGGCGTGCCCGCGATTCTCGCGATCCATTTTTTGCAGCAGCGCGCGCGCGTCGCACGGACGAGCACCTGGTTCCTGATCGAAAAACTCGCGCCGGACAGCGCGCGCGGCCGCACGTGGGATCGGCTGCGCACGTCGCGCGCGTTCTGGCTGCAACTGCTCGCCGTATTCGTCGCCACGTGGCTGCTCGCCGAGCCGCGCTGGGTGCGGGCGGAGTCGGCGCAGACGGTGGTCATCGTGTTCGACGCCTCGGCTGCGATGGACGCGTTTCGCGCGGACGCGCTCGCCGCCGCCGAGCGCGAAATGAATCTCAGCGACGGGCTCGCCACGCAGACGACCTGGGTCGTGATGACGACCGATCCGCGCTCGCCGCCGCTCTATCGCGGGCTGTCGCATGAAGCGGCTTCGGCCGCGCTCGCGAACTGGCAGCCCGAACTCGGTCAGCACGACCTTGGTCCCGCGCTGCGGCTCGCGCAGGGGCTGGCGGGAGTCGCGGGTCGCACGCTTTTGATCACAGATACGCGGGCGAAGGTCCCGCCCGATCAGCGCGCGGCGGGCGTGGGGCATCCCATCGAGAATGTCGGATTCGCCGGTGCGAGCGTGATGCGCGACGACAGCGGCGGCCACACCTGGCGCGCGCTGGTTAAAAATCACGCGACCACCGCGCAACATCGCGCGTGGCACCTCGAGATCGGTGCGACGCGTTCCGCCGAGCAAGCGCTCGACCTCGCGCCGGGCGCGCTGACGGAAATTTCCGCGCGCCTGCCGGACGGCGCCGAGGCGGCGACCGTGGTAATGTCGGGCGACGCCTTTGCCGCGGACGATCGGTTGCCACTGGTGAGGCCCGCGCCGAAACCGCTCCTCGTCCAAGTCGACGGTGACGACGACGCGGCAAAATTTTTCCGGAAACTCGCGGCGAACATCGATGGCGTCACCGTGGCGAGCGCCGGCACTCTGGCCCCGGGAAAAAATTCACTCCTTCCCATCGCGGTGCGCTTCGCGAGCCTGACGCCCGAGGAAGCGGCGCGCGAGACGCACGCCGGCGTTTTCTGGCCGCACGCTGATCGCCGCGCGCAGGCGCCGCTCAACTCCGAACCCATCGCGCCGGAGCGCGATCCGTTGGTGATGGGATTGAACTGGCAGGGCTGGTTCGGCACCGGGCCGTATGGCTTCGCGCCGTCGCCGGGTGACGCGGCGTTGCTGTGGCAGGGGCGCGGGCCGCTGGTGTTCGTCCGACCGGCGGGCGTGGAGAAAGTCGCGGGCAAGCCGGCGTTCAGCCACGGCCGCAAACTCCTGCTCGCGTTCGATTGGGGAACGTCGAATGCCCCGCGGCTGCCCGCGACGGTGCTGCTCGTGCAGCGCTTCCTGGAATCGGAGCGCGACGCGCAGCCCGCGCCCTACGCGGCGAATTTCGACTGCAACGCGCTCATTGCGCTCAATGGCGTGGCGCGCGACGGCCCGCTCACGTGCACTTGGCAGCCGGTCGCCGGCGGCGAACCGCAGCTGCGCGTCGTCGCGTCTGCCGGGCGCACGGAACTGCGCGCGCCGGGCCGCGTGGGATTTTTCACGATCAAACGCGGGGAGGAACTGCTCGTGCGGGGCGCGGCGCAATTTGCGGACGCACGGCAGGGAGATTTTCGCGCCGCGGAGAAATTTTTCACGACGCGAGCCGACGAGCGGCAGGCCGCGATCGAGCGCAACACCCGGAGCGACCCGTTTGCGCCGCTGTGGTTGATCGTCGTGGCGGGGCTGTTGCTCGTAAGTTGGTGGGCAGGGGGTAGCGCGGGCGGCTCGCCCGCGGCCTCTCCTCCGAGCGGGCGGGCCGCCCGCGCTTCCCCAT
>JBBRLB010000124.1:0-17930 GCA_038231575.1 Opitutales bacterium | reverse complement strand
GCCGGTCTCGGCGAGCTCGAGGCTGTGGCCGCTGTTCGCGTTGCGCGTGCTCATCTGGAGGCTGCGGTAGCACATCGTGATGTAGCTGCTCAGCACGATCGCCAGCACCAGCGCGAAACACAGCGCGGCGAGCATCGCGGCGCCGCGATTGCTGGAAGGCAGACGTTGGGTGCGGCGCAGGCTCATTGCACTTTGGTCTGATTCCGGACTGACACGCGCTTCACGTTTTGAAAAACTTCCGCTGCCTTCACCATGCAAAATGCAGCAACGGAAAAAACGCCAATAACGGCGGTCGCTGAGAGCATTGGAAGTTGAACTGGCAGTTGCATTAAAGGGCTCGAGTAACTCGATGGCAAAAGACTCGCAGAGCGGTGTCCGATCGCCAGTGGTATTAAGAGCGGCTAACACGCAACGGCCCTACGTAGTGCTACCCTCCGGGCAGATAAACTGCGTTACCATTTAAAAACCTAATTAACAGATATATGCGTCATTTATGGGAAAATTCGAGTAATTCGAAGGAGATTATGCAATCGACCGACGAGGTTGAGGCTGACGTCGGCGTTTTTTTTGATCGCACGAGAACTCGACATTGCCGCGGCACAATGCGTGAGACTTCACGCACGATTTTCAGATCATGAGAATTTACTTCATGGGGATTTGTGGGACCGCAATGGGCAACGCCGCGTTGCTCGCGCGCGCGGGCGGTCATGAAGTATTCGGCGCCGATGCCGGCGTGTATCCGCCGATGAGTTCGGTGCTGTCGAGCGCCGGAATCGCGCTGCATGAAGGCTACGATCCGGTGCGACTGGAAAAACTTTCGCCGGATCTCGTGGTGATTGGCAATGCGATGTCGCGCGGAAATCCGGAAGTGGAGTGGCTGCTCGACTCGCGCGCGATCCCGTTCACTTCGCTCCCCGCGATGCTGCATGATCTCGTGCTCGCCCGCCGCAAGAACCTCGTGATCTGCGGCACGCATGGGAAAACTACGACCACTTCGCTCGCCGCATTTTTGCTGCGCGAGAATGGCCGCGATCCGGGATTCTTGATCGGAGGCGTGCCCCAGGATCCGCCGATGGGAGCGCATGCCGGCCGCGCGAGCGATCCTTTCGTGATCGAGGGCGACGAATACGACAGCGCGTTTTTCGACAAGCGCAGCAAGTTCATCCACTACGCGCCGCATCTCGTCGTGCTGAACAATCTTGAATTCGATCACGCCGATATTTTCCGCGATCTGGCGGACGTGCAGCGGACGTTTTTGCACCTCGCGCGGATTGTGCCGCGCAACGGCGGCATCGTGTTGAATGGCGACGACGACAACTTGCGCGCCCTCGGCCCGACGGCGTGGACCCGCGTGGTGCGAGTGGGGGTCGGCGAGCACTGCGATGTTCGCATCGCCGATTTTTCCGAAGCGGAAGCGGGCGCCACGTTCACGCTGCTTTGGCGGGGCGAGCTTTGGGCCAAGGTGCAGTGGTCGCTGCCGGGCCTGTTCAACGCGCGCAATGCGGCCATGGCGGCGACGGCCGCCGGTTTGGCGCTCAACCCCGCCAGCCCCACAACGCTCTCCCTCGAGTCGCTCGCGCGATTCCGGGGGGTAAAACGGCGGCAGGAAACCTTGCTGGCCACCGCGCAATTAACCGTGATTGAGGATTTCGGGCATCATCCGACCGCGCTGGCGGAGACGCTGCATTCGTTTCGCGCCCGGTTCAAAGGTTCGGTGCTGACCGCCGTGTTCGAACCGCGCTCGAACACGTCGAGTCGTCGGTCCATGCAGGACGCGTTCATGCGGGCGCTCGCCCAAGCCGACGAGGTTTACATCGGCGCGCTTAACCGGCCGGAAAAACTCAGCGCGCAGGAGCGCTTCGATCCCGAGGCGGTGGCGCAGCAGCTGGAGACCCAGGGGGTGGAAGCGCATTTTGCGGCGACGAACGCCGCGCTGTTGGAAAAACTCGCGGCGCACACCTTGCGGCCGACCATGTCGCAAAAGCCGCGAGTCGTGGTCTTTTTCACGAACGGATCGTTCGACGGAATTATCGGCCGGTATGTGATGGCGGCGCGCTGAGCCCTCGGCTTCAAGCGCGCCCGAGATGAGAGGGAGAGAGTGAGACCGGCGGTGCGGGAAGCGCCACATAGCTGGCCAGCAGGGCGCGAAATTTCGTCAGATCGAGCGGCTTCGTCAGATAGTCATCCATGCCGGCGGCGAGACACTTGGCGCGGGTGCCTTTCGCGACTGAGGCGGTGAGCGCGATGATCGGTGTGTGTCGGCCCGCAGGTTCGGCCGCGCGGATCCGTTGCGTGGCGGTGAAGCCATCAAGGCCCGGCATATGCAGATCCATCAGGATGGCATCGAACGGTTGGGCGGCAGCGAGCCGCACGGCCTCCTCGCCCGTGGCCGCGAGCGTGGGGACGAATCCGCTACGTCGCAGGAAAACTTCCAGCAAGAACCGGTTTGTCTCCATGTCATCGACCACGAGGATTCGGGGTCGCGGACCTTCGGCCGGGGGAGATGTTGACTCGGGCGCCAAAGTTTCGCCGGGCAGCCCGACCGGAGCGGCAGCCAAGGTGAAGGAAAATTCGGTCCCTTCGCCGGCGACACTGGACACGGAGATTTTCCCGCCCATGAGGGTCACGAGTCGCTGGCAGATGGCGAGGCCAAGGCCTGTGCCGCCATAACGCCGGGTGGTTGACGTGTCGGCCTGCATGAACATTTGAAACAGGGTTTTCTGTTTTTCCGCCGGGATGCCGATGCCCGTGTCGCGCACGCGGACCGCGAGCAGGCCGTGCCCCTTGTTGGACTCGGGCGCTGACCACCGCAGAAAAAGAGTCACCGTGCCCTGGGGCGTAAACTTGATCGCGTTGTCGATCAGATTGAGAAGAATCTGACGGAAGCGCAGCGGGTCGCCGGCCACCAGCAGCGGTCCGGCGAGCTGCGCTTCAAACCGCAGTTCGATATTTTTTTGCGCGGCCCGCGCCCCCAGCAAGCGCAGCACCTCGTGCGCGGTTTCGGCCGGGGCGAAGGGCAGGCGCTCCAGCGCGAGGCGGCCTTCTTCAATCTTGGTGAGGTCGAGGACGTCGTTGACGAGAGAACTGAGCCGCGCCCCTTCGTTGGTGATGGTTGCGACATAACCGCGCTGCACCTCATCCAGGCCGGAATCAGCGAGGAGGTTGGCGAAGCCGATCACGGCGTTGAGTGGCGTGCGAATCTCGTGGCTCATGACCGCGAGGAACTCGCCCTTCGCGCGATTCGCCTCGTCCGCGGCCGCCTTGGCCGTGAGCAACTGGCGCTCGGTGGCCGTGCGCTCGCGCAGCTCCGCGCGCAACAGCACGACGACCGTGGTGTTGACGAGCAGAACGGCGACGAGTGCGCCCGTCGCGAGCAGCAGGGTGGCGCGCAGGGTGGCCAGCGCGGTCAGCGAATTTCCGGTGGCCACGTCGTGGGCGAGCGGCGCGCTCCATTCGGCGAGCAGCGCGCCACCGACGACCAGTCCCAACGCGAACGCGCAGGTTTGAAAAGGAAAAGCCTCGTTCGCCCGCCGGCGGCGCACGTGCCAGCGGCAGAGGATGCACCCCACGATCGTGAGCGACGCGAGGAGGACGGCGTCGAGCCGATAGAGGAGCACCTGACGGAGAAGCGGGAACTCGGGGTTCATGGCGCGGGGTTCGCCAAAAACTGCGGAGCCGCGTCCGATCCGGCAAAATGAGGATTTACTTACCCGTTACTTATCGGCGGCGGTGCAACGCCTAGGTGTTGCTACCCGCCGAGCGTTTGCCCGGTCACTGCGCTTGGCGCGCAATTTTCCACTCGGCCGGCACGGCCCCGACGGGCAGCGCCAGCAAATCGTAGTCGTGAAATCCGGTGATCTTCACCGCGGCGAATTCGCCGAGCGGAAGTTCGCGCGGCACATATACGCGGCCGTCGATATCGGGGGCGTCGGCCTCGCCGCGCGCCACGCCGGGTTCTTCGACGAGCACGCGCAGGGTGCGCCCGACGGAGCGCTGGCTGACTTCGGTGGCAATTTCCTTTTGCAGCGCCATGACCCGGTGCCAGCGCGCCTCCTTGATTTTCTTGGGGAGTTGGTCGTCGAGCTTGGCCGCCCGCGTGCCTTCCTCCTGTGAGTAGCGAAACACGCCGAGGCGTTCGAATTTGGTCTCGCGGATAAATTCGCAGAGCTCATCCACGTCGGCCTCGGTCTCACCGGGAAAACCGACGATGAAGGTCGTGCGCACCGCGATGCCCGGAATCCCGGCGCGAATCCGGCGGATCAGATCGCGGATATAGGCGCCGCTCGTTTCGCGCTGCATCTTCTCGAGCATGCGATCGCTGATGTGCTGGAGCGGAATGTCGATGTAGCGCGCAACTTTCGGGCACTCGGCGATCGTGCGGATGAGTTCGTCGCTCCAGTGCGCCGGATGCGTGTAAAGCAGGCGGATCCAGAAATCACCGGGGATGGCGTTGAGTTCGCGGAGGAGGGTGGTGAGCGCGGTGCCGCGGGTCGAATCGACCGGGGAGCGCGGATTCGGACGCGCGTCCCACGTGTCCATGCCGAAGAAAGTCGTGTCCTGGGAAATCAGGTTGAGCTCCTTCACGCCCTCCGCGACCAACTGGCGCGCCTCGGCGACGACGCTCGCGACCGTCCGGCTGCGGTGCCGGCCACGGATCTGCGGGATGATGCAGAAGGTGCACGGATGGTTGCAGCCCTCCGCGATTTTCACGTAGGCGAAATGCTTCGGCGTGAGGCGGAAACGCGGCGTGTCGTAGTCGGGGATGTAGGTCGAGCGGCCCTCGATAAACGAGACCGGCGCGGAATTCTTCTCCCGCTCTTTCGCGTAAAGCCCCTCGATGATCGGCGCGACCTTCGTCACTTGGTCGAGGCCGATGAACGCGTCCACTTCGTCATGCAGCGAAGTCGTGAGATCCTTCGAGAAGCGCTGGGCCATGCAGCCGGCGACGATGAGTTTCTGCTCCTTGCGGCGCTTCGTCATCCCCCGGGTCTGATGCACCTCGAGGATGTGGCTGATCGATTCTTCCTTGGAGGAGTCGATGAACGAGCAGGTGTTGACGATGACGACGTCCGCCTTCTCCGCCTCGGGGATCACTTGCATGCCCGCCTGGTGCAGATGGCCAATCATGATCTCGGAATCGACGAGATTCTTGGCGCAACCGAGGGAAATGAGGCTGACTTTGATCATCGAAAATAAAAACGGCCCCGACACGTCGGGGCCGCCACAGGCGGGTTACCGGGCGCGAGCGCTTACTTCTTCTTGGCGGTCGTCGCGGCCTTGTCGCGGACTTTGCGGCGCTTGAGATAGGCGGCGCGGCGTTTGCGTTTGATATACTTGTTCAGTTGTTGGCCCATGATGTTTGGAAGGTGAAAGAGAGATGTTTCATAGCAGTGGAGCCGAGTCAAGCGCCGGGCCATAACGGTGCTGACGCGCTTGCACCACGCCGCGTGCTCCGCGTAATCTGGATTTACCCTATGAAAAAACTGCCCCTGTTCCTCAGTCTCGTTGCGATTTTGCTCACGGCCGCGGCTCGTGCGGCCGAGCCGAATGCCCTCACGGCGGCCGAGAAATCCGCCGGCTGGAAGCTGCTGTTCGACGGCACTTCGTTCGCCGGCTGGCGCGGCTACAGAGAGCCGGCGGTCGGCAAAGGCTGGAAGGTGCAGGACGGCGCGCTGGTGCTTACGGAAGCCAAGGCGGGCGATTTGGTGACCGTGGACGAATTCAGCGACTTCGAACTCATGTTCGAGTGGAAGATCAGTGAAGCCGGCAACAGCGGAGTGATTTATCGCTCGGGCTTCGGTGATAGTGCGCCGTATCGCACCGGCCCCGAATATCAGGTGCTCGATAACGTGAAGGCCGAGGACAACAAAAAACCGAACCACCTCGCCGGATCGATTTACGATATCGGCGCGGCCCCGCCCAAGGATTTCACCAAGCCGGTCGGTGAATGGAACACCGGGAAGATTGTCGTCCGCGGCTGGCACGTGCAGCACTGGCTGAACGGCGAAAAGGTGGCCGACCTCGATCTGGCCAGCGAAGCGGGAAAAGCCGCGCTCAAGGTCAGCAAGTTCAATGGCCCGGGTTGGGAGAAATTCGTCTCGCTAAGCCGCGGCCACATCGCGCTGCAGGAGCACGGGCATGTCGTCAGCTTCCGCAGTATCAAGATTCGGGAGCTGAAATAATTTCGCCGGCGGTGATTTTGTCGCCGTCGCGCTGCCAGCGGTAAACGAGCGGCGCCTTGGTGCGATCGAGTTGTTTGAAGAGCGCCTTGTCGGCGCGCTTCGGCAACTCGAGTTCGGCGAGCCCCGTGGCGTCGCAGTTGAGCACCCGCGCGTAGGGCTTGAAGAGTTCGGGCCGCCCGATGACCCGCGAGAGTCCGGTCGTCGCCGGCGTTTCGATCCGGCGATCGAGTGCCAGGAACGCATACGGCAGGCTCCGCAGATCGATGCCCGCGCGCTGGCCGAATTTCACCCAATTGGAGTCGGCGAAGATTTCCGAAGGCGGCGGCGCGAACATATGGCACCAGTGACGCTCGTGGCCGGGCGCGAGAATCGGACAGGCGGTTTGCTGGGTGCAGGGCGCGACGACGCGGAAACGCGCGCGGAATTCCTCGCGCAGCGCGCCGAGGTGACGGCTGACAACGTGGGTGCCGGGTTCGACCCAGATGATCTCTTCGGCGCGCGCGGCTGTGGCGCGGAGGCTGGCGAGCGCGGCGGGTGGGAGCTCGTTGAGCACATGGCTGATCAGCAACAGCCCGACGGGCGCATCGCCCGCCAGAAAACCGGGCGTCGCTTGCGCGACACGCAGAGCCGGAAATGCCTTTTGCGCTGATTCCGCCGCGAAGTCGCACGCCAGCGGCGAATGATCCCAGACGGTGAGCGATTCGAAATTTTCCGCGCCGCATGCCGCGATCACCCGGCGCGCGGCGATGCCGCTGCCACAGCCCCAATCGAGCACGGCGCGCGAAGTGGGTTTCCAATCACGCGCTTTAAGTTCACGAATAACCTGATCCCATTTCCAGCCGATGCGCTCACCGTAGGTGAAATCGTAGCTCGCGAGATCGGCGGGCGCCGTCCAGTAAGGGCCGGTGGCGGCGGTGCCGGATAGGAAACCCACGCGCAAGCGATCGAGGGCGGGCCAGTCGAGTTCTTCCCAAGTCATGCGCTGAGGCTGAAGCCGAGATGGGTGGCGAGCTGTTGCTGACGAATACCGTAGAACTGGGCGAAGTCTCGGGTGCGGTTGGCGAGGGCAGGATCGCCGCGTTCGTGTGACTTGAGGGCGGCGATCATCAGGTTTTTGGCGGTGTGTTCGGTGGAGATGAACTCGAAGACCTTCGTTTTGTAGCCAGCCCACGTCAGCAGGGAAGCGCGAAGCGAGTCAGTCACGAACTCCGCGGCGCGCTCCTGGAAAATCCCATGACGCAGCGCATCGGCGAGGACCGGCGGCGCAGCGAGTTGAGGCCGGAGTTCCTTTTGGCAGCACGGCGCGACGACGAGGAGCTTGGCCCCAGCGGCGATGCCCCGGGCGAGCGCATCGTCGGTGGCCGTATCGCACGCATGGAGTGCGATGAGGACGTCGACGGTGTCGAGGGGCGCATCGGCGATGTGGCCGGCCTGGAAGGTGAGATGCGACAAACCGTTGTCACGCGCGATGCGGTTGCACAGCGCGACCAGTTCCGGACGGGCTTCGATGCCCAGCACGGTGGCGCGTTCGCCGAGCAGCGCCGCGAGGGCGAACGTGAGGTAGCCCTTGCCCGCGCCCATATCGACGATCCGGATCGGCTGGTCGGTGAATTTTGCCTCGTCGAGCAGGTGCGTCAGCAGTTCGGCAAACTTTTGGATCTGGCTGAATTTATCCGCCATGCCTTCGCGGGGGCGACCGTGATCATTGGTGACGCCGAGCGCATGCAGCCAGGGCGAGTCGGCGGAGATAAGATGGCGCTTCGCGCGATCGTGGGGGGCGGATGGCGCGGCCGGTGCTCCGGCGACCTGGCTCGTTTTCAGGCGCGCGCCGCCAGCGGGCTGGCACTCGAGCTGCGCGGTTTGGGTGGCGGTAAAAAGATGTCCGTCGAGAAAGTCGGCGCCGATCAGTTTGTCGATTTCGCGCAGGGCTTCCTCGGGCAGAAAGTTCTTGGTGATGTCCCGCGTGTCATGACGGTGGAGGAAGGCGAGATGCGGGCCGGTCTTGAGCGTGACGGGGCGGACGAAAATATTTTTCAACGTCGCATCGGCACCGCGCGCCTTGCCGAGAGTGAGCTTGACCAGCGTCCCGTCCCGCACGGCGGTGTGCAGAAGTTCGAGGAAACGATCGCGGGCGGGAGCGGGCATGGTCAACGAAGCGAGACGGGCTCCAGGTAAAAGTCGAGCGGAGTGCGGCGCCACCACTGGCTGGTGCGGGCGCGCGTGGCCGGGTCGGTGAAATGATATTCGTAACGCACGACCCGGATGAAACGTGGTGGCTTTTCCGGGAAGGGATTTTTGGCCAGCAGCGCCAGCACCTCAGGTGTGCCGCGCAGCAAGTGCTCGCTGACCGCCAGCACCCAGCGATTTTGCGCCGGCGATCCGAGCGCGGCAAACCAGAGTTGCCAATCGAGCCGTGGCTGATGGGGCGCGACCCAGGTGGGCGCACGCGCAAGATCGCCGGGCTTGTCCGGAAACTCGTAGGGCCGCCACTCACGCCGATCGTCGCTGCCCTCGAAGATCAATTCGGGCCGCGGGTTGGTCATCACCGCGAACAGGCCGTAGGTGTTGAAGCTGCGAAACGGGCCGACGACATTCTCGAGCGGAGCCAGGAGATTGCCGAAGAGCGAAGTGCGCGTGAGCGCAGGCAGAGAAATCAGGGTGGTGAATGTCACCGTAAAGAGGGCAAATCCGCACAGCAGCCATTTTCGCAGGCGGACGAGCCGGGCGGGCGTGTCATCTGATGGAGGACACGTTGCTCTGGCGGTGCGCGGCAAAAACCGACTCCACCATGCGTCGTCGAGGCACAGCACGCAGAGCGCGATGGTCAGTAGATTGAAATAGGTGTAGTTGCCGGTCAGCGCGATCGCGATCATGAGCGCGCTGATGAGCAACGCGGCCCGGTGGCGCATCGCGCGGGGCGCAAAAATGCCGAATGGCACGATCAGTTCGATCGCGAACATGCCGGCGCACATCGCGCGGTGCATTCCGAGGGGTAGCTGATGCACAAACCACGCGAGCGGCGTCGGCAACGGCTGGGTTTCGTAGTGAAACGTGAGCGCGGTGAGGTCGCGCCACGAGACGTCCCCGCTGGTCAGCTTCACCGCGCCGGAAAGCAGCATCAGCCGGAACAGCAGCCACCAGAGCAGCAGGCGCGCAAGCACGGGCGGGTCGGCGTGTCGCCCGCGCGGCGCGAGCGACCACGGCGCGAGGAAGATCGCGGGCAGCGTGGTCTCGAGCAGCAGGGCGTCCCATTGAAAATTGAAAAACACCTGGCCGGCGGCGCACAACGAAAGGTAGCCGACCCACAGCAACGCCAGACAGGCAGCGGGCGCGATGCCCGCCAGCAGCAGGATCGAAACCGTGACGCCGCCGGCGCAGAGCACGCCAAGAAATTTTCCGGTGCCGAAAATCCAACAGAGCGAGGGCAGCAGGACATAGGAACGGGCGCCGTAGGTGCGCTCGACGGCGACGAAAAAATCCTGCGCCGGCAGCACGCCGTGCGGACCGACGAGCCCCGCGAGTTGCGACCAAGCCGACGCAAACGCGATCAGGTAGATGAGACCGAGCAGCCGCAGAAAAAGCCCCGCGGCAAAACCGAAACGGTTTTCGGCTCGCGCATCGGGGGGACTCATGCCGCGGTTTTGCCCGCGAACGCGGGCGGCGTAAAGCCGCTCGTGAACTACGGGAGAAACTCCGTCGTCATCGCGGTGCTCACGGTGACTTTGCCTTTGGCGAGGATGCCGAGGTCTTCCAGTTGCTCGATTTGCGTCGCATACCGCGCGGGATCGAGGCGGCCGATATTCGCGGGACCGCCGCTGGCATCGCGGCCCGTGACGAGTTTTTCCTGGATGATTTTCCCGCGGGAGAAAGCCATGAATTCGTCGGTGTTATTCTTGTTCGCCTGCTTGAGAGCGGCATGGGCCGGCGCCGGATCGCCCGCGACGTAATCACGCCAGCCCTTGATCGCGGCGCGCACAAACGCCTTCAGATCGGCGGGATGATCGCGGGCGAATTTCCGGCTTGTCACCATGACCGCGTAAGAGCGGAAGCCGGCGTCCCACGTCGCGAGGAAGCGCGGCGCTTTTCCGCCGGCCTGCACGATGTGATAGGGTTCAGCGATAAAGTAGCCCTGTTGCAGCGCCTCCTTGTTGCCGAGGAACGCGGTGACGGAAAAATTCTGCGGAATGGTGTTAACGGTCAGGCCGTATTTTTTCTTCAGGAACTTGAGGAACGCCCACTCGGGCCGCGCGATGATCGATTTGCCGTTGAGGTCCGCAAACGTGCGGACGGAGCTGTCGGCGTTGACCAGGATGCCCGAGGGATCGTCCTGGAAAACGGCGGCGAATTGGACGAAGGGCAGGCCCTCGGCCTGCTGGAGGAGCGTGTTGGTGCTGTCGGCCTGGATGATGTCGACGCGGCTCGTCAGCAGATCTTCCTTCAAATGCGCGGCGGGGCCGCCGGGCCGGAGTTCGACGTCGAGCCCTTCATCGCGAAAATAACCGCGCGCGAGGGCTTGGTAGAGTCCCCCGTGCTCGGGCTCGGCGATCCAGTCGAGTTGGACTGAAATTTTGACGAGCGGTTTGTCGGCGGCGTGCAGTGCGGCGACGGCCATGAGGGCTAGGACGGTGAGTCGGACAAATTTCATGGGAGGAATCATCGGTCGCTGCGTTCGTAGGAATCGTGCCAGTGATGCAGGGCGAACCAGCTTAACGCCAGCACGGCGGCGGTGAAAAGAAAACCGAGCACGCACGTTACGGCAGCCGTGGCGAAGAGCGCAGGATATTTCGCCTGGCTGTTATAAATGATCGCCTGGAACCCGAGGCCCCCACCGTCGCCGTCGGAACTACCCGCGGTGTAGTCACCCACTAGCGCGCCGATCGGCGCCAGCGTGGCGGCGATGCGCAGGCCGGTGAAAAAATACGGCAGGGCCGCGGGAATGCGGAGGTGCACGAGCTGCTGCCAGCGGCTCGCGCGCCACATGGCGAAGAGTTCGACGAGATTGCGGTCGGTCGAGACGAGGCCCTGGGTGGTGTTCACGACCAACGGAAAAAAGCAGATGAGAAACGTGATCACCGTCACGCTCTTGAGCCCGGCGCCGACCCACAATACCAGGATGGGAGCGATGACGATGATGGGCGTCATCTGCAAAATCATCAGGTAGGGATAGAGGCTGGCGCGCACGAGCGACGAGAGCGAAAGCCCGACCGCGAGGAGGAACCCGACCAGCGCCGCGAGCCCAAAGCCGAGGAGCGCTCCCTCGGTGGTATTGAGCGCAGCGCGGGCGAGGGCGTCGCCATTGTCGCGAAAGGCGGCGAGAATCTGGCCGGGCGTCGGCAGCAGGAAACGCAGCTCCGCATCCAGCCAGAAGTGAAAGCCATACCACGCGGCGATTACGAGCGCGCCGGTCGTGGCGGGAAGGACAATGCGAAGCAAACGCGACGACATGGCGGTCAGGCGGCGGCGATTTCGACGGAGCGCAACAACCGCGACACATCCGCCACGAGATCGTGGTAGGCGCGGGAGAGGCGCGTTTCGGCGGTGCGCGCCGCGGGCAGGTCGACGCGAATCTCCGTGTGGATGCGACCGGGGTTGGCCGACATCACGAGGATGCGGTTCGAAAGAAACACCGCCTCGGCGACCGAGTGCGTGACGAAAAAGGCGGTCCACGCCGCCGACGCGTGGATCGCGAGCAGCTCCTCGTTGAGGTGCTCGCGCGTCATCTCGTCGAGCGCGCCGAACGGTTCGTCGAGCAGCAGAATCTTCGGCGCGAGCGCGAGGGCGCGCGCAATCGAGACGCGCATTTTCTGCCCGCCGGAAAGTTGCCGCGGGTAGGCACCCGCGCGATCGCCGAGGCGGACGAGGTCGAGCACGCGCTGGCTCGTGGCGGCGCGTGCCGCGGCGGAGCTGCCGCGCAGGCGCGGGGCGAGTTCGACGTTGCGCGCGACCGTGAGCCACGGGAGCAGCGTCGGTTCCTGAAACACGAAGGCGAGTTCCGCCGCGGCCGCATCGGGCGTGAGGCCACCGACCGTGAGCGCACCGGAACTGATCGGGCTGAGCCCGGCGACGAGGCGGAGCAGCGTGGATTTTCCGCAGCCGCTCGGCCCGATCAGGCTGATGAATTCGCCGGGCCGGGCCGCGAGGTTGATCCGGTCGAGCACGAGCGGGCCATCGCCGAAGCGCTTGGTGACTTCGCGAAATTCAACGATGGGTGACGCGGACATGCGCGGCGAACGTGGAGTGACATTCGCCGACTGACAAGTGACGAGATGGACGCTGACACTCAGCGCACGCCGAGACCGAGGAGCCGAACGGTATGGGCCGCCGGATGCGGACTCTTCTCCGGATCGAAACCGTCCCAACCGCCGCCTGCGACGACGACCAGCTGATCGCCGGCGCGCGTGATAAGCGTGAGGTCGTCGAGCGCCGGGAGGGCGGCGGCGAGCACTTCGACGCCGGTGATCGTCGTGGTGTCAGCAGAGAATGAAATCTTCAAAATGCGCTGCGGCACGACGCCGTTTTGCACCGCAATCACGCCGCCCGGAACAGCGACGAAGCCGTCGACGCCGAGCAACGTGGTTTGGGGAGGCGGCGCGAGCGCATGAATCGCGTGCGACGCGAGATTGATCGTGAGGAAGCCGTTGGCGTAGTCGGTGACGAGCAGCGTGCGGCCGCTGACCACGAGGCCTTGCAATGACGAAAACTCAGCCGACTCGACGAGTTGGGTGAGCGCGTCGGTGCCCGGTGCGAATTGCCAGATGATTGGGGCGGTGCTGTCGGTGAGATAGATCGTGCCATCGGGCGCAAGCACCAGATCGCCGAGGACGTGGTCGCGGCCGTCGACGGGCACGGGGAGCACCCGCCGGAGATTGCCGGTCGCGAGATCGAATTCGGCGAGGGCGGCACGGCCTTTGAGCGCGGCGGTGAACCCGGACATCTCCGGGAGCGCGCTCGTCGCCGCCCAGAGCGCACCGCGCTTTTCATCGACGGCGAGCCCGAACACGCCGAGTAACTTTTCATCTTCGACCGTGAAGCGCGTGATATTGCCCGCGCGATCGCGTCGCCAAACGCAGCGGCGGTGCATGTCACCGAGAAAGAGATCTTTGGTGCGCTCGCGCCCGGCGATGCCCTCGAGGATGCCGGTCTGGTCGGGGAGTTCAGCGATGGTTGCAGTGGAGCCTTGGGGGGCGCGGTTGGCTTCGAGCTGCCGCAAAATTTCCGCGAACTCGCGCGTGTCCTTCAAGGAAGCGAAATCGGGGTCGGTGGCGACGCGGGTGAAGATGCCGAGGCCGGCGAGCTGCCGGAGTGTTTCGAGCGCTGCTGTTTTCTGGCCCAAGAGCGCCGCCGTGGCCGCGAGGTTGTGGAGATAGCGCGGCGAGTCGGGCCGCAGCGTGAGCGCGGCGGCATAGGCGTCGTGGGCCGCGGCGAAGTCCTTCCGCTGGTAAGCCGCGTCACCGTCAGCGCGAAGCTCGCGATGCGTTTTCGGCGCGGCGAACGCGACCGAAGAGACGAGGGCGAGCAGAAGCAAATATCGCATGCGCCACGCTGACTCGCGGCCGCTCGCGGCGCAGCAAGAATGCGACGGATGAAGCGCGGCGGACCCTGGGTAACCCACTGAATTACGGCCGTGGGTGCGAGACCGGCGCGCCTGATTACTCGTAGCGCAGCGCGTCGATCGGATCGAGTTGCGCGGCTTTGCGGGCAGGGTAGTAGCCGAAGAAAACACCGACGGCGGCGCTGAAGCCCACGGCGATGATCATCGCGCTGGTGGACGGCTCGACCGGCCAGCCCTTGTAGTTGCCGAGCATGATCGATCCGCCGATGCCCAGGGCCACGCCGACCAAGCCGCCGAGCGAACTGAGGGCGATGGCCTCGATCAAGAATTGGGTGAGGACGTCGCTGCCGTGCGCGCCGAGGGCCATGCGGATGCCGATCTCGCGGGTGCGCTCGGTCACGGAGACGAGCATGATGTTCATGATGCCGATGCCGCCGACGAGCAGCGACACGCCGGCGATGGCGCCGAGGAGATAGGTCATGGCGTCGGTGGAAGCGGTGCGGGCCGCGGTGATGTCGGCTTGATCCTGCACGGTGAAGTCGACAGTGCCGTTGTGGCGCTGGGTGAGCAGATCGGTAACGTCGGTTTTCACCTTGATGACTGAATCCTCGTCCTTCGCCTGCACGTAAATGGTGGAGAGATAAGTGCGGCGCGAGATGCGCTTCATATGGCTGGAGTAGGGGATGAAAATGACATCGTCCTGATCCTGGCTGGAGCTGAATCCTTTGGAGGCCATCACTCCGATGATGCGAAAGGGCGTTCCGCCGCTCCCACCGCCTCCTCCGCCGCGATCCCCGCGATCCCCGCCACCGCCTTGACCAAAGATGCGGATGCTTTGCCCGATGACGCTGGCGGGATCCATGTCGGGGAAAAGATTATCAATGATCGTTTTGCCCACCACGGCGACTTTGGCGGAAGCTGCCACTTCGGGATCTTCGAAAAATACCCCCGAGGCCACACGCCAACTCCGGATGATGGGGAAGTCAGGTGACACCCCATAAATCTGCGTGCCCCAATTCAAACCGTTCGCCAGAATCTGGCTGCGCGCGACCACGTAAGGGCTAACAGCAATTACACTGCCTTCACCCGCGGTTTTGGCGTTTTGAAAGCTGGAGACAATCGCATCGGAATCGGCCGCCGTGAGGGTGGTGGCGCCACCGAAGCCACTGCGCACGCCGCCGCCCTGACCCTGATTGCCCGGGCCGACGAGCACGAGGTTGTCACCGAGGCTGGCGATCGCGGCTTGGACCTGAGCCTTCGCGCCGTTGCCGATGCTGACCATGGCGATGACGGCGGCCACCCCGATGATGATGCCGAGGCCGGTGAGGATCGACCGCATGGTGTTACGGCGCAGGGCCCGCAAGGCCATCTTCAGAGTGATAAAAAAGCGCATGGGATTCGGAAATTACAACGGGCTCAGGCGGCGTTCGAGCCGGCGGCGAGCAGTTTGGCGGCGGTTTCCGCTTCCTTCAGCTTGGCCAACTCGACTTCCGCGATGCTGCGATTCTGGGTCGGTTCATCGCGGACGACCACGCCGTCGCGGAGGATGAGGTAACGTTTGCAGTAATGGGCGACGTCGAGTTCGTGCGTGACCATCACAATCGTGATGCCCTGCTCGTTAAGTTTTTGAAACACCCCCATGACCTCGATGGAAGTCCTGCTGTCGAGATTGCCCGTCGGCTCGTCGGCGAGGAGGAGTTGGGGTTGATTGACCAGCGCGCGCGCGATCGCGACGCGCTGCTGCTGTCCACCGGAGAGCTGATTCGGCATGTGGTCCGCCCGATTGGACAGACCCACGATGTCGAGACAGTGCATGGCGCGCTCGCGCATCTTTTTCGCGGACATGCGTTCCTTGCCGTAGAGACAGGGCAGTTCGACATTTTCCAACGCGGTGGTGCGGGCGAGGAGATTGAAACCCTGAAAGACGAAGCCGAGTTTCTGATTCCGGATGTCGGCGAGTTCGTTTTTGTCGAGCTGCGCCACATCGACGCCATCCAGCAGATAGCTGCCACGCGTGGGGCGATCCAGGCAGCCCAGCATGTTCATGAGGGTGGACTTGCCGGAGCCGCTCGCGCCCATCAGGGCGACAAATTCCTTCTGCTGGATCTCGAGGGAAACACCGCGCACCGCATGCACCGGCACCTCGCCCGAATCATAAATCTTATGAATCGCGTCGATTTTGACTACAGCAGGCATGGCGGGAGAATGGAAAAGGGATCGTGGAAGGTGAACCGGGAACTGGCGCGGTTAGAAGCCGCGACCGCTATAGCCACCGCCACCGGGCCCGCCACCGCCGCGCTGATTTTGCTGGAAAGGATTTCCACTTTGGCCCTGCGGGCCGGCGACCGAGGCCGGAGCACCCGGCAACGTGACATAGGTGATCAGCACGTCGCCCTCGGCCGCGCCATCGACAATCTGGGTGATGGTGCCGTCCGAGATCCCCAAATGAACGGTGACGGGCTCGGGCGATTTTTTGCCCGCGGCATCCGTGACCAATTTATAAACGGTGCGCGGCTGATTGCTGACGTTCATGCCGGTGCCGCTGGCGACGCCGGAGCCTCCGCCGTTGCGATTCCGCCCGCCGCCACCGCCAGGACCACCGCCGCCTTTGCCCCCGGACCCACCACCGCCACCGCCGCTGGACATGCGGTTGATCATTTGGGCAACGACTACCGGGTCGAGGCCTTTGTCGACCGCGAGCTTCTTGGCTTTTTCCAGCACATCAGGCGTGGGCGGCGTGCCGCGCTGGACGCCAGCGGTCGTCATGACTTCACGCATGGCAGCGAATTTTTCCTCGTCCGTCATCGTGGAACTGGCCTTGTCAGCCGCGGGAGCGGCGGGCGCGCCCGGCGCGGGCGCCGCAGCCGCCGGAGCGGCGGGGGTCTTGGGCAGCAAGTCCGGCGGAATGCGCACGCGGAGGGCGTTGTTCGCGACGACCAAGACATCGGGACGCTCCGCCACGATGATGTTGGCGGTCGCCGTCATGCCCGGCTTGAGGAGCAGGTTGCTGTTGTCCACGTCGATGATGACCGAAAAGGTGACGACACCGCTGGAGCTTTTGGCGAAATTGCGCACTTGGGAAACGACGCCTTGAAACGGGCGGTTCAGATAGGCGTCCACCGAAAATCGCACCATCTGTTTTTCCTGCACGCTGCCAATGTCCGCCTCGGACACATCCGCGCTGATCTGCAGCCGGGTCAGATCATTGATGATGGTATAGAGTGCCACCGCGGACTGGTTCACGTTGACGGTGGCACCGACGTCGATCGTGCGGTTGAGGACGACGCCGTCGATCGGCGAATAGATGACGCAGCGCTCGAGATCCGTCTGGGCGTTTTCGGCGGCGGCCTGCCGGCTGACCAGCGTGGACTCGGACTGGGCCAGCTGGGCGACCGCCGCGTCGTAGTCCGATTGGGAGATAAGCTTCTTTTCGAAGAGCTCCTTGTTGCGGCCGGTATCGCCCCGAATCTTGACCGTGCTGGCCTTCGCGGCCTCGAGATCCGCCTTCGCTTGCTTCACCTTCTGCTCATAGGTGGACGGATCGATCTTGAGGAGCCACTGGCCCTTTTTGACCTGATCGTTGAAGTCCGCGTTGATCTCGCGGACGTTGCCGGAGACTTGGCTACTAATCGTGACCTGCGAGGTGGTCTGCAGGCTGCCGGTGGCGCTGATGGTCTGGATGATGCTGCCGCGCGCGACCTTGATCGTCGAATATTCCGGCGGTTTTTCCGGTCGGCCAAAAAAATAATACCAGACGCCGCCGCCGCCGGCGACCACGACGAGCAGGAGAATAATGAGACCGACGTAATTTTTCGATTTGGCCATGACGGAAGAGGTGAAGCGGGAGCGTTAAGAAAAGGCGCAACTCCCAGATGAAACTTACCGGGGAACCGGCTCAAATGCAGTGGGGTGCGCTGGGCAAAGACGCGGCGATCACCAAAAGGTGACGCGAAAATCATCTCTCGTCGCAACGGGAAAAACGGGATTGCCAGCGGCGCGGCGGCGACGTTGCCTCCGCGAGTCGCGTTCCCGCGCGATTCTTTCCCATGCTTCCTCCTTCTGCTTGGATGGTTTCACGCCGCGCCAGCCGTTTGCTGGCGCGTTTTGTATCTGGTTCACTGCTCGGATTCCTCGCGGCCTCGCCGGTGCGGGCGCAGGTGTCGACCATCCCCATCGAGGGGCTCCGCGACGCGAGT
>JBBRLB010000123.1:0-17952 GCA_038231575.1 Opitutales bacterium | reverse complement strand
CGTAGGTTGGCTTCTTAGCGGGAGCTTCTCGTCGCCGCGTCTTTTTACCGTGGCCCAGGCGAGCGACGGGCCGCACTTCAGTTTTTCGCGAGCGGAAGCGTGACGCGCATTGTCGTCCCGGCCGGACTGGTGGCCAGGACGGTGATGTCGCCGTGGTGGGAAACGAGAATGCGTTTGGCGATAGCGAGGCCGAGGCCGGTGCCGTCGGCGCGGCCGGAGAGAAACGAGTCGAACACGCGGTCACGGATTTTTTCCGGAATCCCACCGCCATTGTCGGCGAGATCGAGGTGCACGTAACCGGTGCCGCCGCGCTCCTCGGCCGACGCGGTGATGGTGATGTCGCCGCCGTCGGGCATCGCCTGCGTGGAATTGATCATCAGGTTGAGGATCACTTGCTGGATTTGGCCTTTGTGGCCTTCAACGACGAGCGGCTGCGCCGGCGGTTCGAAGCGGAGCGTGACCTTGCTTTGCGCGAGCTTGAGGCGGACGAGCACAAGGGTGTCCTCGACGATGTCGGCGAGCGCCCAGCGCGAATGCAGGCTGGTGGGCGCCTTGGCGAAACCGAGCACGCGGGTGACGATCGATTCGAGCTGGTCGAGTTTTTCGCCGATGACGCGCATGTCCGTGCGGCGCGGATCGTCCTCGGTAAAATCGAGGCCGAGGCCGCCGTGGAGGAGTTTCAAGACCGTGAGCGGATTGCGGATCTCGTGGGCGATTTCGGCGGCGAGGAGGCCGAGGGTGGTGAGGCGCTCGTTTTTGCGGAGGGTGTCCTCGCTCTGGAAGACGCGCGAATAGAGGCGGGCGTTCTCGAGCGCGACGGCACCGAGGCTCGCGAGCGTGGTGCAGAGGCGTTTCTCGTCGTTGGCGAAGCGGTGGACGCGGTCGGTGAACACGGCGAGCACGCAGAGCACCTCGTCATCGAAGAGCAGCGGGGTGGCGAGCATCGAGCGGAGCGTGGGATCGCGCGGGAGATCGAGCAGTTCGGAATTTTCGGGCGCCTGCACGTCGAGGAACGCGATCTGCCGGCGGGTATGCACGGCGGCAGCGACGAGGCAGGAGTCGAGCGGCAGCGCGCCGGTGGGCGGCGAGATCGTGCCGGAGGTGGCGATGAACGCGCAGCGCAGCGTGCCCGTGGCGGCGTCGTGCAGGTAGAGCATGCACGTCCGCGAGCCGAGCAGATCATTGGCGGCGTGGGTGAGCGTTTCGAACAACTGGAATTGCTCGAGCTTGGTGACGAGTGACTGGCCGGCGGTGATGAGCGACTCGAGCTGGCGGGCCTTGTCCTTGAGATGTGAGAGTTGCCAGAGCCGCTGCATGACGAGCGCGGCCTCGGCGGCAAACGTCTTGAGCGCCGCCAAGTCGGCCGGCGCAAACCCGCCGACGCGATCGCTCTCGAGGTCGATCACGCCGATGACATGATCGCCGTCCATCATCGGCGCGGCCATTTCGCACCGGGCCGCGTCGCGCACCGCGATGTAGCGCGGCTCGGCCGTGACGTCGGGCACGAGGAGCGAGCGATGGTTGAGCACGCACCAGCCGGTGATCCCGTGGCCGAGTTTCAGGCCGCCGGGCGTGTGGCTGGCCGTAAACGAATCGGTGGCGACTTCGGTGTCGAGGTTGCCGGTGTCGGGATTGAACAACGCGATCGAGCCGGCATTGGCGCTGAACGTGGAGACGACAATCGCGAGCATCTCGCGGAGCGCCGCGGTCGGATCGGTCGCGCGCGAGGCCAGCGCGGCCACGCGGTAAAGCGCCGGCAGAATCCGGGCATCGGGAGCCACCGGATCGCGGAAACCCGCCGCCGCTGAGGCTAAGGCGGGCGAGCCGGGAACCGGAGAGTCGGAAGGAGCATCTACGCTATTTGCCACGGCCGGCAGTGTTCTGATTTAGCCGCAAAAAGGCACAAAATAATCCGTCCCGCGGGCGGAAAAGGTGCGGGCGCTTTTCGGCGCCGCGCGCGCTTCATTTACTCGCGATTGTTTTTGCCCCTTTTTGCGGCCAAACGATTGGACCGAAATCACGCGATGCTCGTCCGACGGCCGTCGACCGCGGCGACGGCATCGCGCTTACTTCGCCGCCGCCAGCGCGGGGGCAGCGGCGGGGGTGATGACTTCCTTCAGCGCGTCGCGCAAGGCGATCAAGCGGGCATTGTCTTCGACGGGTTCGTGGTTCGCGTTCTCGATGTAGAACGTGTCGATCGCGACGCCGCGCTCGGTGCCGATGCGGGCGAAGGTGATGTCGAAGGTGTGATCGGAGATCGTTTTCGCGAGGCGGTAGAGGAGGCCAATTTGATCGCGCGCTTGAATCTCGACGATCGTGCGCTGCATCGAGAGTTCGTGGTAGACGTCGACGGTCGGGGGAAACGAGCTGTGCAGCATTTCGCCGCTGGGCGAGGAGAGGTAGCGCGTCGACGCGATTT
The DNA here is from genome assembly GCA_038231575.1 of Opitutales bacterium. Taxonomy (GTDB): domain Bacteria; phylum Verrucomicrobiota; class Verrucomicrobiia; order Opitutales; family Opitutaceae; genus CAITWF01. Next base: position 15,533 of record JBBRLB010000123.1, on the reverse strand, counting down.
TTTTGGCCTGCGCGGCGATGTCGGGCATCAGGTCCTTGTTCGCGACGAGGGCTTCTTCGATCGTCTTGGCGAATTTTTCCTGGGCACTCGCGCTCTGCACGATGCCGCGGCCGGGCTCGACGACGTAAAACGTGTCGATCGCGATGTGGTCGGTGCGCGAGATGACTTTCGATCCGAGGATGCTCAGGCCGGCGACGCTGAACGCGCCCGCTAGTTTGTAGAAGAGGCCGGCGCGATCCCACGTGACGACGTTGACGACGGTGAGGGAGCGGTTGAGGTCGTCCTTCCACTCGATGATCGGGCGCAGGGAGCCGACGGAATCGGCGCTCGTGATCGAGGTGAGCAGCCGGTTGACCATGCGGATGTGCAGGGCGACTTCATCGGTGTCCGTGTGGATGAAGTAACGGTCGGGCAGGAGGCCGAAGTGCGCGTTGATCTCGTCGGCACTGATCCCGGGGATGGATTTCGCGATGAGTTCCTGTTGGGTCATTTTTTTCTTTTCCTGATAACCAAGGTCGAGCGCGGCGCCGTGTTTCAGGCGCTCCAAGGTGGCGCGATAAAGCGACGTGTGCAACGTGTCTTTGTAGCTGTTCCAGAGATCCGCCGCGGTGCCGCGGGCGTCGCAGAAGGTGTGGACGTAAAGGTGCCGGAGGTGCTCCGGGGTGAGCACGAGTTCCGCAAAGGCAGTGGCCGTGTTGGGATCATCGACATCCCGCTTCTGCCAGAATCGTGCCATCGCCAGATGATTTTTGATGGTGAAAATGACGAGGTCGCGTCCTTCCGGCGACACGGCCAACCGGTCCAGGATCGGCTCGGCGAGCCGCACCCCGCTCTCCGCGTGACCTTGGATGCCCTCGGCCTTGCCGATGTCGTGGAGCAGGAGCGTAAGATAGAGCAGGGCGGGCTCGGAGGTCTCGTGGAGCGCGGCGCGGTATTTGAGCGTGATGGGTTCGGCTTGGATGAAAATGCGATCGAGCTCGCCGATGGCATTCAACGTGTGCACGTCGGCCGTGTAGCGGTGATAATATTCGTGCTGCACGAGGCAGGTGAGCTCATCGAACTGCGGGATGAAGCGGCCGAGCACGCCGAGCTCGTGCATGCGGGTGAGCACGGGCTGAACCGCGCCCACTTCGGAAAGGATCGCGCGGAAACTCACGCCGGCATCGGTGGACGCCGCGACCTCGGGCGTGAGCCGCGAGAGCGAATCGCGGATCAACTGCGCGAGATGGAAGTCGAATGGCGCATCGAGCTGCTGGCTGTGCCGGAACACCCGGATGAGCCGCACGGGATCGTCGATGAAGACCTCGGGCTTTTCGGCGGCAAGTTCCCGGCCGCGGAGCACGAAGCCGTCGATGCGCTTCGCCCGCTCGAACCGCGCCGCCCGCATCGCCGCGCGAAACGATCCGCGCACCGGCCCGACCGCGCTGAGGCTGAGGGCGAGGCGCTCCTCGATCAGTTTTGAGACGCGATAGATGTTCTGCGCCGCGCGATAGTAGTCGGCCATGAAATGCTCCACCCGCGCGAGCATGGCGGGCTCCGTGTAGCCGAGATTTTCGGCGATGCGCGGCTGCAGATCGAGGTTCATGACATCGGTCGCGCGCGGGCTGAGAAAGTGCAGCTCGTTGCGGACGCGCAGGAGAAAATCGTAGCCGCGGCGAAACGCCACGAGGTCGTCGGCGCGGAGGTAATTTTGCGCGGCCAGCTCGTCGAGCGTCATGATGCCGAGCTTCACCCGCGCCATCCACACGGCGTTCTGGTAGTCGCGCAGGCCGCCGACGCCGTTTTTGATGTCGGGCTCCTGGTTGAAAACGGTGTTGGCGTATTTCGCGCGGCGGTTCGCCTGATCGTCGAGGCGGGCACTGATGTAGCCTTTCGGATCCTCGGTGGTGTAGAAGCTGTGGTAGGCTTGGTGAAACGTGTCGTAGAGGCTGGGTGAACCCGCGATGAGCCGGGCCTCCAGCAGGGCGGTCTTCGACTGGATCTCACGGCGCGCCTCGACAAACACGTCGTCGACGGTGCGCGTGGAGTGGCCGACCTTCAGACCGCAATCCCATAGGATGTAGAGAATCTCGTTGGTGAGATGCTGCTGCAGCGGCTTCGCGACGGCGGGCTTCGTTTTCGTCGGGAAAAGAAACATCACGTCGATGTCGCTCCACGGCGACAACTCGCGCCGGCCGTAGCCGCCGAGGGCCACGAGCGCGACCGGCGCGGGGAGGGGACCCTGGGCGCGCTCGTAGGCGACCATCGCATAGTCGAAGAGGCGGGTCAGCAGCGCGTCGATGATCTGGGCGCGTTCGTGCGTGATGGCGAGGCCGGTGGCGCCCGCCTCATGGCGCGCGCGGAGGGCCGCCGTCTCGTCCTTGAGGAACTCCTTGCACGCGGCGAGCCGCTCCGGGATGGAGACATCACCGGTGAAATGCAGGCGCGCGCGGGCGCGGGACTCGACGCTGTCAGTCATGAATCGGGCAAGAGAACGCAAAACGTCGGCCCGCGCGAGGGGGATTTTTGGCATGACACGCGGGGAGGCGTTTAACCACTTGCCTCGGCGCCCGCGGGCCGGTTTTCTTCCCGATTCCCAACCCGCACTGACCGATGGCCGAGATCACCAAGAGCTACGAATCGCGCGAAATCGAAAAGAAGTGGTATGCCGCCTGGCAAGCCGCGCACGCGTTCGCGGGCAAAGTCACGCCCAACAAGGAGCCCTACACGATCGCCATTCCGCCGCCAAACGTCACCGGCGTGCTCACGATGGGCCACGTGTTGAACAACACCATTCAGGATATTCTCATTCGGCGCGCGCGGCTCGAGGGAAAGTCGGCGTTGTGGATTCCGGGCACGGATCACGCGGGCATCGCGACGCAGACCGTCGTGGAACGCGAGCTGCGCAAGTCGAAGAAAACGCGCCACGATTTCGGCCGGGAGAAATTCCTCGAGAAGGTCTGGGAGTGGCGGGCTGAAAAAGGCGGCATCATCCTCGAGCAACTCCGCCGCCTCGGCGCCTCGTGCGACTGGGATCGCACGCAGTTCACGATGGACCCGCACTACTCGCAGGCGGTGCTCGGGGTGTTCGTCGATCTTTTCCAGAAGGGTCAGATCTATCGCGGGAAGCGGATGGTGAACTGGTGCCCGTCGTCGCTGACCGCGCTCTCCGACGAGGAAGTGATCATGAAGCCGGTCAACGGCACGATCTACCGCGTGCGCTACGAACGCACGGACGCGCCGGGTCAATTCATCGAGGTGAAGACGACCCGCCCCGAAACGATCCCGGGCGACGTCGCCATCGCGGTGCACCCCGAAGATCCGCGCTACGCGGGCTGGGTGGGGAAAAAAGTGCGCCGCGCGCTCGGGCCGGCGGCAGAAATTCCGATCATCGCCGATACCGCGGTCGACAAAGAGTTTGGTTCCGGCGCGCTCAAGATCACGCCCGCGCACGACAAGACCGACTTCGAGATCGGCCTGCGCCACAAGCTTCCGGTGATCGACGTGCTCGAGGCTGACGGCAAACTCAACGCTTTCGCCGGCCCCGAGCTCGCGGGCCTGGATCGTTTCGCGGCGCGGAAGAAAGCGGCGGAGTTGTTGAAGGAGTCCGGCGCGCTCGTTGCCGAGGAACCCTACGCGAACAACGTCGGCTATTCCGAGCGCGCCGACGTGCCGATCGAGCCGCGACTCACGTGGCAGTGGTGGCTGAAATATCCGCGCGTGGAGGAAGCGAAGGCGGCGGTGCGCGACGGACACATCAAGTTTTATCCCGAGCGCTGGAGCAAAGTCTACCTGCACTGGCTCGAGAACATCCAGGACTGGTGCATCAGCCGTCAGCTCTGGTGGGGCCATCGGATTCCCGTGTGGTATCGCAAGGGACTCGATAAGGAAAAACTCACCGAGGCCGACCTCGCCGATAAAACCAAGGTGCACGTGTCGCTTGAAGGCCCGGCCGACCAAGAAAACTGGATTCAAGAAGACGACGTGCTCGATACGTGGGCCTCATCGTGGCTCTGGCCGTTTGCGACGATGGGCTGGCCGGATGGCGAAAAGATGAAGGCGCAGGGGCTCGATTATTTCTATCCGACCACGACGCTCGTGACCGGGCCGGACATTATCTTCTTCTGGGTCGCGCGCATGATCATGGCGGGCCTCGAATTCATGCGGCCCGGCGAATCGATCGAGCGGCGGATTCCGTTCAAGCACGTTTATTTCACCGGCATCATCCGCGACCAGCAGGGCCGCAAGATGTCAAAGTCGCTTGGCAACTCGCCCGATCCCCTCGATCTGATCGACCGCTATGGTGCCGATGGCCTGCGCTTCGGCATCATCTCGATCGCGCCGCAGGGGCAGGATATCCGCTTCCAGGAAGATCGGATCGAGAGTGGGAAGAATTTCTGCAACAAGCTCTGGAACGCGGGTCGCTTCCGCCAGATGAGCGGCGAGGCGGGCGACAACTCCTCGCTCTCCGCGATCATGACGCGGCTCGTGCCCGCGCAATTCGACGCCGACGATCACGCGATCCTCGATCGCCTCCTCAGCACCACGCGCGAAGTGGATCGCTGCTTCCGCGAGTTTGAATTCAGCGCGGCGGTGCAGGCGCTCTACGGCTTTTTCTGGAACGATTTTTGCGACTGGTATGTGGAAGTTTCGAAGGCGAAGCTCCAGTCGCCCGACGTGAAAGGGAACTGTCTCGCGATTCAGGACCTCGTGCTGCGGCAGACGTTGCTGCTGCTGCACCCGTTCATTCCGTTCATCACGGAGGAACTCTGGCACCAGCTCGGCTACGGCCCGGCGGGAAAATTTATCGAGGATGCGCACATCGAAAACGCGTCGCAGGTCGCGAATACGGGCGTGCTCCACGGCCTCGCCCTGAATTACGCCGCCGCGGCGTCAGTCGATCGCCTCAAGGATTTTGTTGCGAAGACCCGCGCGCTGAAAGCTGAGCACAATCTCGCCAGCCGGCGCGACGTGAAGCTGCTCGTCACGGCGCACGCCCCCGACTGGAAAATCCTGGCCGACAATCTGGCGAAGCTCACCCGCCTGTGCGGCGCGGCGAGCATCGAGCACCGCGAAAAAGTCGACGGCGCGCCCGCGGTGGTCGCCGCCCTCGGCACCATCTATCTTGATCTGGCGAGTTCGGTGGATGTCGGCGCGGAGAAAATCCGGCTCACCAAGGAACTGGATCAGCTCACCAAGCATGTCGCGGGCACCGAGGCACGGCTCTCGAACGAAGCCTTCGTCAGCAAGGCTCCGCCGGCCGTGCTCGAAGGCGCGCGCAAACAACTCGCCGATCAAAAAGCGAAACGCGCCGAGCTGGAGCGCTTGCTGAAGTCGCTGGGTTGATCCGGCGGCGCCGCCGGGTTTGCCATGACCAACGCCTGTGTGTTTTCGCCGGATCGGCGACACCGTTACACGCTCGTCCATCGCTGGGACGATTTGCTGACAGCGGAGACCGGCCGTGCGATCGCTTGGATCGGGCTGAATCCGAGCACCGCCGACGAGAACCAACTCGATCCGACGCTGCGGCGCATCCAGGGGTTTTCGGCGGCGTGGGGTTACACGCATTTCGTGATGCTGAACGCGTTCGCGTTTCGGGCGACCGATCCCGCCGACATGAAAGCGGCGGGCGATCCGGTTGGAGAGGACAACGACAAGTGGATCGCGCACTGGGCCGAGCGCGTCGATCGCGTGATGGTGGCGTGGGGCGAGCACGGCACCTTTCGCGCGCGGCACGCCCAGGTCGTGTCGCTGCTCGATCCCCAGAAGACGTTTTGCCTCGCGCGTAACGCCAGCGGTCAGCCCAAACATCCGCTCTATGTCGGTGGGAAAACCCGCCCGGTGCGGTTTGCCTAGGCGGACCGGCGCGGATGCTTGCTGAAATCCCCCGGCTGAGTTTCCTCGCAGCATGCCCGCTTCCCCCCGCATCCTCGCTTTTTCCGGCAGTGCCCGGAAAGAATCGCTCAACCGGAAATTTCTCGCGATCGCCGTGGGGGCCGCGCGCGAGGCGGGTGGGGACGTGACGCTCGTCGATCTCAACGACTACGTGCTCCCGCTTTACCACGGCGATCTCGAGGACGCGAGTGGCGTGCCCGAGAACGCGAAAAAACTCAGCGCGTTCATCCGGCAGCACGACGCGCTGCTGATCGCTTCGCCGGAATACAACTCGATGATCACGCCACTGCTGAAAAACACGATTGATTGGTGCACGCGCGATGACGTCGATCCGTTTCCGGGCAAAGTGGCGGCGGTGATCTCAGCGTCGCCGGGCGGGTTTGGGGCGGTGCGCTCGCTCGTGATGGCGCAGCAACTCCTGCTCAAGCTCGGCTGTCACGTCGTGCCCGGCCAGTGCGCGTTGCCGAGCGCGGGCAAAGCGTTTGATCCGACCGGCAATCTCACCGATGCGCGCACAGAGAAATCGCTGCAGACTCTCGTGGCGGCGCTCGTGGCGAAGGCGATGATGCTGAAGTCGACCTGAGCGAGCGGCGCGGGCTTGCGGGCGGTGCGTTCGCGCGCAAGCTGGCCGGATGGATCTCCGCTTCACGTTCGCGACCCGTGCGGTCGCCTTTTTTTTGGGCTGCGTGGTCGTGTCGTGGTCGTGGGCACAGCCGGCGAAGGGCCCGGTGCGTTACGCGATATCCTTGGCTGGCGGCGCGTCCCTGCTGTTTTCCGAGGCGGTCCTGCGCGGCGACACGCTTAGCGTTTCCGGCCAAGTCGGAAGCCCGCCCGGCACGCTCATCCTGGCGCCTGGCGGCATCCGGACGGAGGCGAAGCAGGCAAATGCCAGGATGAAGGCGGTGCTCGAATGCGACGGTTCCTTGCTCGACCGCGTGGTGCGGCGCACCGCCTTCGTGCCGCCGAAAGAGAATTAAGCCGCAGCTCCGTTCCACTTCATCCATGAAACTATTCTCTGTTTTCTTTTTTCCGCTCGCCTGCGTTGCGCTGCTACACGCCGCCGATTACCCGAAGCCCGTCGAAGGCGACGCGTTGCTGCGTGACTTCAAGTTCGCGTCCGGCGAGTCGCTGCCGGAATTACGGATTCACTACCGCACCGTCGGCCAGCCGCAGCGTGACGCGGCCGGCGTCGTCCGCAACGCCGTGCTTGTCATGCACGGCACCGGTGGCAGCGGCGCGCAGTTCGTGCAACCGATGTTTGCGGGCGAACTCTTCGGGGTGGGCCAGCCGCTCGATGCGGCGAAGTTTTTCGTGATCATGGTCGACGGCATCGGTCACGGTGGCTCCAGCAAGCCGAGCGATGGGCTGCGGGCGAAGTTTCCCCGCTACGGCTATCGCGACATGGTCGAGGCGGATTTTCGCGCACTGACGGAAAAACTCGGCGTGAACCACGCGCGACTGGTGATGGGCACCTCGATGGGCGGCATGCACACGTGGCTGTGGGGCGAGCAGCACCCGGAGTTCATGGATGCGCTCATGCCGCTCGCGAGTGTGCCGGTGCAAATCTCCGGTCGCAACCGCGCTTGGCGGCGCATCGTGATCGACGCGGTCCGCGGCGACCCGGCCTGGCTCGAGGGTAACTATCAATCGCAACCGCCGAGCCTGCGCACCGCGGCCGAGATGTTGTTCGTGATGAGCTCCAATCCGCTCGTGCGCCAGCAGGAGTCGCCGACGCTCGCGCAGGCCGACGAGGCACTCGACGCTTTCGTCGTGAACTACCGGAAGACCGGCGACGCGAACGATTTCCTCTACGCCCTCGAAGCGTCGCGCGACTACGACCCAAATCCTGCGCTGGAAAAAATTCGCGCGCCGCTGCTCGCGGTGAATTCCGCGGACGACCTCATTAACCCACCGGAGCTCGGCATCCTTGAGCGCGAGATCAAGCGCGTGCCGCGCGGCCGCATGGTGATGGTGCCGCTCGGCCCGGACACGCGCGGGCACGGCTCGCACACGATTGCGAAATTATGGAAGGACGAACTCGGGAAGCTCCTCGCGGAGTCCGAACCGAAGTTTTGAGCCGCGGTCGAGAATCTCCCAGCCCCGCCGAGAATTTCCATCACACAAGCTTGCCCGCGCTGCGGCGGGCCGCGTAGCCTTGACGCTCATTCATGAAGAAAGCGCTCATCACCGGTATCACGGGGCAGGACGGCTCCTACCTCGCGGAATTGCTGCTTGGTAAAGGCTACGAGGTCCACGGCGTCATCCGCCGCGCCTCGACCTTCAACACGAGCCGCATCGATCATCTTTACCGTGATCCGCACGTGAATGGGGTGAAGTTGCACCTGCACTATGGTGATCTCGCGGACTCGGTGCAGATGGTGAAGTTGCTTTACGCGCTCCAGCCCGACGAAATCTACAACCTCGGCGCGCAGTCGCACGTGCGCGTGTCGTTCGATATTCCGGAATACACGGGCGACGTCGTGGGCCTCGGCTCCGTGCGCATCCTCGAGGCGATCCGCGAGGCGGGGCTCGTGAAGAAATGCCGGTTTTACCAGGCCTCGTCGTCCGAAATGTTCGGCAAAGTGCAGGAGGTGCCGCAGACGGAAAAAACGCCGTTCTGGCCGCGCTCGCCCTACGGTTGCGCGAAGATGTATGCCTACTGGCTCACGGTGAATTATCGGGAGAGCTACAATCTCCATGCGTCGAACGGTATTCTCTTCAATCACGAGAGCCCGCGGCGCGGGGAGACGTTCGTCACCCGCAAAATCACCCGGGCGGCCACGCGCATCAAACTCGGGCTGCAGGACGCGCTCTATATGGGCAATATCGATGCGCGCCGCGACTGGGGCTACGCCAAGGAATACGTCGAGATGATGTGGGTCATGCTCCAGCAGGACCGGGCCGACGACTACGTGGTCGCGACCAACGAGGCGCACAGCGTCAAGGAGTTTATCCAGGAGACGTTTGCGCTGCTGAATCTCGACTGGGAGAAGCACGTGAAATTCGACGCCCGCTATGAGCGCCCGGCCGAGGTCGAACTGCTCATCGGCGATCCGGCGAAAGCGAAACGCCAGCTCGGTTGGGAGCCGAAGGTGAAATTCAAAGAGCTCGTGAAGATCATGGTCGAGGCGGACCTCGAACTCGCCAAGCGCGAGGCGCAGATCGCGAAACTGCCCGCGCCCTCGCGCGCGCCCTTTGCATGAAGCTCTTCATTGCGGGTCATCAAGGCATGGTCGGCGGTGCGCTTGTGCGCCGGTTCGCGAGCGAGCCGGGGGTGACGCTCCTGACGCGCTCGCGCCGCGAACTCGATCTCACGAACCAGGCAGCGGTGGAGACCTTCTACGCCGCGGAGAAACCCGACGTCGCGATCATCGCGGCCGCGAAAGTCGGCGGCATCTACGCGAACAGCACCTGCCCGGCGGAATTTCTGTTCGACAACCTCGCGATCGCCTCGAACACGATTCACGGCGCGTATCGCGCGGGTGTGAAGCGGTTGCTCTTCCTCGGCAGCTCGTGCATTTATCCGAAGCTCGCCCCGCAGCCGATGCCCGAGGATTCGTTGCTCACCGGTCCGCTCGAGCCGACCAACGAAGCCTACGCGATCGCGAAAATCACCGGGCTCAAGCTCGCGCAATTCTACCGGAAGCAATACGGCGTGTGCTACCACTCCGCGATGCCGACGAATCTCTACGGGCCGGGCGACAACTATCACCCGCAGAATTCGCACGTGCTGCCTGCGCTCATCCGCCGTTTCGACGAGGCGCGCGAGGCCGGCCGCGCCGAAGTCGTCGCCTGGGGCACGGGTTCGCCGCGGCGTGAATTTCTGCACGTCGACGATCTCGCCGAGGCCTGTGCCTTCCTGCTCGGCCTCGCGAGCCCCCCCGATCTCATCAACGTCGGCATCGGCACCGATGTTTCGATTCGCGAACTCACCGAGCTCGTCGCCGCGGTCGTCGGTTATCGCGGCAAGATTACGTGGGATGCCACGAAACCCGACGGCACCCCGCGAAAGCTCATGGACGTCTCTCGCCTGACCGCGCTCGGCTGGCGCGCGAAGACGGCGCTGCGCGAAGGCGTCGAGAAAACCTACGCGAGCTATCGGTTGGAGAAGGCGGCGGGCACGTTGCGCGGCTGAGTCCGGGCTCCGGCCCAGCCCGGCCGGCGGCGGCGCTTACTTGCGCTGCAACCGCCGCTTCAGTCCCTTCCACTTGATCCGCGCCCAACGCTTGAGGGCGTTCGCCACGCTCGGATAATGGATTGAAGTGCGGTAAACTTTGTCGAAATGGCGCGCGAGCGACGCGCCGATCTCCAACTGATGCGCGCGTTTTTCCGGCAGGAGCAGCGCCAACCCGAACCCGCCCCAGATCTGATCGAGAAAATCCTCGTCGGCGTTCAAAGCGCCCGCGACGAAGTCCAGCTCGACGACGTGGACGTGCGGATTCTCCGCCCAGTTGGCCTCGACGATCCCGCGGCGGCAGCCCGGATTGCCGCTGTCGTGCATCAGAATCCAAAGCGGAGCCGGCGGCGTGTAGGCGAGGATCGCGTTGAGATCGGCCTTCACGCCTTCGTAGCGGTGGTCGCCGTCGACGAGCGCAAAATTGAGGGGCGTGCCGGCCGCGCGGCATTCGGCGAGCACCTCCGGGATGAGCCGCGCCGAGTCACCGGTGAGGAATTTCACGTTGGGCATCGCGGGTGCGAGCCGCGCGCGCACCGTCGGATCGATGTCGATGGAATAAGTTTTTTTCGCGTGTTCGCGGATGTGACGCAGGCTGCCGCCGTTGCACGTTCCAATCTCGAGCGCGGCGACCGGCTGGCTGACGCGCAGCACCTGCAGCAACGCGGCCTTTTCCGCGTCGTGCATCATCCAGCCCAATTCGGGCGGCGTGGCCGGGTAAAGCAGGGGCGAAAGATCGTGGATCGTTTTCATCGGCGGGGTGGGCCTGACAGAACGGACGTTGGGACGGGCGGGCGCATTGAAAAGGCAAAACGCTCCGGTCCCGCGCCTGCCATCGTGATCAGGGAGAGGTTCACCGCGGCGCTCGGCTCAAGTCGGCGCGCTTTGGCGGGGGCGCAAGGGTGTGGTCGTGCCGGAGTGTGGAGCGGGGAGGGCGCGCTTTGCCCTTGCGCCGGGGGCGCGGGTTTGCGGCGATAGCCGTTCACCATGATCGCACCTGAGACTTTCAATCACATCGAGAACATCAAGAAGCGCGCCGGCCATCTCTGGAGGTTTCTTTGACTGCGAACAAAAGCAGCGGGAAATCGAAGCGCTGGAGGCCCAGATGGGCGCGCCCACCTTTTGGGATAGCAACGATCGTGCGCAAAAACACATCGCGAAACTCAACGGCCTGAAGAAGTCCGTCCTCCCGGTCGTCGCCTTTCAGAAGCGCGTCGACGATCTCGGCGTCATGGTGGAACTGGTCGAGGCGGCGGACGCCGGCGAACGCGAGACTTACGCGAAGGAACTCGATGCGTCGGTCACCGCGATGGTCACCGAACTCGATGAGTTGGAAATCGCGTCGTTCCTCACCGGCCAGTTCGACAAGAACAACGCGATCTTCTCGATTCAATCGGGCGCGGGCGGCACGGAGGCGAACGATTGGGCGGACATGATGTTCCGCATGTATAACCGCTGGGCGGAGCGCCGCGGCTTCACGGTCGAGCTGCAGGATGTGCAAGTCGGCGACCAAGCCGGCATCAGCAAGGCGACGATTCTAATCAAAGGCGAAAACGCCTACGGCTACGCGAAGGCCGAACGCGGCGTGCACCGCCTCGTGCGCATCTCGCCGTTCGACTCGAACAAGCGCCGGCACACGTCGTTTTGCGCCGTGGACGTCGTCGCCGAGATCACCGAGGAAATCGAGATCGAGATTCCCGAAGGCGAAGTCCGCACGGACGTTTACCGCTCCTCCGGCAAGGGCGGCCAGGGCGTCAACACCACGGATTCCGCGGTGCGCCTCACGCACATCCCGAGCGGCATCGTGGTCGTTTGCCAAAACGAGCGCTCGCAAATCAAAAACCGCGCCACGGCGTTGAACGTCCTCAAGTCGCGTCTCTACGAAAAGAAGCAGGACGAGCAGCGCGCGGAGATGGACAAGTTCTACGGTGAGAAAGGTGAGATCGGGTGGGGCAGTCAGATCCGCAGCTACGTGCTACAGCCTTATCAGATGGTGAAAGACCTGCGCACGGGGATCAGCACGAGCGACACCCAGGGCGTGCTCGACGGCGATCTTGATCGGTTTGTGAACGCGTGGCTGCGCGCCGGTTCGCCGCGACACCGCAACAAGGACATTCAGATGGAGGAGTAACACGGTGCGCTGCACCGCGAATGACCAATGACCAATGCCTCATGCGTCGATGTTCACTGGTTCGCTGCGGGCGCTGGCATCATTGGTCATTAGACATTAGGCATTAGTCATTCGAGACTGCCGCCATGCCTGACCTGTCCTACGATCAAATCCACGCGGCGCTGCGCGCGCAGCCGTTGTTCGAAGACAAGACGTGGCAGCTTTCGCCCGAGGCGTGGCCGCTGACGGCCGAGCAGCACGCGCAACTGGAGGCGATCGGCGGGGCGTGCCTGGAATTTCACCAGGCGCTGGAAACCCTCTATCTCCGCTCCGTCGCCGGAAAAAATCTTCTCCGCAATAAGCCGCTCCTCGCGCCGTGGGTGGCCGACTATCTCGACCGCGGCAAACCCGCGGCGCTGGTTGCGCATGCGCGCGAGGCGAAAAACCGCGGGGCGTTTCCGACAGTGCTCCGGCCCGATCTGCTGCTGACGGACGAAGGCTTCGTGCTGACGGAACTCGATTCGGTGCCGGGCGGCATCGGCCTGACGGCGTTTTTGAACCGGCTTTATGGAGATGGGCGCGAGGCCATCCTCGGCGCGGGCGATGCGATGATTACGAATTTCCACGTAGCGCTCGCGGCGCTGCGGCCCGGGACGCGCAATCCGCTCATCGCGCTCGTCGTCAGCGACGAGGCGGCGACCTACCGGCCCGAGATGGAGTGGCTCGCGCACCAACTGCAGTTGCTCGGCAAGCGCGTGTTTTGCATGCGGCCGGAGGATATTTTTCCCCTGGAGAATGCGCTCTTCTTCGACGCTGGCGGCAACCCGGAGAAAATCGACGTCATCTATCGTTTCTTCGAACTGTTCGATCTCGCGAACGTGAAGACGGAGAAATTTTTCTTCGAGGCATGGACGGCGGGCGAGGTCGCGATCGCACCGCCGATGCGGCCGTTTCAGGAGGAGAAACTTTCGCTGGCGCTGTTTCACCATCATTTGCTGCAGGATTTCTGGGCGGAGGCGCTGAGCGGCAAGTCGCTGAAACTCCTCCGCGCGCTCATCCCGCCTTCGTGGATCATGGACCCGGCGCCCCTGCCGCCCGGCGCGGTGATGGACGGACCGCGGGCGGGGGGCCGCGCGCTCAACGACTGGCGCGCGCTGGCAGGGGCGTCGCAGAAGGAGCGCGACCTCATCATCAAGATCAGCGGCTACCACGAGACGGCGTGGGGCGCACGGAGCGTCGTGCTGGGGAGCGATTGCTCGCGCGACGAGTGGCAGGCGGGAGTCGAGAACGCCATCGCGCTCGCGCCGACCAACCTTCACGTCATTCAAATCTACAAGAAGCCGCGTCGCATCGAGCATCGCGTGTTCGACGCACCGCAAGGCGCTGGCTCTGCGGCGCCCGCGGTGCTGAAGGCCGGTCGGCTTCGGCTTTGCCCGTATTACTTTCTCATCGAAGGAAAGGCCCGGCTCTCCGGGGCGCTGGCGACATTTTGCCCACCGGACAAAAAAATCATTCACGGGATGCAAGACGCCGCCTTGCTTCCCTCTAGGGTTTTGTCCTTAAACGAGTCCCGTGCGTAAACCCGTCGCGTCTTCTTCAAAATTCGTCCTCTCGAAGAGATCCCGTGCGCTGTTGGCAGCCGCGTTGGTGGCACTCGGCCCGGCGATCGGGCCGATTCGCGCTCAGTCGATTGACCTCGCCGCGATTCAGGCTCGCGCGGGCCAAGGCGACCCGGAGGCATTGAACGTCCTCGGCAATCTCCTCGCGAACGGGCAGGGCGGCATGGCCCGCAGCGTGCCGGATGCGCTCCGGCTCTACCAGCAGGCGGCGGACAAAGGCTACGCGCCCGCGCTGTTTAACCTCGGCATGATGCACGAGCTGGGCAACGGCGTCCCGGCCGATCTGGCGAAGGCGTTCAAGTTTTATCTCAAGGCGGCGGAGCAGGGCTTCGGGCCGGCGCAGTTCAACGTCGGCAACATGTATGCCAACGGGCTGGGGGTGAAACAGGACTTCTTCGACGCGGCCCTGTGGTTTCGCCAGGCCGCGGACCAAAATATTCCCGAGGCCCAATACAATCTCGCGCTCGCCTACGAACTGGGCCGCGGTGTCGGCAAGGACGAGGCCGCCGCGCAAAAATGGTATCGGCTGGCGGCGGCGAATCGGACCGGCCAGCCGGGCTATGCGCGCGCCCGCTACAATCTCGCGCTGATGCTGGAGGAGGGCCGCGGCTCCGCGCCCGATGCGACCAGTGCGATTGCGTTCTATCGCGCGGCGGCCGAACAGAATTTCGCCCCCGCGCAAAACAATCTCGGTATTCTCCTCGCCGAGGGCCGCGGCGCGGCGGCGGATTTGCCGCAGGCCTACGCGTGGCTCTCGCTCGCCGTGGACAACGGCGCCAAGCCCACTGGCCGCGATATCGTGGCGCAGCAACTGACCCCGGGGCAACGCGCCGAGGCCGACGGCACTATCGCGAAACTTCGCACGCAGCTCGGCATCGCGTCGACCGCGGCAGCGGCGTCCGCCGCCGTCCCGCCGGTGGCCCAGGCGACCGCGCCCGCGAGACCCGATGCGAACCTGACCGCGCTCAACGAGCGCCTCGTTGCCACCCAGTCCGATCTCGAGCGGCTGCGCGCTGAAAACGCCCGTCTCTCCGACTCCGCCCAGGCGCTCACGCGGGACAAGGCGACGCTTGAGCAGCGCCTCGCTGCCGCGGCCACCGCCACCGCGAAATCCGATCCGGCGCGTGAGCGACTCGCCCAGCAGCTCGCCACGGCGCAGTCCGCGCTCACGGAAGCGCGCGATACGGCCACGCGTCTCACCGACGAAAATAAACGGCTCAAGGCCGCTCCGTCCGTCGCCCCGACCGAACTTACTGGGCTCAACGCCCGCTTGGCCGCCGCGCAGGCCGACGCCGAAAAATTCCGCACCGAGAACGCCCGCCTCGCGGAGGCGGCCCAATCGGCGGCGCGTGACAAGACCGCGCTCGAGCAGCGCATCGCCGCGGCCGAAGCGGCCGCGAAAGTCGCCGCGACGGCCCGTCCAGCCCCCGCTGCGGCCGATCCGCAGGTGGCGACGCTGCGCTCGCAGATCGACAAGTTGATGCGCGACGCGGAGTCGCTCCGCACCGAAAAGGAACAGATGCAGCGCCAGGCGGCGGACTTGGCGGGGCAGTTGAAAATTGCGCGGGAATCCACGGCGACCGCGACCACCGAAACGAGGACCGCGGGCGGTTCCGACGACTCACGCGTCGCGAAACTCACGGCCGAAAACGCGCGGCTCAACGACGAGGTGAAGCGCTCCACGGTTCAGCTCAGCGCGCTCAACCGCCAGCTCGCACGGGCCGGCGGGTCCAGCACTGGTGGAGCCGGCGCGCCG
>JBBRLB010000122.1:0-18078 GCA_038231575.1 Opitutales bacterium | reverse complement strand
GGCGCAAGCGGTTCGCTGGAGCAGTCGGGGAAGCTGGACTTGTCATCGCTTTCGACGCCGCAGTTGCAGCTGGAATCCGCGCTGCCGCGTCTGCAATCGTCCTCTAAAATTGATCCCAAGGCGGCGAAAAAATCCGCGAACTGGCTGGTCGACGCGATGATGAAATCCGATCCGAAGGAGTCGCGCGATCCACGGGATCGGATTTCCGATCCGACCCGCCGCGAGCGTGACGTGATCGCGAGTTCCGATCTTGCTTTCGGTGCGGCGAGGGAGCCGGAAACGACGCTCGAAACGAACACGCGTGGAATTGCCCCCAAGGATGAAAAAACGCCGAGCCCGGAAAAGCGGGTGGGACCCGAGTTTAATCCGCTGGCGGGCTACATGGTGGGCTGGATGACGCCGCAGGATTACGCGCTGTTAAAGCCGGGCCTCGATGGCGCAGCGGCCGCGAGCCTCGTCAGCCGGGGTGATCCGTCGCTGCCGGCCGTCGGCGCGGAGTTGTCCGCGCTGGGAGACGCGGGTTCGGCACTCGATTTGGCCAAAGATACCAAGGCGCCGCGGTTCGAGCTGCCGAAGCCGGCGGACAATCCCTTTTTGCAATCACTCACGACGGGCGGCGTTTCATCGCCTCTCGCCTTTTCTGCGGCACCTTCGCCGAGTGCGGTGCCGGCGAGCTCGTCGCTCGTGCCCGTGCCGGTCGAGGTAGCGCCGACGAAGTCGAAAATCCCCGATTTCGCGAAACCGGCGTCCGACGAAAAATATTTCAAGCAGCTGAAACGTTTTTAGGGCTTGGATTCCGTGACGCCGGGCGATTGTCTTGTCGGTTTTAACCATGGCATTGGCATTTTTATTTGCAGGACAGGGGGCCCAAAAAGTGGGGATGGGGAAGTCGCTGCGCGATCAGTCCACGGCGGCCCGCGCGCTCTACGATGAGGCCAACCAAGTGCTGGGCTGGGACCTCGCGAAAGTAAGTTTCGAGGGGCCGGAGGCGGAGTTGACGCAGACCAAGGTCTGCCAGCCGGCGCTGTTTGTGCACGGGCTGGCGCTCGTCGCCACCTTGCGCGAGCAGGGGAAGATTCCCGCCGGTGAGCCGAAATTTGCGCTCGGCCTCAGCTTGGGCGAAGTGACGGCGTATTGCGTGGCGGGCGTTTTCGATTTTGCGACGGGACTTCGCGTGGTCGCGGAACGCGGCCGGCTAATGCAGCAAGCCTGCAAGCAGACGACTGGCGGCATGGCAGCCATCATCGGCGAGGACCGCGTCAAAGTCGCGGAGCTGTGCAAGGAATTCGACATCGAAGCGGCCAATTTCAATGCGCCCGGCCAGATCGTGGTCTCGGGCGAAAAATCCAAGATTGAGGCGGCGGTCGCCGGCGGCAAAGCACGCGGCATGAAGAAAGTCATCCCGCTCGTCGTCGCCGGCGCTTATCACTCGCGGTTGATGGAGCCGGCGCGGGCGGCGTTCGCGGCGTATCTTGATGGGGTAAATTTTTCGGCGCCGAAGTTCGGCGTCTTCACCAACACCACCGGCCAGGCCGTGAACGAACCGGCGGCGATCAAGGCGGCACTCGTCCAGCAGGTCGTGTCGTCGGTGCGGTGGGAAGATTGCACGCGCAGCGCGGCGGCCGCGGGCGCGACGGAATTTTGGGAGCTCGGGCCGGGCGGAGTGCTCGCCGGACTGGCCCGCCGCACAGAAAAATCCTGGCCCGTGAAAAGTTTTGCGGAATTCGCCGACGTCACCGCTGCCTGAACGATGCCCGCTCGCAACACCCGCAATTTTTGCATTATCGCGCACGTCGATCACGGGAAGACCACGCTGTCTGACCGCATTCTCGAGCACACCAACACGGTCGCGATGCGCGTAATGACCGACCAGCATCTCGACTCGATGGATCTCGAGAAAGAGCGGGGCATCACGATCAAGTCGCACCCGGTCACGATGACTTACCGGGCCAAGGACGGGAAAGATTACAAACTCAACCTGATGGACACGCCCGGCCACGTGGACTTTTCCTACGAGGTCTCCCGGTCGCTCGCAGCCTGTGAAGGCGCGGTGCTGCTGATTGATGCGGCGCAGGGCGTCGAGGCGCAGACCGTCGCGAATGCCCACCTCGCGTTCGGCCAGAAACTCAAGGTCATCCCGGTCATCAACAAAATCGATCTGCCGAGCGCAAACCTCGAACTCTGCCTGAAGCAGCTCGAAGACATTCTCACGATTTCGGCCGAGGAAGCGATCCTGGCGAGTGGCAAATCGGGGATTGGCATCGTGGATATTCTCGAGGCCGTCGTGGAACGCGTGCCACCGCCGCGCTGGACCGATTACCCGCAGGTGCGCGCGCTCGTTTTCGACTCGCTCTACGATTCCTACCGCGGGGTGATTTCCTACGTGCGCATGTTTTCCGGCACGATCAAGGCGGGTGATTTCATGCTGCTGATGAGCAACAATGTGAAATCGGAAGTGAAGGAAGTTGGCGTCTTCATGCCGAAGATGACCAAGATCGGTTCACTCGGGCCGGGCGACGTCGGCTACATTGTGTGCGCCGTCAAGGACACCTCCGAAATCAAGACCGGTGACACGATCACCCTGTCGAACCGGCCCGCCACTGAAATGCTGCCGGGCTACAAGGAAGTTCGTCCGATGGTTTTTTGCGGACTTTATCCGGTCGACACTTCGGACTACGAAAAACTCAAGGCGGCGGTGGGCCGCTTGCGGCTGAACGACGCGGCCTTCGTTTATTCGTCGGAGAGTTCGGTCGCGCTCGGTTTTGGTTTTCGCTGCGGATTTCTCGGGCTGCTGCACATGGAAATCATTCAGGAGCGCATTCGGCGCGAGCACGACGTCGACATCATCTCGACTTACCCGAGCGTCGTTTACCACATCGTGAAGCACGGCGGAGAAGTCATCGAGGTGGACAACCCGGTGAATCTGCCGGACCCCGGCACGATGATTGAAATCCGCGAGCCCACTATCAAGGCGTCGATCCATATTCCGAATGCCGCGATGGGGGACATCCTCGCGCTCGTGATGGAAAAGCGCGGCAGCGTCGATCACACCGACACGCTCGACGCCACGCGCGTGATGCTCACGTGCATTTTACCGCTCAACGAAATCCTCGTGGATTTCAACGACCGGTTGAAGAGCGTGACGCACGGCTACGGTTCGATGGATTACGAGCTGGACGCGTATCGGGCCTCGGACCTCGTGAAGATGGAAATTCTCGTGAACAACGATCCGGTCGATGCGTTTGCGAGTATCGTGCACCGCGACAAGGCCGAGGCCAAAGGCCGCGAACTGTGCGAGAAGCTCGCCGACATTATTCCGCCGCAGATGTTCAAGGTCGCCATCCAAGCCGCCATCGGCGGCAAAATCATCGCGCGTGACAACGTGAAGGAAATGCGGAAGGACGTCACCGCGAAGTGCTACGGCGGCGACATCAGCCGCAAACGAAAACTCCTCGACAAACAAAAAGAGGGCAAAAAGAAGATGAAGCAGTTCGGAAAGGTTTCCATTCCGTCGGACGCCTTTATCAAGGTTTTGAAAACCAATTAATCATTATCGTGCGCACCGAAGCTTCCCTCTTCGTTTGGGCTTGGAAAAAGCTCCTCGGTTTGATCGGCCTCGCCGACGCGGACACGAAGATGCGCGACAACGCCGCGAACTGGCTCGAACTCGCGGAGAAAGTCTGGAATTTCCGCCGCGATCAGCTCAACGCGACCGAGGCCACCGAGCTGCTCGAGCGCACCGAAAACGTCCGCCAGAAAATGAAGGAGCGGGTGCCGGCGGAAAAACTAAAGCTCGCGCTCGAAGCGCTGGAAGACGTGCTGCGGCGCACCGGTGGCGCGATCTACCCGAAGGGGGCGCTGGTCGAAAACGTCGAATTTTTCCTCGTCGCCGCGATCGTCATTTTGGGCATCCGCACGTATTTCGTCCAGCCGTTCAAGATTCCGACGAATTCGATGTGGCCGACTTACAACGGCATGACGCCAGAGGTTTTTGCGAAGTCAGAGGACGAGCCGGGGCCGGTCGCCGTGGCGGCGCGGCTGGCGGCGTTTGGCGCGTGGCCGAAGCGCGTGGACGCGCCCGCGGACGGCGAAGTGCTCGTGCCGATCGATGGGACGACGCAACGCGTCATGATTCCGTATCGGAATGTGCCGGGAAAAACCTGGCTCGTGTTTCCGGCCACGTTGAAAGAATACACGCTCTACGTGGGGACAACGCCCGTGACGCTGCGGGTGCCGGCTGATTTCGATTTTGAATGGGCAATTCGCGACGCATTTTTTCCCACCGCCACGCCCACGCATCAACCGAGCGGGGTGGATTTGGCGAAGGTCGCGCGCAGCAGCGAGCTGGTATCAATCGAAGGCCTCCGCCAGCCGCTGTTGCGGACGGGCAAGCGCGTTCGGCGCGGCGAGCGCGTCCTGGCGTTCGATATCATCACCGGCGACCAACTGTTCGTCGATCGCTTCAGCTACCATTTTGTAAGCCCGTCGGTCGGGAGCGGATTTGTGTTTCGCACCGGTCACATCAAATCGCTGGTCGATGACTACGGGGACCAGTATTTCGTGAAGCGGCTGATCGGCGTGCCGGGCGACACGCTGGAAGTGCAGGGCACGGGCATCCTCCGGAATCATGCGCCCATCACCGGCGCGGACACCTTTGACGCCAACGCGAAGCAGACCGGCAAATATCCCGGCTATGTGGCGATGGGATTGTTGGCCCCGGGCGCGAAGGTGGACGTGCCGCCGCGGAATTTCTTCGCGATGGGTGATAACTCACCGAACAGCCAGGACGGGCGTTATTGGGGCTTTGTGCCAGCCAAGGACGTGGTCGGACGGCCTCTGTTCGTGTATTTCCCGTTCACCCGGCACTGGGGTCCGGCGAGATAATCCTCCATAGGCAACTCACGCACAATAGATATTATGTTAAGTAAGTAATTGTTGGATCTAGACCTGCTGAGTTACTCGGAAATACACCGTGGCGCCGACCTCCACTACCAAATCCGTTTCGCACGTTTCCGCTCCGCTCTTCAACTGGCTCGATCATCGCGCGGCTGGAGTGCTGGCGCATCCGACCTCTTTGCCGAGCACGTTTGGCGTCGGAGCTTTTGACAGCGCGGCTTACGCCCTGCTCGATTTCCTCGCGGCGGCAGGAATGAAATACTGGCAGGTCTGCCCGCTCGGGCCAACGGGCTATGGCGATTCACCTTACCAGTGCTTCTCCTCCTTTGCCGGCAACCCCTATTTGATCGACCCGGCGCCGATGGTGACGGCCGGATTGCTGACGAATGAGGCGCTCGCCCCTCTGCGCATGCTGGGCACCGCGCACGTCGACTTCGGCGCTTTGTATCAGCTGAAACTGCCGCTGTTGTTCTCAGCGCATGCCAACTGGCGCAAGGACCCGAAGCGCGCACTGCCCTACGGTGATTTTGCGGAGTTTCGGGAGACGCAGGCCGGCTGGCTGCCGAGCTACGCGCTGTTCTCCGCCCTCAAGGACCACTTTGATGGCAAACCCTGGTGGGAATGGCCGGCCGACCTGCGTTCGCTGGCCGCCGCCGAAAAATCCCCGCTGCGGCAGAAAGTCGCCGTCCGCGCCGAAGCCTACGAGTTCATCCAGTATCTTTTCTTTGGCCAATGGGCCCAAGTGCGCGTGCGCGCCGCGAAACTCGGCATCAGCATCATTGGTGACACACCAATCTTCACCGCGCTCGACAGCGCCGATGTCTGGGCCAGCCCACAACTCTTCCAACTCGATCCAACGACGGCGCGGCCGACGTTCGTGGCCGGCGTGCCGCCCGATTATTTTTCCGCCGACGGCCAGCTCTGGGGCAACCCGCTCTATCACTGGCCGGCGCACGCCGCGGGCGGCTACGCGTGGTGGATTGCGCGCCTGCGGGCGAGCTTCGCGCTTTGCGACATCGTGCGCATCGATCATTTTCGCGGGTTCGATTCGTATTGGGCCATTCCGGCGACCGCGCCCACTGCGCGCACCGGCAGTTGGGAGAAAGGTCCCGGGCTGGAATTTTTTCACGCCGTCCGCGCGGCCCTCCCCGGCGTCAAACTTATCGCCGAAGATCTTGGTGAACTCTCACCCTCGGTCGTCGCGCTGCGCGATGCGACGGGCTTGCCGGGCATGGCGATTTTCCAATTTGCTTTCGGCGGCGACGCGAAAAATCTCTACCTCCCGCACAATCAGCGTGCGAACAGCGTGGTTTATCCGGGCACGCACGACAACGACACCACGCTCGGCTGGTTTGCCGCGACCGACGAGAAAGCGCGCGATCATGTGCGGCGTTACCTGCGGGTCGACGGCCGCGAAGTCGGCTGGGATTTCATCCGCGCTTCTTACACCTCCGTCGCCAATCTCGCCGTGATTCCCCTCCAGGATCTCATGAGCCTCGGCTCGGAAGCACGCTTCAATACGCCTGGCAAGAGCCAGGGCAACTGGAGCTGGCGCTACCGCCCGGAACAATTGCGCGCGCTGCACGACAACTCCGCTGCCTATCTGCGGCAGCTCGCGGAATTGTCCGGCCGCGATGGTCTGCCGCTCACGCCGGCGTCAAAAAGCTGACGACAAGCGGGACGACTTCCTCGCGGGCATCCTCGAGCACGTAGTGCCCCGCATCCGCGATCCGGTGCACGGTGGCCTGGGACAAAAATTCCCGCCACCGCGCGAGAAACCGATCGTTGAAGCAAAAATCGCGGCCGCCCCACACGACGAGCGCCGGGCGATCGCGGAATTGCGGAAGCCCCTGCTCGACCGCGAGCAGTGTTTTCCAGGTCGGATGCGACGCATTCATGGGGATGTCCTGCACAAAGGCGCTCACGGCGACGCGATTCGCCCAGGAATCATACGGCGAAAGATAAGTCTGTTTCTCCGCCGTGGTGAGTGCGCGCCGCTTCATCGCCATCCACGTGGCCGGCCACGCAAACCCGTTGAAACCGCGCACGAGCAGCGGCCCGATGACCGGCGCTTTGCACAGGGCGATGCGCGCGGGAATGTCCGGTGAGGTGAAAGCTGCGGTGTTCAGCAGGACGAGTCGCCCGATCATTTCCGGATGCCGGACCGCGAAACCAAACCCAATCGCCCCGCCCCAGTCGTGGACGACGAGGTGCACGCGTTTCACACCCAGCGAGGCGACGAGGGCCTCGATGTCGGCGATGCGCGTCGCGAGCGTGTAATCGTAGTTCGCCGGTTTATCCGACAGCCCCATCCCAATGTGATCCGGCGCGACGCAGCGCAGGCGCGGCGCGAGCGCCTGAATCAAATGGCGGAAATAATACGACCACGTCGGGTTGCCGTGGAGCATGAGCACGATCTCGTCGGTGCGCGGGCCGGCATCGACGTAGTGCATTCTCGCGCCGCGCGGTGTGGTGAACGTTTCGTCCTTATAATGCCCGCCAAACTCGAGCGACGCTGGAGAGTTCGTCGCCATCACCATTCGAGCGCGAGCATCAGGCAGTTGAGTCCGCTGCCGATGCCCAGCAGCCCCACGCGATCGCCTGCTTGCACAGCGCCGGCGTCGACCGCAGCGGCGAGCGTCGCGGGCAGCGCAACGGAGCCGGTGTTGCCCAGCGTTTCAAACGTCGAAAAATCCCGTGCGACGTCGAGGTTGAGCGTCTCGTAAAGTTGGCGCCGATGGGTGCTCCCGACTTGGTGGCAGATGAAACGCGCGTAGTTTCTCCCCTGCTCCGCCGTGAACTCTCGCCACGTTTCCTTGGCGAGCGCCACGCCCGCGAGCAGCAGTTGCTCCGAATCGGTCTGCATCGCGAGCGCGTCGGCGCCGTGCGTGTCTCCCTGGCAAAGGTCGCTGTGCTCGGTCGCCGCGCGCGCCACGCCGCCGAGGAGGCGGTGCGCCCGTCCCGCCACGAGCGAGCGATGACAAACCATCGCGCCCACGGCCCCGGAGCCGAGGGTGAGGTTGGCGAAATACGGTTTGATCTCATTTCGCGTGAGCGGGTGATCGAGCAGCGTGCGGAGCGTTTGCTCGACGAGCGGGCGGCCGTTCTCTCCTGCGACGACCAGCGCGCAGCGAATCTGGCCCGACTCGATCATCGCCGCGGCGACCGTGAGCGCGTTGAGAAAACCAAGGCAGGCATTCGACACGTCGAAAATTTGCGTCGAACCCGGCAGGCCGATTTTCCGGTGCGCGAACGACGCGGTCGCGGGCTCCAGCATGTCGCGGCTCACGGCGGCGTGGATGAAAAGCTCGACGTGCTCGGCGCGCAGCGAAGATTTGGCGAGGACGGCTTTACCGGCGGCAGCGCTCGCATCAGAGGGACGCGTGCCGGCGGCCCACATCCGGCGCTCGCGGATGCCGGTCATGAGCTCGAGGCGGCCCACCGGCAGTTTCAGGCGCTCGTAGAGCGGACGCAGCCGCTCCTCGATTTGGGCCGACGTCCAGATCTCCTCCGGCAGTGCGACGGCGAGCGATTCAATGCAGACGTTTTCGAATTTCATCCGGCGCGGATCACTTCTCCAGCCGCATCGCGAGCCGGATGATTTCTTGATCAAAATAATTGGAGCCGAGGCCGGCGTCGACGACGAGGGTCGTCCCGTTCACGCCGCTGCTGCACTGGCTCAAGAGAAACAGGACGGCGTTGGCGACTTCCTGCGTCTCGAGATTCTTTTTCCGAAACGTCAATTTCTCCGCGTAAAGATAGCTTTCGAGATAGCCGGGAATTCCCGCCGACGCGCTGGTCTTCAGTGGACCGGCGCCCACGACATTGAAACGCACGGTGCTCGAAGCGCTGAATGACTTCGCGAGAAAGCGCACGCTCGACTCGAGCGCCGCCTTGATCGGGCCCATGTAGCCGTAGTTGTCCGGCGTCACGAGCAGTGACGAAATGCCGATGGTGACAACGGACGCGGTCGACGCGAGGTGCGACTGAAAGGCGCGAGCTACCTCCACGAGTGAAAAGGCCGACACTGCGGTCGCCTGCAGAAAGTCCGCGCGCTTCGTTTCGTGAAACGCCTTGAAGCCCTCGCTGTAATTGGCGAACGCGATTGAGTGCACGATGCCGTGTAGTGGCGCGTGTCCGGCCTGGGCGACCTCCGCGGCCAGTCGCGTGGCCGCCGACTCGTCCTCGACGTCGCACACGAAGACCGGCTTGCCGGCGAGCTGCGTTTCGAGGGACTTTTTTCGCGCGTCGGACCGCACGCTGTAAACGACGCGGGCACCTTGCGCTTCGAGCGATTTCGCCACGGCCCAGGCGACGCTTTTGCGATTGGCGACACCGAACACCAGGAACGTTTTACCGGTGAGTTGCAGGAAATCGCTCACGCGGTGGGCGCTCCTTCCGGCACTTTCCAGGCGACGGCGAAATCAAGATTGAGCACGCGCGTGCCGTCGGCCTTTTTTACCGCGCCACTCATCATCGTGAAGCCGCCCATCGCTTCCTTCTTCTTCACCTCGATGAGCACGGTGTCGCCAGGATAAATGGGACTGCGAAAACGCACGTCGGTGATTTTGGCGAGCAGCGGCACGCCCTCGCCCGGTTTGCCGCCGGCGGCCTGCGCTTGCCGCGCCAGCAACAACCCGCCGGCTTGGAACACCGCTTCGCATAACAGCACGCCCGGCGTGATCGGCGCGCCGGGGTAATGGCCTTTATAAAAATCCTCGTCCGCCCGCCACGTGCGGCGCGCCACCAGGGTGTCGGTCGCTTCGGAGACGATCTCGTCGACGAAAAGAAACGGCGGACGGTGCGGAATGAGTTCGGTGACGGGCGGCGGCATGGGGAAATTTAGGCGGACGCGGTCGCCAGCGAAGCCGCCGCACGTTTTCGCTCGAAGAGCGCCTTGTCGATCTTGTTCGCAGTGATGACGCCGTAGTTAATCGTGCCGAGCCAGCCCGACATGATGATGCCCACCGAGCCGGCGTGGTAGAGCCCGGGGAGTTTCTCGGAAAGATTCATCGAGACCGGCAGTCCCTCGAACTTGGTGCCGAACGAAGTGCCGCTCGCATGCGTCGTGTAGCGCTCAATCGTGCGCGGCGTGGCCGCTTCCTTCCAATCGATCTTTGCGCGAACGTCGGGGATGAATTTTTCCAGCGCCGTGATCGCCTCCTCGATCATCCGTTCCTTGTGCTGGGTGTAGGTCGCTTCGTCCATGGCGGCCCAGTCGGGATAGCGGCCGTTGAGCGACGCAACGACCGTGTAGCGGTCGGAGCCGGGGCGCGTATCGGGATAGTAGACGGAAAACGTGCGGCTCGTCGTGCGCAGGTCGGTGAGTTCGTCGTTGCTGTAGTTGGGCGCGGCCGACGTGAAAACGAGATCACCGATGTGCGGGATCGATTCGCCTTTGCGAATGCCGAGGTAGACCTGGCACGAACTCGTGTTAATGCGAACCTGGCGGGCTTCCGCGATGAAGTCCGCGGGAAAATTTTCCTCACCGGCCAGCCGGAAAATCGTGTTGTAGATGTTCGCGTTTGACAGGATCGCCTTGGCGCGAATCACGCGGCCGTTGCCGGCGACGATGCCGCCGGCGACTTTCTGCCCGTCGCGTTCCTCGACGAGGATTTTTTCGACACGCACTTTTTTGCGCAGTTCGACGCCGTTTTTCTTCAGCTCCTCCGTCATCTTGGCGATGAGCACATCCGAGCCGCCGCGAAACGTGTAGACGCCCGCGCCCATGAAATTCGAAAATACGATTCCGAACGTGATGGCCGGGTCGTCGAAATTGGAGCCGTTGGCGTAGGAGATTGGCTCCATCAGCAGGCGATGCACATCGGGCCGGCCCGGGAAGAAGCGGTTCAGCATCTCGCCCGTCGTCTCGGGGTTGTTGTCGTAGTAGTTCATCGCGCGGAGGTAGTCGTAGAACGCCTCCACTTTTTCGCGCGGCAGTTGGAAATTTTCCACCAGCACGCGGGTGTAATCGTCGCGCGTGAAGGTCGTCCACACATCCATCTGCGGGTTCACGAACCGGATGTCCTTCAGTTGCACGATCGCGTCGGAGATCTCCTTCGTCCAATATTTGCGACACGACTTGATCATGCCGCTCGGGAAACCGTGCAGCGAGATGTCGAAGATATGGCCGCCCTTGCGCGTGAACCACGTCGCGAGCCCGCCGAACTGATAGTGGTGCTCAAGCAGCAGCACGCGGTGGCCGGCCTTCGCGAGCACGTTCGCTCCCGTGAGGCCGCCCAGTCCGCTGCCGATGACGATTACATCATACTCGTCGGCGACGCCTTTGAGCCAGTCGTATGCCATGGATCGCAAAGACTGAGCGCGGGCAGCGCCGGAGCGCAACTCAGAGTTTCAGCCCGCGTAGATATTGGAGCGAATCCGGGATGGACTTGAGCGGAGTCGTGGTTTCGTCCTCCAAGAAATAGTGTTTCACCCCGATCTTCTGGGCGGCCGAGAGCACTTCGGTCCAGTTGATTTGACCCTCCCCGACAGATACCTTGGCGGTGGCCGGGCTGCCGCCGGTATGCACGCCGCGGGTGAAATCCTTCAGCATATCCTTGATGTGGAGGAGTGAGAAACGCGTGGGATATTTGGCCAGGAGCATCACCGGATCGACGCCGGTGATGTAAACCCAGTAAACATCCATCTCGTAGGTCACGAGGTCGGCTTTCGTTTCGCGCGCCAGAATGTCGAACATCACTTCACCCTGGCCGGCGGCCGTCGGTTTGAACTCCAGGCCGTGCGGATGATAACCGAAGCGCAGACCTTCCTTTTTGCAGGCGGCGCCCCAAGTGTTGAACTTCGCGGCCATGGCATGCGCCATCTCTTCGGTGAACGGCTTGTCTTTGCTCACGGGCGGATAAGGCACGATCACAAATTTGAGCCCAAGGGTCTTGGCGTCGCGAATCACGGCGGCGACATCCTTTTCGAACAGCGTGTAACTGAAGTGACCGCTGACCGACGCGAACCCGCGCGACGTCAACTCGGCGGCAAACTGTTCGGTTGTGAGGCTGCCGGTGCCGGCGAGCTCGACCTCTTTGACGCCATAGGATTTGGCGAGATCGAGGGCGCCGGTGGTGCTCTCCTTCGTCTGCGCCCGCAAACTGTAGAGCTGCAGCCCAAGATGGTCGCGGAAATCGGCCGCGGTTAGGGTGGTCAAGGTGAGGGCAACAAGGAGCAGGGTTTTCATAGGGCCACGCACTCTCGCGCGAGCCCTACCCTTTTTGCAAGATGTGATAATTCGCCATCGAAATCCCGCTGAGCATCGCGCCGACGATACCGAGAAAGCCCTGATCGGTGCCGCACAGGTAGAGATTGGAAAACGGCGTGCGGCCGTCGCGGATTTTTTGCGGCGCGCCGTAAATGGCGCCGTTGAGGTGACCGGTGAACTTCGTGATGGTGCGGGGCGTGAACATGTCGGTCGTCACGATGGCCGCGGCCAGCACCGCGTCGTCCACGGGGGGTAGAAATCGGCGGGCGCTGCGTTGAACCTCGGTGAACCACTGCTGCTTCGCCGCAGTGTAATCGGCCTCCGGCAGGTCAAACCACGGGGCGGGTTGAGCGAGGCACGTCACTCGAAACACGCCTTCGGGCAGCTCCTGGCCGGCGCCATAGTTGAAATTGTTCGGGATGCAGATCACGCCGCTGCGCGGATCAACCAGATCGGCGGGGCACGCGTAAGCGAAACGCGGCGAGTCGTTGAAGAAGAGGATGGTGTCGTCGCCCCAACCGAGCGCGGCCGGCTGGCGGCTGAGGATCGTGATGGTTTCGACGAACGAGTGGCGGCCCGGGGTGTGCCCCGTTTCCGGTTTCGCCCCCAAGCCGAGCAAGCGTTCCGTTTCCGGGGCGCCGATCGAGGAGATGACATGCTCGGCGGTGATCTCTTCGCCGGAGTCCAGCAGCAGCGTCGTCACGCGATTCTCCTGCGACACCATTTGCTTTACCCCGCATTTCATCCGCCGCTCCCCGCCCGCCGCACGATATTTTTCCAGCAGCACGCGGATCACCACTCGGACGCCTTCGAACGGCCGGGCGAAACCCTCGAGGAAGAGCGCCTTGAACATAATCACGAACTGGCCGAACTCCATGTCGTGCTCCGCGGCGCTGCCGTAATACATCACCGGACAGAAGAGCATGTCCTCGAGCAGCGGATCAGTGAGGTGCTGGCGGACGACCGCGCGCGCGGACTCGGGCTTCGCGTCGAGCGAGACATCGTCATAGCTGCGCACCAGCGCAGTGAGCCGGCGAAAGCCGTCGATCTGCGCGGGAAATTTATCGGCGACGTCCGCGTCGAGCACCGCGAAGTCGTTCGTGAACCGCAGCGAGGTCTCGCCGCGCGGGCCGAAGGCGACGCGCGATTGCTTCTGTTCGCAGAGCGCGAATTCGTCGCGCTCGATCCGAAGCTGGCGGAGGAGTTTCGTGAGCGGCGTGCCTTTGACGCCCGGACGCACGAAGTTCGTCATCGCGTGGAGGCCGACGTCGAATTTGCGGCCGTTGAGTGAATAGAAACTGTTCAAGCCGCCCGCGGCATTGTGGCGCTCGAAGATGCATACCTTCTTCCCGAAGTGCGCGAGCCGGATGCCCGCAGCGAGCCCGGACATGCCGGCGCCGATAATGGCGACATCATAGTGCGTGCGGGTGTTCATGGCTCGGAAATGTGGAACTCAGGAAATCAGGAAGACTGAAACGAGCGTTTTCCAACTTTTCTGAGTTCCACCTTCAAACAAAAGGCCGGGCCTAAAAGCCCGGCCTCGAATGATCACCTCGATCCTCCTCAGCTCTTGCCGGCGAGCGCGTTGAATTTCGGCGTCAGGTATTCGGCGCTGCTGTCTAGGCTCGCGAGCTGCATGTAATCCTTCTCCGGGACCTCGATGCCATGGCGTTTGCGAAGCTCCATGACGATGTCGAGGAAGTCCATGCTATCGAGCTGGAGTTGATCGCGGAGGCGGACGTCCGGCTTGACGTTGCTCAAGTCTTCGTCGGGCGCGATGTCCGCGATGATGTCGAGCACCACCTTTTTGCAGTCTTCTTTGGTCATAGTCGAGTGAGTGGCGCGAATTAGGCGGCAAACCGTTTAACAATCAACGTGGAATTTATTCCGAGCATACCGAAGGAATTATTCAGGATGGTGTCCACTTTCGCAACTTTCCGTGGCTGATTCAGGACGAGACCGGGCAAAGCGCACTGCGGATCGAGATCGTCGACGTTGATGGTCGGGTGCACCGTGAGGTCGTCGAACGACGGCAGGTTGCCTGCGAGCTCGAGCGCTCCAGCGGCCCCCATGCAGTGGCCAATGAAACTCTTCGTATTGTTAATGGACGTGTCGGGGCAGCCCTCGCCGAAGACCGCGCGGATGGCTTCGCACTCTTGGATATCGCCGAGCGGCGTAGCGGTCGCGTGGGTGTTGACGATGTGGATGTCACGCGGGACGAGGCCGGCGCGCTTGAGTGACGCCCGCACGCACTCGGCCTGCCGCGTGGGATTCGGCAACACGTAGTCGCTGGCATCGCTGTTCACATGATACCCGGCGATCTCGGCGTAGATTTTGGCGCCGCGCTTCTGCGCGTCCTCGAGGCGCTCGAGCGTGTAGAGCGCGCCACCCTCGGAGATGACGATGCCGTTGCGCCCCTTGTCGAAGGGACGCGAGGCCTTCTTCGGGTCGTCGTGTGTCGCGAGCGCGTTCTGGGACTTGAAGCCCGCGAAAATGCCAAACGTGTGGATGCTCTCGCTCACTCCGCCGCAAATCGCGAAATCCACCTCGCCGAGTCGCAACATCTGCGTCGCGTGGATAAGGCCCATGTTGCCCGCGGCGCAGGCCGCGCCGATCGTGTAGCAGGGGCCGGTCACGCCGAGGTTGAGCGAAGCTTCCCCGGCGGGGTTGTTGGCGACGGTGCGGGGATTATGGTAATGCGACCAAAACTTCGTGTCGTAGTTAAATTTCGAGATGTTGTAGATTTCGTTCTCGGTCTCCACGTTGCCGTGCTCCGTGCAGCCGATGTAGATGCCGACGCGATCCTTCGGGACGGCCTCCCACGCCACGCCGCTGTCGGCCAGCGCCTCGCGCGCGCAGTAAATCGAGATGCTCCCCGCGCGGGTGCCGACGCGCACTTCCTTTTTTTTCTGGTGGCGCAGGGCGTCGTAGTGGCACACGCCCGCGAGCTGCGAACCCATGTAGCGGATTTCCATCCGTTCAATGCCGGCGACGCCGCCCAGCAAATTGCCCCGAAATTCGGCCAGGGAGTTGCCATTCGGGGCCGTGAGACCCACACCAGTGATGACGACGCGCGAAGGAGACATGCGAGAGTAAACGGAAATCGCTAGCCAACTCCGCCGTGAAAGCAATACAACCCTCGTTGCATGAACGTTCTTGTCGTCGGAGGAGCTGGTTATATCGGAAGTCACTGCGTCCGCCAACTTGCCGCGGCCGGCCATCGGCCCGTGGTGCTCGACAATTTTGTCTACGGTCATCGCGGCGCGCTCGCACCGAACGTGACCGTCCATGGCGGAGACTTGGGTGACGAGAGCGTCGTCAAACGCATCCTCCGCGCCGAGAAAATCGATCTCGTCATGCATTTTGCCGCTTACTGCTACGTCGGCGAATCAGTGACGGATCCGCTGAAATACTACCTCAACAACAGCGCTGACACGCTGCACATGCTGCACGCCATGCTGGAGGCGGGGGTGAAGAAATTCGTTTTCTCCTCCACGTGCGCGACGTTTGGCGTGCCCGCCAAACTGCCCATCCACGAAAATTTCCCGCAGGCTCCGATCAATCCCTACGGGCAGACGAAGCTCGACATCGAAAACGCGCTCCGGGCCCTCGCGCCGGCGACCGGCCTCAGTTTCGCGGCGTTTCGCTATTTCAACGCCGCCGGCGCCGCGGAGGACGGCGTCATCGGCGAAGATCATACGCCGGAGTCGCACCTGATCCCACTCGCGATTCAGGTCGCGACCGGGCAGCGGCCGCACCTCGAACTTTTCGGCACGGACTACCCCACGCCCGATGGCACCTGTCAGCGTGACTACGTGCACGTCGACGATCTCAGCCGCGCGCACATCGCGGTGTTCGAAAAGCTGGCCAAACCCGGCACCGCGTTGTTCTACAATCTCGGCACCGGCCGGCCCACCTCGAACCGCGAAGTCATCCGCGCCGTCGAAAAAGTCACCGGAAAAAAAGTGAAAGTGAAGGAAAGCCCCCGCCGCCCCGGCGATCCGCCAGCGCTGTATGCCGATTCGACGAAAGCCCAGCGCGAACTCGGCTGGAAAATCAAATTCCCGAACATCGACTCGATCGTCGCCACCGCGTGGAAATGGCACTCCACCCACCCCAAGGGTTACGTGGAGCTCGACCAGTAAGCGACGCGACGCCGGCGCGGGCGGGTGACAATTACTTCGTCACTTTGACGACGAAGTAGAGGAAGGTGCCTTCGACTTCGCTGAACCAGTGCGGCACGCCCTGCGGGATCACGATGAGATCACCCTTCACGACCTTGCGCGTGACGCCGCCCTCGAGTTTGTCGCCGCCGAATTCACCGGGGCTCTTCGTGGTCTGGTTGATCACCTTGCCGCCGGTGACGAGAGTCGCTGAGCCCTCGGTCACCCAAAGAATGTCCGTGTCGTGCTCGTGCACCTCCGGCTTACCACCGACCAAGCGGCGACCGGCTTGAATCTTGTAACTCGTGTTGACGAACCACGGCGGCAGGCCCTTGGCAAACGTGGCTTCGACTTGGGTGTGGTCGATAATTACCGGTTCGGTCGGGGGCGCGTCGGCCGCGGCGGCGCGCGCAACGAGTCCGAGGGCAAGCAGGGCAACGAGGAGGGAGGATTTCATGATTTGGTTTGGGGGGTGGAACAAATGGGACGGTGCGACACCTCGTGAGTTGCCCGACGGCGCCCCAGACACGAGCCAAAAGATCGTCAGACGATTCGCCGTGAACTTCATCCGAATCGGAGACAGAACCTTTTCGTGCCGACCCGACCTGAATTTGAAATCCAAGCCGACGGACTGCCCCATCTTGTTCGCGTCAGCTATTTCGGACACGTGACAGCCGCCGGTGCGGAAGCCTGCGCGAATGAAATCGAAACGATGATGACAGGCATGGCGGCGGGCTTCACGGTTGTGACGGACTTGACCGGCCTCGCGTCGATGGACTTGGAGTGCGTGCCGCATCTGACCCGGATCATGGACGTGAGCCGGAAGCACGGTGTCGGCACGGTCGTTCGCGTGATTCCTGACCGGGACAAGGACATCGGCTTTAAGATTCTTTCGATCATTCACTACGGGAGTGGTGTCCAAATCATCACCTGCGAAACGCTCGCGGAAGCGGAGCAGGCGATTAAACCTGCCGTGAAATAACGTCTCCGACCCGCCATGCCTGCTTCCCCTAAACTCTTCCGCGCCACCAAGCCGGTGATCGCGATGATTCATGTCGGTGCGTTGCCGGGCACACCCGCCAGCGCGCGTTCGCTGCGCGAGATCGAGGCGCAGGCCGTGAAGGAAGCGAAACTCTACTGCGACGCAGGCGTGCACGGACTGATGCTCGAAAACATGCACGACACACCCTACCTGCGCGGCCGCGTGGGCCCCGAGATTGTCGCGGCGATGGCGATCATCGCGCGGGCGGTAAAGGACGCGGCGCGTCTGCCGTGCGGCGTGCAGGTGCTCGCGGCTGCCAACCAGGAGGCGCTCGCCGTCGCGCACGCCGCCGGGCTCGATTTCATCCGCGCCGAAGGCTTTGCGTTCGCACACGTGGCCGACGAAGGCATCATTCAATCTTCCGCCGCGGAGCTCTTGCGCTACCGCCGTGCGATCGGCGCGGAACGTGTGCAGATTTGGGTGGATGTGAAAAAGAAGCACAGCTCGCACGCGATCACCGCCGATGTAGGAATCGGCGAAACCGCGCACGCCGTGGAGTTCATGCGCGGCGACGCGGTGATCGTGACAGGCCTGACGACGGGCGATGCACCGAAGCCGGAAGACGTCGGCGAGGTGAAGCGAGCCACTCGCCTACCCGTTTATCTCGGCTCAGGTGTGACGGCGGCGAATGTCGGATTTTTCTTGAGCGAGGCCGACGGATTTATCGTCGGCTCGGAATTCAAGACCGGCGGCCACTGGTCGGGAGCGGTCGAGGATCTGCAGGTCTTCGCCGCGATCGGGCGCGGCCTCGCCGCCGGGGGCTG